>CBDUMN010000005.1:0-64190 GCA_965368335.1 uncultured Rhodospirillales bacterium
ACGCTCGATATCGATGCCGAGCCTCAGCCACCAGACCGATAGTTTGGAGAGGTTGTAGAGCCCATTAGGACTGGCGAAAGGTAATCCGTTGTCGGTCCGGATGGCCTTGGGCAGTCCGCGCTCCTCAAACAGGCGCAGGAAGGCCGTGAAGGCGGTGGCCTCCTTGGTTGTTTCCATGGCTTCGCACATGAGCAGGAAGCGTGAAGCCTGGTCGATGACGGTCAGGGGGTAACAATACCGCCGGTTACCGAGCTTGAATTCACCCTTGAAATCGGCGCACCACAGCTCGTTCGGGGCGCCTCCCTTTGAAAGCTCGGTGCCTTGCGCCTTATTGCGCCGTCTATTGCGGCCACGCTTGACCAGACCGTGGCGATCGAGCACGGCATGGACAGTGCTGGTCGCCGGAATCCGGACATCGCCAGCCAACCGCCGGACCAGTAGTTCACGGACCTTGCGCGCGCCCCAATGGGGCTTCTCCTTCTTGAGGGTCACGATCATTCGCTCAATCTGATCGGGCAATTGGTTAGCGTAACGCACCGGGCGACGGGACCGGTCGCACAAGGCCTCCAGGCCGTGCTCCTTATAGCGGTTGAAGATTTTATAGCCGGTCTTCCGGGATATCCCGAAAGACCGGCAAACCTCGCTCATACCCTCGCCTTCCAACAAACGGGCGACAAATCGTAGACGTTCTTCCATAACCGAACTCTCTTTCCACGGCATCAACACCCCCAGCCAAATAGCCAAAAGTGTTACCCATGTGTCCGGTACAAAGCGTCACCTATCTCTCAGGTCGGGCACATGCAGATGCCTCTGCAGCTGGTGACTGGTTCCTCCTTATGGCGGTTGAAGATTTTGTAGCTGCTCTTCCGAGATAGCCTGAAAGACCGACAAACCTTGCTTATCCCTTCGCCTTCCAACGAACGGGCGACAAATCGAAGACGCTCTTCCATAATTGAACTCTCTTTCCACGGCATAAATATCCCCAGCCAAATAGCCAAAAATATATACCCCCAAGTCATTAGGTGAGTACGTCTCGCGTACTGTTGCCGGATCAGTTATGTTCATATTGTATCTAGGGTCAGGACCCATTAATCTGATGCAATTCTGTTCATTCTATTTAGCCGAGGGCAAGGAGACAGGACGCAGAATGGATCAAGTTAATGGGTCCTGGCCCTAGGTATTGAGGCCGTCTGGCAGGTGTTTTTGTCAGTAGATTAAGATGGTAGGCCGTGTTTATGACTGCTTTGTTCCTGTATTTGCTTCTCGCAATTGGCGTCTCTTTTATCTGTTCGATTTCTGAAGCGGTCTTGCTGTCAATACGTCCTTCATATATTGCAGCTATGGATCAAAAATCCCAGACAGCCTTTCTTTTGAGAAAGCTTCGAAATAATCTGGATCGCCCGTTGGCGGCAATTTTAACTGCAAATACGATCGCTCATACTGTCGGGGCCGCCGGAGTTGGAGCACAATCCGCCCAGGTCTTTGGGAATGCATATATAGGCCTTACTTCCGCTGTCCTGACGCTGTTAATTTTGGTTTTCTCGGAGATCATTCCGAAAACCCTGGGCGCTGTTCACTGGCAGTCTTTAGCGCCCTTATTCGGAAGAATTATCCACTGGATGACAATTGGTCTGTTTCCATTGGTCTGGTGTTCCGAAAGATTGACAAAACTTTTTTCCCGCTCAGGGGAAAGCGCGTTTACCTATAGCCGTGATGAAATGCAGGCGGTAATCGAGATAGGTAAAGAAGAAGGCGTTCTGGACCGTCACGAACATACCATTGCTGCAAATCTGATGATGCTGCGCCAACTGAGCGTTCGAGATATTATGACACCCAGGCCGGTTGTGTTCTCGGTGCAAGAAGATGCGACGGTCGAGGAGTTTTTCTTGGCTCATGCGCAATCCCCTTTCTCGCGAGTTCCGATTTATGGAAAACGGTCGGACGATATCACCGGTTGGGTGCTCAAAACCGATCTACTGACCTCTCAGGCGCGGGATGAATTCAGTCGCCGATTGCATGAGTTTCGGCGCGATTTTGTAGTCTTGCCTGATACTCTGACCGCCTCTAAGTGCTACGACCGGTTGATGCGTGAAAAAGTGCAGATTGTTCTGCTCGTTGATGAATATGGCACCATGCAGGGATTGGTGACTCTTGAGGATGTCGTTGAAACACTGATTGGTCTGGAAATAATGGATGAGATGGATCTGGTCGAGGATATGCAAGCTTTGGCGCGTAAACGTTGGCGCCAACGGATGCAATCTATGGGTATCAATCCGGAAGGAATAGAGGCGCCGGAGGCTTGAGCCCGTTCTAAACCTTGTTTTCCCAATGCTGCTTCATTGAGGCTTCGCTGAGACGTTAGTAATTTCCATTTGGCAATAAACTTTCCCACCCTTTCAAGAATGTCCGCCCCATACGGCTTGAAACGCCGTTACGTTCGAACTCTTCGGATAGGGCGGTAATTTGGGCTTGCCTGGCTTCGTCTTCTTTGGTGAGGCTGAGTCGCCCATTTAGTTCGTCAAGCATCTCAATAACCAATCCATTGATTTCATCGGCGGTATTATCTCTGATGGGCCCGACATCGGAGTAGCGGTTGCGGTAAGGCGGTCGCATGGCTTCATCGAAGGAAATCGGCTTGTCGAGGCCGTCCAAGTGGAGCTTGGAGATATAGATGTCCCTTTTTGAGAAAGGCCGTTCGGAGAAAGGCGTGTTGTTGGCTTGGGCGACGGGAACGCCGAAAAGATCGGCGACGATCCAGGGGCCTGAGGTCGTGCCGAGGAAAAACCGGGCCGCAGCCATGAGGTAGATATCCAGCCAGTCGCTTCGGTCGTCGCTATGGGCGTAATCGATAACCTGAGGCATGGTCGGCAGAGGTGGCATTTGCGGGTGTCCTAGTCGGACAATCCAGCCCCCGGCATTCGTAATGGTCTCTATCCCTTTGTAAAAGCTTTCAATCTCGGCGTTTCTGAAATCGTTAGCCGAATCGTCGATGGAAACATCATTTTCGAAAAAACGCTGATCTCTTACATGCAAGGCGACAAACCACGCATCACCCGGCAGACCGAGCTTTTTTAATGCTTTCTCACCCTTTTTCCGGTGCTCCTTTGTTAAGCTGAGAAGCGGCCCTCTTCCCTCATCTTCCCAAAGTTTGAAGAGGGCCACGGCGGCGCGGTCTTCATGGAGAATATTGCCGTCTGGAAAGCGGATATCCGATGCGTTGAAGGATGGCAGCTCCAAGGGATCTGCCTTTCGGGCGATTTCGATCCAGGGCTTGAAGTAACCAAGCAGGGTTTCGTTGGCGACCTCACCTTCGGGAGCCAGGACGACGCCTTTAAACGGTTCGGGGAACATACCCATTTCGGTCATCATGGCGAAAATACCCAACTGAAGGGCCGTTTCGCCAATTCGTGTGACGAGAAAATTGGGTCGAAAGACGCGGTACTGAGTGGGAAGTTGCGGCAAGTCCTGCCCTTTGCTGTCTTGAATGGTTGTCAAGTTGCCTGGATTTTTCACGGTTTTTATAGAAAAAACAACGCAGAAAGCTTAGTGTGTTAATGAATCGTTAATTTTGCGGGCTGGGTCTTCAATGGCGCTGGTAAACCAATCCGGGTCCTATCTCTCCTATCTTTCAAGCTCCTATCTGCTTGGGAGAGAGGAGCAATTGGATGGAAGCATTAACCAGACGCCTGCTGCCGATTCTCCTTTCGTGGTCCAAGATGTAATTACGATCTCCTCAGATGCTCAGAGCTTTCTGGAGGCCCAGGCAAAGGCGCAAGACCTGACTCCTGCGGCCGACCTTATCGCCGATCTGAAGTCGCATGGGAATTTGATATCAGCTTCTTTTGTCGGCAAAAACCTCCAAGGGATCGACCTGACCGGAGCTTTTCTCTACAAAGCTGATTTCAGTTCCGCCACGCTTGATTATTCCGTTTTGAAAGATGCTTGGCTTTCCGGTGCTGATTTTACCGGGGCAACGCTTATCGGCGCCGATTTGCGGGGCGCCAATCTTAGCGGGGCGACAGGCTTGACCTCGGATGCCTTGCGTCATGCGCGTGTCGATACATCGACCTCGCTGCCCATTGGCGTTGTTTTGAAATCCACCGAGGACATCACCGAAGTCCGCCATCTGGACGTGGTCGCATAAACATTCACCCAAAGCCTATTTATTTAGGCTTATGCCGCCACCAATATTCTTCATTGATCGAGAATACGGGAGCGTAATGCCGGATTGTTCTGGCTTCGACGACCTGTTTGATCTGGTTATCTAAGATGTAGGGGGTGTCGTTCAGATAGACCGCAAGAATGGCGTGGCCGACCTTGAGGTTCATATCCTTTACTGCGACAATCCTCAGATCTTTGTCGGTGAAACCCAACAGCTTTAGGGAAACAAATTTGGAGATTGAATAGTCTTCGCAATCTCCGAATTTGGCCATGAATTCGCCCGGTGTCGCCCAGTAGTCTTTTTGCCCCCAATTGACCTGATCGGTGATGTATCGCGCCTTGTTCATAAAGGCGTTAACCTCTTTCACCTGGGTGAGTTTATCCTTGCCTTCCAAGCTTTTGAGAAAAGTCATCCATTTGTCGTAGTGGCATTTGTTGAACTTTTTTTCCTTGCAATCGCCCGCTTTGATGCTGGCCTGTTCCTTGGAATAACGTTCAATGGCTCCCGTCCATTTCTTGAAAGGCTTAAAATTGCGGGAGCGGATTTCTTTGGTATTGAAAAGCCCGTCTGGGTTGACCTTTTTAGCCTCTGCCCAGTTCTGAGGATGGACTGTGAACAAAAGGGCCAGAACGCCCAATAAAAGAGCCGTTTTTGCAGTACGTATTCTTTTGTTTCTTTGGTTTGCCTGTTTCATCCGGCTGCATGTTCCATTGGATCGTTTGACCAATGATATTGAGCCGCCTTGATTACGACAAGTATGGAAATCACAGTTCAAGCCGATTTGAAGCAGCGTGAGTTCAGCATCTATGGGGAGAATCATGTCGACTGTATTTCTCCCTTTAAGTCTTATGGGTGATAACATACGATGCTCAATCTAAAGGACTTTTTCCGGGGAGGCTCCAATGGTGAACGAGGAAAAACAACAACCTCAAGAACAAGAGCCCAAAATCAAACGGGCGGTCAACTTCAAGGTTGCCGGAACCGTTGTTGCATTAGTGGCTATTGTCGCCGCCGGGGTTTTCTATGCTTTTAGTTTTGTCGAGGAAGAACGGCAAAGAGATCTGCAGGATTGGCAGATCAGATTGGGGATTGTCGCCGATAGCCGGGTAGCTGCCGTTTCCGATTGGGTCGATAAAAACTTTGCTTCCCTCCGTGAACTGGCGGAAAACGCCTCCCTGCAGCTTTATATGACCGAAATTCTGTTTGCCGAGGAAGAGGGCGGAGAGGCTATGGCCGAAGCCCAGGCGCAGGCGGGTTATTTGCGCAATCTATTGGTGGCGACGGCTGATCGGACCGGTTTCAGCGCCCCGCCGCCGAGCGGTGAAATCGCGGCCAACGTGGAGCGTGTCGGCGTTGCCGGAATCGCCCTATTGAATAAGGATGGGAAGCTCCTCGTCGCTTCGCCCGGCACCCCGCCCCCCTCGCCGGATATTAGGGCGGCTGTGGCGAAAGCTCTCGGCGGGAAACCGGTCTTGATCGATCTCTACAAAGGAGCGAGCGACGAAACGACCGTTGGTTTCGCCCTGCCCGTCTATGCCTTGCAAGGTGATGAAACGGAAGGCATTGGCGTCGTTTTGGGGATTAAGCTGATCGGTAAGGATTTCGTCAAAACTCTTGAGCAACCGGGAGAGATTCAAAAAACCGCAGAGACCTATCTCGCCCGGAAAAATAATGGCGTGATTGAATATCTGACGCCTTTAGCCGATGGGACGCCGCCGCTTGAGAGAACGTTTGCCGCCGATACTCCCGATTTGGCTGCCGCTTTTGCCGTTGAAAAACCGGGCGGCTTTGGTATTCGCCGAGATTATACCGGAACGGAAGTTCTGGTGACTTCGCGCCCCATTGCAGGAACCCCCTGGGTATTGGCGCGGAAAGTAGCGACATCCGAGGCTCTGGCTGAAACCGATACCCGCCTGCGGACGATTCTCGTGGTCTTCCTGCTGATTATCGGTGGGGTCAGTGTCACGATGGTTGCCGTTTGGCGTCATGGAACGTCGCTTCGCGCCGCCAAGGCCGCCGAACAATTTAAGCTGCAAATGGAGCGCTTTCAGAACCTTTCGAAGTTCCTCAATGTGGTCACAAACAGCCATCCCGCACATATTTTAGCGGTAACGGGGGAAGGCAATATCACTTTCGCCAATAAGCGGGCCGCCGACAGTGTGGATATGGAAGTCGACGACATGCTGGGCAAAAACATGTTCAATGTGATCGGCCCGATCCAAGCCAAGGCCTATCACGAAATTAACAAAGAAGTGATTGAGAAGTTTGAGCCGCACAACGCCGTGCATCGGTTTGAAGAGGCGGATGGCGATTTGGTGATTAAATCCGATCATGTACCCTTGCGGGGCGACCGCGATTATCCTCCCTCCTCTCTGATGATTTTAGACGATATCACCGAATTGACCCGAGAGCGGGAGCGTCGGGAGCGGGTGATGCGACAGCTTGTTGAAACGCTGGTCAGCGTGGTTGACCGGCGCGACCCCTACTCCGCCAACCATTCGGCGCGTGTGGCTGAAGTTTCCCACGCTATTGGTCAGGAGATGGGATTGGGCGAGTTGGAACAGCGGACGGTCGATATCGCCGGTAGCGTGATGAATCTCGGTAAGATCTTCATTCCGCCCGAATTGCTGACGAAAACCGGCAAGCTAACCGATGACGAGCGTGAGCAACTCAGCCGCAGTTTCGTCGTCAGCGCCGATCTGTTGAGCGGTGTTGAGTTTGACGGACCCGTGGTTGATACCGTGCGCCAGATTGGCGAGAGTTGGGATGGTGCGGGACCGCTTGGCATGAAGGGCGACGAAATTCTCGTCACCGCCCGAATTGTCGCTGTTGCCAACGTCTTTGTCGGTATGGTCAGCCCCCGAGCTTATCGCGACGCCATGACCTTCGAAAAGGTCGCGGCGATTCTTATGGAGGAAGCGGAAAAGAAGTTCGACCGCAAGGCCGTTGTCGCTCTGATCAACTATATCGAAAACCGGGGTGGCCGTCAGAAATGGGCCCATTATCGGGAAACGCCGCTCGATCAAGGAACGAGCTGACCCGAAACGGAAAGCTGGCCAAAATGAAACGGGAGCCGAAAAGCTCCCGTTTCATTGTATCTATGGGCGAACCCTTTAGGTGGTTTCGTCCAGATTGAAGGTGATGCTGGTATCGCCGTCGCTGTCGGCCACCTGATAACCGTCGCCATCGGCAGCGGTAAAGGTAAAGCTGTCGTTCTGGATATCCTGATCAGGACCGTCGAAGGTAACCGAGAACTTGACGTCATCGAAGTCGTTGTCGTTCTGGTGGTAGTAGTCGTTTTCAGCCCGATTGGCATCCAGATCCTCAAACCCGATGTGCAGTTCACCATCATCACCGATGCCGGATTTGACGTGAACCATGCCGTCGTCGTTGGTCGATGCATCGCCGGAATGGAAGTTGTCTCGTGAATCGACGGTAAGCGACGGTTTGCCGGGAGCGACAATTCTCAAGTCGCCGCTGGAGTCGAACTCAAGATAGCGCTGGTCGTTATTCAGCAGAGACTCGAGGTTATCGTAATCCCCTCCGTCGTCGTAGGAATTTCTACTCACCTTGTCATCGGCGTTCTGAATGATGAAGAAACCGATTTCTTCGCCCGGGCTCAGGTTGTTGAAGGTTACTGAGCTGCCATCGACCACGAGATCGCCGCCGCTGCCCACTTGCGAGGCATTGTGCCAGATGATGTCCGGGTCACTGTAAGTTTGCTCGCCGGTTTGTGGATCGGTGGTGATCTTGTACCAACCAACAGCATTCTTATAGCCCGCCTCTTCACCCTGGAAGGTCACGGTCATGGAGTCCGCGCCGTCAGGAACCTTGAGGTTGTTGGAGTCGACGCCAATGGTCGCATTGTCCCAACTGGGTGTTGAGTTTTCCCATTGGAAGCTGAAGTCGTTGCTCGTTTGCTGATACTGGATAGTTCCGCTGTTGATATCTGCTTGAGTGAAGGTGTCGTTTACATCAAGCGGAATTTGCGCTCCGTTGGCATCGACCCTGTAGAGTGCGCCGAAGTCAGGAGCATCGGTTAGCGTAAAGGTAATGTCGTTTGCGCCGGATTCGGCGTCGGTGACAGTGATTTCACTGGCATCCAGTGTCATGGCCTGACCATCGGTGAAGTAGCCTTGCAGGTCGGTGGTCAATTGAGGCGTATCGTTGACGTTGGTGAAGTTGACCTGGGCAGCGACCGGGTCGCTGTAGGTCTGCCCATCGTCGCTGGCGGAAACGCTAAAGCTCGGTGCATCTTCGCCGCCGTCATGGGTGAAGCTCACCTTGCCCGCGGCCACGTCGGCCAGGGTGAAGGAAGAAGCTTCCACACCGTCCAGGGTGAATGAGCCGTTGGCCACATTGCTTACCTGGATGGTGACCCCTGCATCTGCAGTATCCACGTCGGAGACGCCAAGGTCTGCGACGCCGACCCCCACGGTTGCGCCTTCCGAAACTACGAGGCTCGGAGCCGAGACCGTTGCTGCATCGTTGATCGCAGCCACATCGACCTTAACGGTAGCCGTTGTTGAACTGCCCTGCTTGTCGCTGATGGTGACGGTAAATTCGTCCTCGCCGGTGTAATCGTCAGTCGGCGTATAGGTGAAGGCGCCATCGGCCCCGAATGTCACCTCGCCATGCGCCGGGCCATCGGTTTCGCTGGCGAAGCTGTAGGTCAGTTCATCGCCGGTATCGCCGTCGGAGGCTTCGAGGATCGCGCTGAAGGTATCGTCCTCGCTCATGCCGACAAGATTGTCTTCATCGATTGTTCCATTGACGACCAGACCGTCGAAAACCGGCCCGTCGTTGGAGCCCTCGACTGTTACCGTCGCCGTGGCGGTATTGGTCTTGTAGCCGTCGCTCACTTCATAAGTGATGGTGACGGTTGCATTATCGCCTTCCGCCAGGCTGTCGAAATCAGTGCCCGGATCGAAAGTAATCGTGCCATCGCCATTAACCGAGACCTTGCCGCCGCCATCGACCGAAGCGTTGGAAACGCTCAGGGTGTCGCCGTCAGCGTCAGTATCATTTTCAAGTACATTGATGGTGAGCGTTTCGTTCTCTCCACCAAACAATCCCGTATCAGCAACCGCATCCGGCGCTTCATTAACATCGGTCACAACCGGGTTCGGATCGCCTTCGTAAGATTCGTCATAGTTCCGGCTACCCGGTGTCGAGCTGACTTCGTCCCAATTGCCATAGACCGGATCAAGAACTGTGCCGTCTTCCGTGGTTTCCACCGTGACGGTACGCTGATAGCCCGTGGTCAGGGTGGGCTGGACGAAGGTTTCGGTCACGATCGTATCGTAAGTGGTGATCGTATCGCCGGTTTCCAGATCGATGCTTTCAACGCCAGAGTTTTCGACATTATTGGTGACGCGGCTTGCCAGCGCGGGATCGCCAATGTCTTGGGTAACGGAATTTGTTTCGTAGGAGGTTACGAAAGTTGAATCCGCATTGTCGTTCGGCATGGTGACCGAAACTGTTCCGGTGCTTTCCTTAAAGTGGTCGGAAACGGTGTAGGTCAAGTCGAACGAACCATTCCAATTATCGTTAGGCGTAAAGGTCCACTCGCCTTCACCGGTTTTCTCTAATGTACCGTTGAGGTTTTCGCCGCTGACATTGGTGACGGACAGAGTGTCGCCGTCCGCATCCGTTGCGCTCTTCAACAGTTGCTCTTCGGTGATGACCAGGGCCGTATCTTCCGCCCCCGTCAGTTCGGCAAGACCCGCATCCGGCGCTTCATTAACGTTGACTTCAACGTGATCAGGACCGGCTTCGGTCTTGTTTTCACTGTCTACGTCATTATCGACTGTCGTGTTGGCCCAATCGCCGTATTCCGTGTCGGTTTCGCCGCCAATGTATTCAGTGGTCGTCACGGTCCGTTCGGAAAGCACCATGTCGTATGGTGTTTCGTAGGTATTAACGACCGTGGTGTCATAGGTCGTGGTGACATCGCCGGTTTCCTGATCGGTTACCGATTCACCGCTTTCGCGATTGATGGTCGGTTCGCTGGTGTTGACCAAGCTGGTTTCGCCAGACACCTTGTTCGGCCCGTCGGACTCGGTGCTTTGGGTAACCTTGGCGAATGTCTCGCCATTCCACTCGAAGGAGCCGTTATCGAAGGTCAGGGTTTCAATATTGGAAACCATATCCGTACCATCGATGCCGACAACCGAGAAGGAGCCGTCTTCATTGGGGATCAGGTTGTAATCGGCTGAATTGCCGCTAAAGATGGCCGTGTCGGCACCTTCGCCGCCATCGAGAATGTCATCGCCTTCACCGCCGTCGAGAATATCATCTCCGGTTCCGGCATAAAGTGCGTTAACCTGGGCATCGCCAGTAATATCGTCGTTACCGGGCGAGCCAACCACGTTTTCGATGTTGGTCAGCACATCGTCGCCGATGTAGTACGTATCGGTTGCGTCGGTTGCCGTGCCTTCTTCAAGGTTGACGTTGACGCCGTTCTCAGCACTTTCGAATTTGATCGTGTCGATTCCGTCACCGCCATCATAGGTGTCGTTGCCGCCGCCATGAGCCGCAACGATGGTGTCGTTGCCTTCTCCGCCTTGGACGATGTCGTTGCCGTCGCTGGCTGTAATCGTGTCGTCGCCCGCACCGCCATCAATGGTGTCGTTGTCATCACCACCGACAATCACGTCGTCGCCGTCGCTGCCGACAATCACGTCGTCGCCTGCGCCGCCATCGATATTATCGGCTCCATCCCCGCCGGTCAGGATGTCGTTACCGTCGGTGCCGGTGATCTGGTCGTCACCTTCGCCGCCGTCGATGGTGTCGTCTCCATCCCCGCCGCTCAAGGTATCGTCGCCAGTCGTGCCCTGAATTTGGTCGTTGCCGCCGCCGCCATCGATCTGGTCATCGCCCGCGCCGCCGTCAATGACATCATCATCATCGCCACCAACGACTTCAATGCTTGTTGCTGCAAACTCACCAGTCGCAACGTCATAGGTCCCATCGGCAAATTCGATGGTTTCAATGCCGATCAGGGTATCGGTTCCGTCTCGGTCAGCAACAGAGTCGGCCACCTGAAGGTTGTCGTCGACTTCCGAAATGGCATAGTCGGCATAGTTGCCGGAGAAGACCGCCGTATCCATACCGCCTTCACCGCCGTCGAGGGTGTCGTTGCCACCACGTCCTTCAAGGATATCGTCGCCATCCACGCCATCGGCACGATTGACGTCACTGCCGCCGCTTAAGACGTTGTCGCCGTCATCGCCGCGAATTTCGTCATTGCCGTCGCCGCCGATAACATTTTCGATTTCGCTCAAAGTGTCGCTGTTGATGTAGGGATCGACGCCTTCGGCGTCAGTCGCCGTGCCTTCTTCAAGGTCAACCAGCACACCTTGCGTGGAACTATCGAAATCAATGGTGTCGATGCCGTCGCCGCCGTCGTAGGTATCGTTTCCGCCGCCGTGGGCAGCATCGATACTGTCGTTGCCTGCGCCCGCATCCACGATGTCATCGCCGTCGCCTGAGGAAATAGAGTCGTCGCCCGAACCCGTCGTAATGTTATCGTTCCCGGACCCGGTCGTCACTTGGTTGTCGCCATCGCCAGCGTTGATGGTGTTGTTGCCGTTTCCGGCGTTGATAATGTCATTGCCCGAACCGGTGGTGATGTTGTCATCGCCAGAGCCGGTCGTGATATCGAGGTTGTTCGTATTATCCGATTCGTCCATGTTGATGGGCACGTCAGAATTCGGATCGGAGAAGCTGGTTACGCCCTCTCCTAAGCCAACATGCCGTACGCCGTCGTCACCGATATAGTCGAAAGAGCCTTCTGGGGTATTGCTACCCGTACCGGTTTCAGGACCGCCGTTTAATGGATCTGCACCCTCATCAGCACCAATGGTCGTCGGTTGATTGCCAACACCGAGTCCATTGGTGGGGTTGCTGTCCGCACCGCCGTCAAAGCCTTCGATTTGATTCGTGTCGGTATCGTTGATTGCGACAGTGCTGGAATTGGTTGTTTGCGAGGTGTCGGGAGTTTCATCAGAACCCGGAATGAGTTCTTCATTGCCGCCTGCCGCCGTGGCGAAATCATCAAAATTCCCGACGTTCTGCATGCCGTAATCGTTGCCGGTACCGACTTCAGTAGGCAGATATTCAAAAGTCGTGCCGTAGATATTGATCAGTTGATCTTCGGAAACTTCAAAAATTTCAACTGGAGGCAGATCGAAACCTTTTACGATGGTGCCGAAACCGGCCATGTTGATGATTTTGGTGCCGCCTTCGTTCCAGACGACGATTTCACCAACGAAGCCGTCGGATTCTTCCATCAGAACCACTTGCAAGTCTTCACCGTTGGCAAAGTCGACCCCGACCTGGGTGCCGCGAATACCGATGGTCGCCACCGGGGTTTCGATGGTCATGGCGTCCGGGTCGGTCTTGGCGACCTGGCCGGAAACGAAGGTGAACACGCCCTTTACAACCGAGAAATTCATGCTGCCCGCGTCGGTGCCCGGGTCGTAGACCATTTCATCAAGGACCATGGAGCCGTTTTCGGCCATGGAGAAGGTCGTCTGGTCAGCCAAAATAATCCCGACCGCACCTTCGGGACCGGTTTCAAGAGCGTCGCCCTGATAAACCGGATCGCCAACATCGAGTTGGACCTTGGTGCCGTCGTTTCGGATAACGTAGACATCACCATCCATCTGATCGACGTGGCCGATAGGTTCGCCCGCTTGAGGGCCGCCCGCTTGAGCGTATTCGCCCGGGTTCATCGGCCCAGCCAGCTTGGTAACCAACTCACCGGTAAGGCGGCCACCGGTTTCGGTCATCAATGTGGCTTGAGGCTCTGAGGCGAAATAGTCCTCAACGACGGTTGTCGAGCCGTCGTTTTGCGTAATGACAAGATCTTGCCCGTCCCGCTCAAAAGCGTCGCTACCAACGGTTACCCCCGCAGGAAGCTGAACTGTGTTGTCGGGAGAGATTTGAACGACCGATGCGTCTGAGGTGTCAGTTACGTCGGTGCCTTCTGTGTTGTCATTATCCAGGGCCATTTCCGCCTCCATTAGCACCCGAATTTAATAAATCGCTCTTCGGCATTTAGTTCGCATTCGCTTTCGGGAAAAGCGGAAATGCGACTAAATCTTGGTGTCTTCTTTTTTATGTGTGAAAGTCGTGTGCACACTTTCAGATAATCCTATTAAGCGCCCCAACCCCTTGAAAGTCCAGTCAACTCATCTCTCCGTTCATTTGTATGAACGAACACGCCCAATAAAGCACATAAAAACAATGGTAAACTTTAAGTGCATTTGTCTCAAATGTCGTTACTACCAAACGATGTGATTGGTTTGAGGGCTTACAGCGACTTCTAAATATGGCAAGGTGTGATACTCTTCAGACTAATGGCATGACTGTGGGGCAATGGTGTAATTGACTGGTATTACAATAGATTTGGTATTCGATACCGTTTGTCCGTGGTGCTATATCGGAAAACGCCGACTTGATGAGGCGTTGGAAATGCGTCCGGATATAAATGTCGCCCTGCGTTGGCGGCCCTTCTTGCTCAACCCCAATATGCCGAAAGAAGGCATATCTCATGAAACCTATATGACACGTCGATTCGGCGGTCCCAGGAGAGCGCAGAAGGCCTATAACGCTGTCGAAGATGTCGGATTGTCGGCAGAAATCGATTTTTCTTTCGACAATATCAGCCGCACACCCAGCTCGATTGATTCTCACCGTCTGGTTCTCTACGCCGAAGAGCAAGGAATGGCGCAGTCCGCCGTGGAGGCCCTTTTTTACAATTACTTCGTCAATGGGAAGGATATTGGCGACCTTGCAGTGCTTGTTTCCATCGCTGAAAAACTTGGGCTTGATTCTGCCGATGTGGAGACTTTTTTAAGCAGTGATGAGGGCCTGGATGCCGTTCATGAAAGCAGCCAGCACGCTCATTCTCAAGGGATCAACGGGGTTCCGGCTTTTATCTTCAACGAAAAACTCGTGCTCTCGGGCGGCTATCCCTCAGGCATTCTGGCCCGGATGATCGATACGGCTCACCAGGATGAAATGCTTGGCCGGGAAATGGCCGCTACGCATTAAGCGCGGCCAGATCGGCGGCAAGCCGCTTCGTTCCGGCGATGCGAAAATCCGTCCGTTCCCAATTGCGCATGAGAACCAGTTTGTGATCCGGTTTCAACTTGGCCGTTCCGCTCTGGCTGGTGATGAACTCCACCAAACCCTGTGGGTTTTCGACCGTATTGTTTCGGAAGGTCACCGTGCCCCCTTTGGGGCCTGCGTCGATTTTTTCGATCCCGGCCTTTTTGCAAAGCAGCTTAATCGAAAGGATTTGTAGCAGGTTCTCCACTTCGCCCGGTAAACTGCCGAAACGATCGACCAGCTCTGCGGCGAAAGAATCGATGTCCCCCTGCTCCACCATTTCGCCGAGCCGCCTGTAAAGGCCCAGACGGACGCCGAGATCGGCCACGTAGGTTTCGGGGATAAGAACCGGCATACCCAGGTTGATCTGCGGGCTCCATTGTTCTGCCGAGGCTTCTTCGTCGCCCACCCCCTTGGCTTCGGCCACCGCTTCTTCGAGCATTTTCTGGTAAAGCTCGATCCCGACTTCCCGGATATGCCCCGATTGCTCCTCACCAAGCAGATTGCCGGCTCCCCTGATGTCGAGATCGTGGCTCGCCAGGGTAAAGCCGGCCCCCAGCGTGTCGAGAGTTTGCATGACTTCGAGGCGCTTTTCGGCCGATGCGGTGACCTTTTGGCGCGGCGGCAGGGTCAAATAAGCGTAGGCTCGTGTTTTTGAGCGCCCGACCCGTCCTCTGATTTGGTAGAGCTGAGCCAGCCCGAACATATCGGCGCGGTGAACGATCAGGGTATTGGCCGTCGGCATATCGAGGCCTGACTCGATGATGTTGGTGCAGAGCAAAATATCGAGCTTTTGCTCTGAAAAGGCGTTCATCACGTCTTCCAATTCGGAGACCTTCATGCGGCCGTGTGCGATCCCCACCTTGGCGTCCGGTACGAGGCTTTCAAGCTCCTGGGCCACCTTGTCGATATCGGCGATTCGCGGGCAGACGTAGAAAACCTGCCCTCCCCGGTATCTTTCCCGCTGAATGGCTTCACGGATCACCACGGGATCAAAAGGTAAAACGAAGGTTCGCACGGCCAAGCGATCAACCGGAGGCGTGGCGATCAGGCTCATTTCCTTCACCCCAGCCAGCGCCATTTGCAGGGTTCTGGGAATCGGTGTCGCCGTAAGGGTGAGAACGTGGATATCGGCTTTCAGTTGCTTGAGTTTTTCTTTGTGGGAAACGCCGAAATGCTGTTCTTCGTCGATGATCAGGAGCCCCAATCGGTCGAAATCGATTCCTTTAGCCAGCAAGGCGTGGGTTCCGACCACGATATCCACCGTGCCGTCGGCCAGCCCTTCCTTGGTTTTCTTGATTTGCGCGGGCGTCACCATGCGGGAAATTTGCTCGACCCGAATGGGATAGCCGTTGAACCGTTCCGAGAAATTTTTGAAATGCTGACGGCACAGCAAAGTGGTTGGGACGACAACGGCGATTTGCTTTCCCGCCATGGCCGCGACGAAGGCGGCGCGTAAGGCGACTTCCGTTTTGCCGAACCCTACATCGCCGCAAACGAGACGATCCATGGAGCGGCCGGAAGCCAAGTCTTCCAAAGTGTCGGCAATGGCGTTGAGTTGCCCATCGGTTTCCGAATAGGGGAAACGGGCGCAAAACTCATCGAACAGCCCTTCTGGCATCGGAAGGGTTTCGCCTTTGCGCAATTCCCGCTGGGCTGCAACGGCGATGAGTTTATCCGCGATGTCTTTGACCCGTTGTTTAAGCTTGGCCTTCCGGGCTTGCCAGGCGACGCCGCCCAGTTTGTCGAGCTGCGCCGCCCCTTGGTCGGTGCCGTAGCGGGATAGAACCTCAATATTTTCGACGGGAACGAAAAGCTTGTCGTCGCCCGCATAGACGACTCTCAGGCAATCATGGGGAGCGCCGGAAACGGTGAGTGTTTCCAGTCCCTTATAAATTCCAATCCCATGCTCCACATGAACGACGAGATCGTCCTCGTTGAGCGCCGAGGCTTCGGAGATAAAGTTTTCGGCCCGCATACGGCGCTGTGCCGGGCGGGCGATGCGGTCACCCAGGATGTCCTGTTCGGTAATGACGGCCAGATCGTCGGATTCGAAGCCGTTCTCCATGCCAAGGACCGCGAGCCCGAGGGCATTAGAGGAATTTCCCTCGAAATCCTTCCAGTCTTTGATTTTTGCAATCGCATCGAGACCATGCTCTTTCAAGACGTTGGAAAGTCGATCACGCGACCCTTCCGTCCAGGCGGCCAGCAGAACTCTTTTCGATTGTCCTGCAAGGCTGGCGAGATGTTCGCTTAAGGAATCGAAAACGTTGATGTTGGGGTTGGCGCGCGCCTCTGCGAAGTCTTTTCCCTTACGGCCTGCGAAATCCCTGCAAACCCCAGGCCTTTCAGGCTCGGAAAACGGTGTGAGGCTCCCTGTCGGGCGGTTGTCTAACGTGTCCGACCAAGCGGCTTCGCTGAGATAGAGCGTTTCTGGAGGGATTGGGTGGTAGGGTGCTTCCTGGCTGCCCGCCCCGGCGAAGCTTTTACGGGCTTCATAGTATTCGTCGATCTGCTCCAGCCTGAGATTCAAGACTTCATCGACCTGATGATCGAGAAGGATCGAGGCGTCGGGAGCATAGTCGAACAGGGTTTCGAGGGCGTCGTAGAACAGGGGAAGCCAATGCTCCATGCCGCCATGCCGCCGTCCTTCCGAAATTGCCGCATAGAGCGGGTCGTCCTGCCCTACATTGCCGAAAAGCGCCCGGTAGCCGTTACGGAAACATTCGATATTTTCATCATCGAGAAAAATCTCGGATACCGGAATAACCGAAAACGACTCTTTAGTTTCTTGGCTCCGTTGGCTCATAGGGTCGAACGAGCGAATGCTTTCCAACTCGTCGCCGAAAAAATCGAGCCGGACCGGTTCTTCGAATCCGCCGGGGAAAACATCGAGTATCCCGCCGCGAACGGCGAACTCTCCCGTTTCCATGACCTTGTCTGTGCGCAGATAACCGTTTGAGGATAAAGCGCTTATCAGATCGTTCATCGGCAGTCTGTCGCCGATATGGGCAGTAACCGCTTTGCCTTCAAAAGCCTGCCTGGGCGGGACTTTTTGCTGGATGGCGGAAACCGTGGTGACGATCAAACGGGGCTTATTTGCCGGGCGCAGCAAGCGACTTAGAGCTTCGATGCGCTGGGAGACGATTTCACCTTTCGGCGAAACCCGGTCGTAGGGTAGACAATCCCAGGCGGGAAAACCGATGGGATCGAGGTTGGGCGCGAAAAATCTAAGGGCATCGAGGGTTTTAGCCATGCGGCCATCATCACGGGCGACAAAGATCAGATCGCCCTGCCCCTGCGCGGCTTCGGCAAGGAGTTTGGAGTCCAGGCCTTCCGGCACGCCGGAGAAGATAAACTTTCCACGCGCCCCCTTTAGATAATCTTTTATTATCGGCACGTTATAGCTGCTTCTTAATATCACGCACCATCGTCAGGATTTCCGTATCGAATTCCTTTGGCGGTTCGACCTGACCAAGAACCCACTTCAATAAATCAACGTCGTTTTGTTCGATTAGTTTTTCCAGAGTGGCAAGCTGATCGTCGCTGAAGCTGGCGATATGCCGGTCGGCAAGGGTGCCGAACAGAATATCGTTTTCCTGCATTCCCATGTGGTGACAGCGAAACCAAACACGTTTTCGGGCGGGATCGAGGCTATTAGGGTCCATGAAACTTCAACGTCTGTTATAGATTAGGTAAAAGAGGATATAGAGCCTTCAAACCTTTCTGTCAGCCATCCTATGCGCCCACAAATTCTTTTTCCGTTGTTTGCCAGTTGTAAAACGCTCCCCGGCGTCGGCCCGAAAGTGGCCGAACATATGGAACGTTTGGCCGGGCCGCATGTGCTGGACCTTTTGTGGCACCTCCCCTCCGGGCTGGTTGATCGGCGCTTTTCGCCAAAAATTGAAGATGCGCCTTCCGGCAGTATCGTCACTTTGGACGTTCGGGTGGAAAAACATGTGCCGTCGCAAAACAGGCGGCAGCCTTACAAGGTCCTCTGCGCCGATGAGACCGGCTATATCACTTTGGTCTTCTTCCATGCCCGCGGTGATTATTTGGCTAAGCTGTTGCCCGAAGGTGAAGAGCGGGTGGTGAGCGGCAAGATTGAGCGGTTCGGCACGGAAGTTCAGATGGTTCATCCCGATCATGTGGTTCCTCCGGCTGAAAAGGAAACCGTATGCCGGGTTGAACCCACTTACCCCATGACTGGCGGACTGGCGGCTAAAACCCTGCGAAAAGCCATTCTAGCGGCGATGACGCAGGTTCCCGAACTGCCTGAATGGAACGACGAAACCTTGCTGAAAAGAGAGGCTTGGCCAAGCTGGGAAACCGCCGTCTGCGCCGTCCATGAGCCGCAAGGGCCGGAAGACATCGAGGGAGCTTCTCCGGCAAGGCGACGCCTCGCTTATGACGAACTGCTGGCCAACCAGCTAGCCCTCGCTCTCGTCCGCCTGAATATGCGCAAAACCAAAGGCCGCGCCATCTCAGGGAGCGGCGCTCTCAGGGCCAAGATCATCGAAGCCCTCCCCTTTGCGCTGACCGGAGCCCAGCAGACCGCTCTGGACGAAATCTCAGCCGATATGGCTTCTTCCTCTCGTATGCTTCGCCTGCTTCATGGCGATGTTGGCAGCGGCAAAACCGTGGTTGCCTTGCTTTCCATGCTGATTGCCGTTGAACAAGGCTCCCAGGCCGCCCTCATGGCCCCTACTGAGGTTTTGGCCCGGCAGCATATGGAAACGATAGCTCCTTTGGTCGAGGCGGTCGGTCTAAAAGTGTCTCTTCTGACGGGGCGCGAAAAAGGCAAGACGCGCCGGGAGATTTTAGAGACGCTGCAAGATGGGACCATTCACCTGATTGTCGGAACCCACGCTTTGTTCCAGGAAGATGTGGTTTTCAACGATCTGGCTTTGGCGGTGATTGATGAGCAACACCGTTTTGGCGTCCACCAGCGCTTGACCCTTGCTTCCAAAGGCGAAGCGGTCGATATGCTGGTGATGACGGCCACGCCGATCCCGCGCACGCTCATGCTGACGGCCTATGGCGATATGGACGTTTCGCGCCTTACCGAGAAACCGGCGGGCCGCAAACCGATCAAAACGGTCACAATTCCTGCGGGGCGACTGGAAGAAGTGGTTTCGGCGGCCTCGCGCGCCATGGAGGATGGACGGAAAATCTATTGGATCTGTCCGCTGGTAGAGGAATCGGAAAAGCTTGATGCCGCTGCGGCGGAAGAACGTTTCCGCCACCTTCAGGGTATTTTCGGCGCTAAGGTCGGCTTGGTGCATGGCCGGATGAAAGGCCCTGATAAAGACGCCGCCATGGAAGCCTTTTCCCAAGGCGATGTCGATCTTCTTGTCGCCACGACGGTTGTCGAGGTTGGCGTGGACGTGCCGCAAGCCTCGGTCATGGTTATTGAGCATGCCGAGAGGTTCGGTCTGGCGCAACTGCATCAATTGAGGGGCCGTATCGGTCGGGGTGAAGCTGAATCGTCCTGTTTGCTGCTCTATTCGGGCCCTCTGGGCGAAACGGCGAAAGAGCGCCTGAAAGTAATGCGGGAAACGAATGATGGCTTTGTTATTGCCGAAAAAGACCTGAAGCTACGCGGCGCCGGGGAACTGTTGGGAACTCGCCAAAGCGGTTTGCCTGAATTCAGGCTCGCCGATTTGGCTCTACATGATGAGTTGCTTCCCATGGCGCGAGACGACGCCAGTCTGATTTTGGCGAACGACCCTTCTTTGGAAGGCGAACGCGGTCAGGCCTTAAGGACCCTTCTCTACTTATTTGAAAGAGATGCCGCTATCCGTTTTCTAAGGTCCGGCTAAGCTTTATCGTCTTTTGCCAGCCCCTCTTCCAGATCGTCTTCATATTCTTCATCTTCTGCATAGGCAAGAGGCTCTTTCTTGGCATCCGCTCCCGCTGGAACTTTTTTGGCAACGAGAAGTGGCGTCCTTTCGGACTCACGCAATAGGTCGATATCTTCGTAAGTTGCTGCGGATACGACGGGGGTGGCTTTCTCTTTTGCCGTGCGACGGTCAGGTGGGGTGACAATACCACCGGAAATGACCATTTTTACGGCTTCCTCAACACTCATGGACAGCGGCACCAACTCTTTTTTGGGAACGAAGAGCAGAAAACCTGAGGTCGGATTGGGCGTCGTGGGCAGGAAGATATTGATGCATTCTTCCTCGGTGATGTTCTGAACCTCTCCTTCCGTGCGTCCGGTGATGAAGGCGATAGCCCAAATCCCGCGCCGGGGATATTCGACCAAAACGGCTTCGCGAAATGCCTGTGATTGCTGGGCGAGAACCGTTTCGAGAATTTGTTTGGTTGCCCCATAGACGCTTCGGACGACCGGAAGTTTGGCCAATATTCCTTCCCATAGTTTGATCAGGAAACGCCCGAGGAAACCGGCCGTCAACATGCCGACGGTGGTGAGGAAAATGAAGACAATGACGAGACCCAGACCTGGGATGCTGAACGGAAGATAAGTTTCCGGGTGGTACTGGACGGGAATCAGTGGGGTGACCTTTTCATCGACGAAAGTGATGAAAAGCCAGGCTAGATATATGGTGATCGAGATTGGCGCCGTGACCAGAATACCGGTCAGAAAATAGGCGCGAATGGATCCGCCGAGGCTAATGGGGGGGGGCTCGATTTTTTTCTTTCTTTTCTTGCGGCCCGTTGGCTTCGCTTCATTAGGCTGGTCGTTCGCCATTACTGTCCCCTATCCCCGACTGGTCGCCTGCCTGGGCCCTGATTTGCTTGCTCATGGCCCGGATATTTTTGGCGAAAATATTAAGCAGTCCTCGCACGAAAGGATCTGCGGTTTTTAGTTTGGCGTGAAAAACCGAACTGGTGACGATCATTAAAGTGGATTGCTTAGCGGCTTTGGCCGTAGCCATTCTCGGAGAATTGTCGATCAGCGCCATTTCACCGAAGATACTGCCCTTGCCAACGGTTCCAAGCACGGCTTTTTCGCCGTTATCGTCACGGGAAATCTCAATGATTCCTTCCTGAACGATATAGGCGCACTCGCCGGGGTCTCCTTCGCGGAAAATCGTATCTCCCGCATAATAGACGCGCCGTTCGACAAATCTGGTCGCTCCAGCCATCACACTCCCCAATCAACTGATAATCCTTTCCCGGAACAACGCTTCCGAAGTTTTCGAAGTATCGCGGACATTGGAAAAAAATAAAACCATTGATGAAGGTTGGATTGGAATTATGTAACTTTTTCCTCCGTTCACCATCTTTACCCGGGTCCGCTTTGCCTATGCGCGAATATCCAGATAAACCTGTGGTCGCCGTTGGCGCAGTCGTTTTAAAGAAAAATTCTGTCCTCCTGATAAAAAGAGCCAAAGAGCCTAACAAGGGAAGCTGGAGTCTTCCCGGAGGACGGCAGGAATTGGGGGAAAGCATCGGTCAAACAGCCGAGCGAGAAGTCTTGGAGGAAACCGGCGTCCGGGTTTCCTCTTCCGCATTGGTCGATATTGTCGATTCCATCACGAGAGACGATCAAGACAGGATTGTCTATCACTATACCCTTGTGGAAATGCTTTGCATTTGGCTTTCTGGAGAACCGCATGCCGACGACGACGCCCTGGAGGCCCGATGGGTTGATTTACAAGAAATTGAAAATATTGGTCTTTGGGATGAAACGGTTCGGATCATCCAGAAAGCCGTTAAGTTGTGAGACGCGGATTAAGGAGCTTGGAATAGCTCTTGACCTTCAGTAAGAACTAAAGTAGAACATTTTTCAACGTTTCTATTTTGTTCCCTGGCGGTGTAACCGTTTTCCGGAGGGCCCAATGCTTACCAAAAAGCAGCATGAACTTTTGATTTTCATCCATGAAAGACTTCAAAAAACAGGGGTCGCTCCGTCCTTCGATGAAATGAAAGATGCTCTTGATCTCAAGTCAAAATCGGGAATTCACCGGCTGATTTCGGCTCTTGAGGAGCGCGGATTCTTACGCCGCTTGGCCCATCGAGCCCGAGCCCTTGAGGTGGTTAAGTTGCCTGAAAACCTGGAAGCGACCGCATCGATTCCACAATCCCCGTCGGAAGAAAAAAGTTTCTCGCCGAATGTTATCAAGGGTGAGTTCAATTTGACGGGCGCTTTATCGTCAAAAGAGGAAACGGGAGCTTCGGAAGTCGCCCACCTGCCGCTTTATGGTCGTATCGCAGCCGGAACGCCTATTGAGGCGCTGCAAGACCCCTCGAGTTTTGTCGATGTTCCCCCTGGCTTGATTGGCAGTGGCAATCACTATGCCCTTGAAGTGGACGGCGACTCAATGATTGAGGCGGGCATTAACGATGGCGATACGGTGATTATTCAGGAATGCGCCAACGCGGAAAACGGCGCCATTGTCGTTGCCTTGGTGGATAATGAGGAAGCAACCTTAAAAAGATTACGCCGTAAGGGGGAATCTGTGGCCTTGGAGCCTGCCAACGTTGCTTATGAAACCCGAATCTTCCCTCAGGATAGGGTGCGCGTTCAGGGACGTCTTGTCGGTCTTTATCGGCGTTATTGAGAATTTTGCGGGTCGTTATAGAGAACCCAGGGGCGTTTGCCTCGGTAAGACCTGTCGCTCAGAACTCTGACTGTTGTTCCATCTTTATAAAGGGCGTGTGCGCCGTCTCGCCATAGGTCAAACCGGTCAATAACCACTTTCGGAGTTGGACATTTGCGCCTGATCGGCACGGCGCTGATGAGGATATCGACCCCATGGCATTCTTCGAGCAGGGCTGCTTCGTCAAACACGTAGGCAACGGTTATGCCTTCGGTCTGGGCAACACAGGCAACCCTGTCACAGCGAACCATGTTTTCTTCTTCTCCCGGTTTTTCCATAAGGCGATACCCTGCTCTTTTGAGCCAGGCCCTGCCTGAACGCGAAGAAAAGCTTTTCCCGGAAACAAGCTGTGGGTTTGCCTGATCGAGTAAAAAAGCGGTGTGTTTGCCGGTGTTTTCAATCAAAAGAAACGGTTGGGGGGCCAGATACGTTAACACTAGGGCGCAGGCGATTGTTCCCATTCCAGCTTTCCGGCCCAGAGTGTTGCCCAAGCAAATGAGTAGTCCTCCCAACACCAAAACCGCCAAAGCCGATGGCGGGAAAACCGAAAGAGTGACCATTGCGTTTGGTAAAGCGCCGACATAGGCGGCGATTATCTGCAATAACTCCAACCCTAGGCTCATCAGCGCGAGGACTGGTCCTTCCAGGCCAATCGGCATGAGTAAAATAGAGATAACCGCCCAGGGCATGATCCAGAAGGCGGCAAGGGGCACGGCGAGTAAATTGGCCAAAATCCCAAAGGTTGCAACCTGACCGAAGTGATAAAGCGCAAAAGGCGCCGTTGCGAAACTGGCGATCAGCGTTGTGGCGACGACACCTGAAAAATAGAAAGCGAGTTTAGCCAATATCCCCTTCTCTCCACCTTTTGGCCCGTATTGTATGCGTCGCTCACGCCAGAATTGATAAAATGTCACCAGCGCCGTGACCGCTGCAAACGACATCTGGAAGCTGGGACCGAGGATGGATTCAGGGTGGATCGCCAAAATTGCTAAAGCAACCCAGGCCAAGGTGCGCAAGGAAATAGTTTCACGATCAATCAGCACCCCAAGCAGAGCGATACCCGTCATGAGAAATGCTCGCTGTGTTGGGATTGAGGCTCCTGCAAGCAAAGCGTATCCCAAAGCCCCCATGATTGCTCCGATGGCGGCCCATTTCTTGATGGGCCATCTCAAGGCAAGAGCGGGAATAAGCGAGGCCCCTCCCCGGATGGCGACGAAAAGCCCTCCCGCCACCAGGCCGATATGGAGGCCGGAAATCGCTAAAAGATGGGCCAGCCCGGCCTTTCTTATATTTTCTAATGTTTCCTCATTGAGGCCGGAGCGATCTCCCGTGATGAGGGCAACGGCAATGGCCCCGGTTTGATCAGGCTGTCGGAACATAATTTTTACCGCTACCGTAGCTCTTAACTGTTCCAGCCAAAGGGCCAATGAGAAGGCGTTGTTTTTGGCTGCTTTGATGGTTTTTGGCGCTCCCATGCCATAGCCGATGGCCCCGATGCCTTCGAAAAACAACTTTCTTTGAAAGTCGAAGCTGCCGGGGGCCGCCGGTGCGGGGGGCGGCATTAAAACGGCTTTGGTGCGTATCCAGGCCCCAACCTCAACGGAAACCTGCTTTCCTCGGATGCGTATTCTAATTTTATCTGGTGTCGCCGTGCCCTGGAGGCCCGAAATTCTCGGATGATCGAGGAGAAGACGGACGCCGTCTTCAAATCTTTCAAGCTTAATCACCCGTCCTTCAAGAGAAGTTGGGCCAATCCGTTTTTCAAGGACCATGCCGATTGAAGAAACGGTTCTAAGCTGTGCCGATCCAAAACCAAGCGTTGCGACAAGCAGGATTCCGAACAAAAAAAACGGTAAATCCCACTTCTGCGCCATTGAAAATAACGCAAAAAGAGTAAGTGAAGACAGAAAAGCAATCCAGAGATGCGGTTCTGCCGGAAGGGCAAAATAGAGCGTTACACCCGCACCAAAAACAACGGGAAGCCAGGGGATCCAGCGGTCGGTGTCGGTCCGTAAATCTTCCGATAAATGGCGGAATTCCGCGATTTTGGTATTACCTTTCATGTCATTTTTCCGAAAAATAGCCCTTCATGAAAGGTTTTACTGCACATGCTAAAACTATGTGCTAAACCACACCCGCCTGACCAATAAAAAGAGTATTACCGCCTAATGACTGTTGTTACGCGCTTTGCCCCCTCTCCTACTGGCTTCCTGCATATTGGCGGGGCGCGCACGGCTCTTTTTAATTGGCTTTTCGCCAAACATCATGGCGGACAATTTCTTTTAAGAATTGAGGATACGGATCGAAAGCGCTCAAGCCAAGAGGCGGTCGATGCCATTTTTGAAGGGCTGAAATGGCTGGGCCTCGAGTGGGATGGCGATGCGGTGTCCCAGTTCTCGCGCATTGAGCGACATACGGAAGTCGCCAACAAGCTATTGGCAGAAGGAAAAGCCTACCACTGCTACTGCTCGCCAGACGAACTTGCCGAGATGCGAGAGTTGGCCAAACAGGAAAAACGCCCCATTCGCTATGATGGCCGTTGGCGCGACCGTGACCCTGCTGAAGCTCCTGAAGGAGTGGCTCCGGTCGTACGGCTTAAAGCGCCGCAGGAAGGCGAAACGGTGATAGACGATCTGGTTCAGGGGAAAGTCACGGTTTCCAATCGGCAATTGGACGATATGATTCTGCTTCGCGCCGACGGAACGCCGACCTATATGCTTGCCGTTGTCGTCGATGATCACGATATGGGGGTCACCCATGCAATTCGTGGCGACGATCACTTGAACAACGCCTTCCGCCAAAAGCAGATTTATCAAGCCATGGGCTGGGAAACTCCGGCTTTTGCGCATATTCCGCTTATTCACGGCTCTGATGGAGCGAAACTCTCCAAGCGCCACGGAGCGCTCGGGGTTGAGGCTTATCGCGATATGGGCTTCTTGCCTGAAGCGGTTTGCAATTATCTGCTGAAGCTGGGTTGGGGCCATGGCGATGATGAAATCATCTCTACCGAACAGGCCATTGAATGGTTCGACGTCGGCGGCATCGGCAAGGCCGCGGCGCGTTTCGATACAGATAAACTGACCGCTCTAAACGGTCACTATATCCGCACGGCCGACAATCAACGCCTCGCAGGACTGGTTATTCAGAACCTTAAAACTACTTTAGGCGATGCCTTTGATGAAAATGGCGAAGATCGCCTGGTTGCTGGTATGGAAGGCTTGAAAGAACGGGCTAAAACCATAAATGAACTGGCGGAAAGTGCGGAGTTTTATGTAAGGAAACTCCCCCTGCCAATGACTGAAAAAGCGGCAAAACTACTTGATGCAGAGGGACTTGACGTTTTGCAGCGTCTCGAACCGAAGCTTTCCGCAATCGCAGATTGGACCGAAGCGGAGATTGAGAGTACAATTCGGGCCTTTTCAGAAGAAGAAGATTTAAAGTTTGGCAAAGTTGCCCAACCTTTGCGGTCCGTTTTGACCGGAACGACGAAATCACCAGGTATTTTCGAGGTGCTTCTCGTATTGGGCAAGGAAGAGTCTCTCTTGAGACTCAAGGAGGCTCTGCCGAAATAGCAAAGAACTTAAATTCAATTTTTAAACGCATAAATTTCCGCGTTTAATTTTTCTCGATCAACCAGGATTCGCCGAACCGCGGCGCATCCACATCGACGGGGGATATACTGGCATGTCGAATAAAACCTTTACGTTGACGGATAACGCTACGGGAAAATCTTACGAACTTCCCGTGATGTCCGGCTCCACCGGACCCAATGTTATCGACGTCCGTAAGCTGTACGCCGAAACCGACCACTTTACCTACGACCCTGGTTTTACTTCCACGGGTTCGTGCGAGTCGAAAATCACCTTCATTGACGGCGATAAAGGCATCCTGATGCACCGCGGCTATTCCATCGAGGAACTGGCCGTTCACTCGGATTTTATGGAAGTTTGCTACCTGCTGCTTTACGGGGAGCTTCCGACGGCTGAACAAAAGGAAAACTTCGAGTTCAAAATCACGCATCACACCATGTTGCATGAGCAGTTGAACCATTTCTACCAGGGCTTCCGCCGCGATTCCCACCCCATGGCCATTATGTGTGGCGTTGTTGGCGCTCTGTCGGCCTTCTATCACGACAGCCTTGATATCAGCGATCCCTGGCACCGTATGGTTGCTTCCTATCGTTTGATCGCCAAGATGCCGACGATTGCCGCCAACGCCTTCAAATATTCGCAAGGTCAGCCGTTTATCTATCCGCGCAACGACCTGGGCTATTCCGAGAACTTCCTCCATATGATGTTCGCTACGCCCTGCGATGAATACAAGGTAAACCCCGTTCTCGCCCGCGCTATGGATCGCATCTTGATCCTCCATGCCGATCATGAGCAAAATGCATCGACCTCGACGGTCCGCCTTTCCGGTTCTTCCGGGGCCAACCCGTTTGCTTGTATCGCCGCTGGTATCGCTTGCCTCTGGGGCCCTGCTCACGGCGGCGCCAACGAAGCTGTTTTGAATATGCTGGAAGAAATCGGCAGCAAAGATCGTATCCCCGAGTTCATTAAGCGGGCGAAGGACAAAGACGATCCCTTCCGCCTTATGGGCTTTGGGCACCGGGTTTACAAAAACTACGATCCACGCGCTAAGGTCATGCAGCAGACTTGCCACGAAGTTCTCGATGAACTGGGCGTTAAGGATGAGCCGCTTCTCGAGTTGGCGATGGAACTGGAGCGCATCGCGCTTGAAGACGATTACTTCGTCAAGAAGAAGCTGTTCCCGAATGTCGATTTCTACTCGGGCATTATCTTCCGCGCCATGGGCATTCCGGTTTCCATGTTTACCGTGCTCTTCGCCATGGCCCGTACGGTTGGCTGGGTTGCTCAGTGGAACGAGATGATTGAAGATCCCTCGCAGAAAATCGGTCGTCCGCGTCAGCTCTACACCGGCGAAACGGTGCGTCAGTATGTTCCGCTGCACCAGCGTTAAGTGACGTTCAAGCAATAAGAAAGGCGCGGCTTCCAATGGGCCGCGCCTTTTTTCTTTTTGGGCCGTTAGCCCTATTTTCGTTCAATTAGTTCGATTTTGTAGCCGTCCGGATCTTCGATAAAGGCGATGACGGTTGAGCCGTGTTTCATTGGTCCTGGCGGCCGTGGAATATTGACGCCTTCTTTCTCCAGGGCTTCACATGTTCCGTAGATATCGCTGACACCGAGCGCTAAGTGACCAAATCCATTACCCAGTTCATAGGGCTCCTCCTGGTCCCAGTTGTGTGTCAACTCGACAACCGTCTGCTCGCTCTCTTCGCCGTATCCAACGAACGCCAGCGTAAACTTTCCTTCGGGATAATCGCTTTTGCGCAAAACCTTCATGCCGAGGTGTCGGGTGTAGAAATCCAAGGATTTATCGAGGTCTTTCACGCGGATCATCGTATGGAGAAAACGGAACTGAGACATCAGGTTTCCCTTTCAATTACTTTCAATAAGGCGTTGGCGGCGGCTTCGCTGGGCAAAACGCCGTTCTGAGGTTGGAGTTTCTCAAGCGCCTCTTTATAGCCAAATAACTGGTCGGTTCTTTCGGTTTCATCGGTAAGAAGACCAAGCAGTTTTGGAGCAATGAGGTGGGTTCGGCAATTCTCTAGTAAAAACTCCGGAACGACTTCCCGGTCCGTCAGAATATTAACAAGGCTGACATATTTTAGACGGACAAGTTTTTTTGCAATCCAAGCGCTTATCGGACTTACTTTATAGGCGATCACAGCAGGTGTTTTCGCCATAGCGAGTTCCAATGAGACCGTTCCAGATGCGGCAAGAGCTGCGTCAGCAGCGGCGAAAGAATCAAATTTCTCATCACTATCGGTTAGGATGATAGCCCTGAATGTTGAGTTCGCCATTTCCTTATCTATCTGCCGTGAAAGACTTTGAACTGCCGGAATGACAACTACAAGATCATTAATTTTCTGGGATAGGTGTTGGCAGGTCTCTTTAAAAATTGGCAGTAAACGATCCGTCTCGCTTTTTCGACTCCCGGGCAACATGCACAAAACTTTTTGATCAGTAGAGATTCCGTATTTATCCCTGAATGGCCCTCCCTTTCCTTTGTTTGCTCCGGACTCGAGGACAGGGTGCCCCACGAAGCTTGCCGAAAGACCTTCTTTTTCAAAATAAGGGGGTTCGAACGGTAGGAGGGTTAGCAAGTGATCGAGAAAACCAGCGACCTTCTTTGCGCGCCATGGCTTCCAGGCCCAAACGGACGGAGCGACAAAGTGAACGAGCGGAATGCCCTTTCCTTTCAATCGTTTGGCAACCCTGAAAGAAAAGGCTGGGGTGTCGATTGTCAGGACGGCGGCTGGACGCTCGGCAAGAATATGCTCGACGGTTTTTGAGATCCGGCCTAGCAGTTTGGGGATATGGGGAAGAATTTCAGAAAAACCCATAATGGAAAGCTCTTCCATGGGAAAAAGGCTTTCAAGCCCCTGCTCTTTCATCCTTGGTCCGCCAATTCCGATAAAGTCGACGTTTCCTGCTGTTTGCTTTTTTATAGCCGCCATAAGGCGGGCACCTAGATTATCGCCGGATGGTTCACCGGCGATTAGGTAGATCAACGGCTTGGCGTCACCTTTTAAGTTGCTCACTTGGCAGGAATGCTCCCTTTGGCGTATCCGATCAGGAAAATGCCTAAACGATCAGCGAGTGCGGCAGTTTGATCGGGGTCGACAATGAGGGCGCCGCCTGCTTCGACGGCGATGCCCCGAAGTCCGGCTTCGGCAGCTTGCTTAACGGTTTCCGAACCAACGGTTGGAAGGTCGGCGCGTTTTTCTTGGTTAGGCTTTTTTGCTTTGACCAGCACACCGCCAGGCCCCTCTCTGGCGACATCCGGGATACGCGCCACCATCTTTTCCGTCCCTTCAATCGCCTCAACGGCGAGGACGAGCCCTTGTTGCACAACCGCGGCCTGTCCAACATCGGCCTGCCCCAATATCCAGGCGACATCAAATCCCTTTTCGATATCCTCAAGGGCCGCTTTATCCGGTTCAATCTTGCCGTAAATTTTTGCTTCAGCAAGAAAATCGCGCAGGATGTCATCTACGCCAATAACTCGCAGTCCCTCATTCTCAAGCTCATTGACGATCGCCGAAAGAAGACCGTTATCACCCAATGAACCAGCTCCGGCTTTCGCCAGGAGTTTCAGGGCCCAAGAGTCGGGGCGCATTGCAGCAAGGGAGGGCCTCTTAATCGGCCCAGCCATAACGATTTCTTCTACGTCATTTTTTTTGAGAAGCTCTAAGGCTTTTCCGGCAGCCCCCAACCGCACCCATTCATGAGGAGCATCTGTGATGGCCTGAGGTTCGGTTTGTCCTTTAAAGGCGACGACAAAGCAATCCCTACCCTGCGCACGACAGGTCTCGATAAGGCGCGCGGGAAGAACTCCGCCACCGGCTAGGATGCCAAGCTTAGGAGGCATCTCCGGCCTTAGGCTGGCAAATGCCGCGTGAAGAATCGGCTTTGATAAAGCTGAGAATGTCCATGACGGGCTCGTTTTCGTGCATCATCTCCTCAACATCAGCAACCCGCTCACTCATCGTTCCCTCTTGAGCAAAAAGGAGACGGTAGGCATTGCGGAGGGCATGTATGGTTTCCCGGTCGAAGCCACGGCGCTTAAGCCCAATAAGGTTAAGCCCGTTCAGCATGGCGCGGTTTCCATAAACCGACCCATACGGAATAACGTCATTTTCAACCCCAGACATCCCGCCAATCATTGCATGTTTACCAATTCTGACGAATTGATGGACCGCAGAAAGACCGCCTAGAATGGCCCATTCGTCGACTTCTACATGACCGGCCAGGGTTGCGTTATTGACAAGGATGACATTGTTGGCGATTTGGCAATCGTGGCCGACATGCGCACCGACCATCAACAGACAATTGTTTCCAACCCGCGTTATCATTCCGCCGCCTTCGGTCCCGGGATTTAGGGTAACGTGCTCACGAATAACGGTGTTTTCTCCGATGGATAATTCCGACGGTTCTCCACCATATTTAAGATCTTGAGGCTGATGACCGACAGAGGCGAAAGGATAAACAGTTGTTTCCTTGCCAATTTTTGTCCGCCCTTCCACAACGACATGAGAAATGAGTTTCACCCCATCTTCCACCGCCACATCAGGGCCGACGACACAATAGGGCCCGATAGATGCCGTTTCGGCAATTTCCGCTTTCGGGTCGATGATCGCCGTGGGGTGAATATCAGTCATTAGGCATCCCTTATCATCGCGGTAAATGTCGCTTCGGCGGCAACGGCGCCGTCAACTTTTGCTTGACCTTCGAACTTCCAAACGGCGCCCCGGTTCTGCTTTTTAGTGACGTGCAGCTCGAGGCGGTCACCGGGGACCACGGGCTTTCTAAACTTGGCGTTTTCGACCGCCATGAAATAAACCAGCTTGCCTTCGACGTCTTCACCCATGGCGTCGACAACAACAATCGCCGCCGTTTGGGCCATTGCCTCAATGATGAGAACGCCGGGCATGACGGGATGGCCGGGAAAATGGCCGGGAAAATGCGGCTCGTTAACCGTTACATTCTTTATACCGACAGCGCTTTCCGATGCGACCACCCTTTCAACCCGATCAATCAGCAAAAAGGGATAGCGGTGCGGGATCATTTCCATAATACGGCTGATATCGTAGGTTTTTTCTTCTGACATTCTCTGAAATCCTAAGCTTTACGTTACTTGGACTGTCCTTTTTTGAGCATTCTGGACAAAAGTGCTGTCTGCTTAGCCCAATCCTTAATGGGAATAGCGGGAAAGCCTCCCATGGTCGAGCCTGCATCAATATTTTTCGTTACGCCTGAGCGAGCGGCAAGCGTTACCCCCGCTCCAATTTTTAAATGGCCCGCCACACCGACCTGACCGGCCAGCACGGAAAAATCGCCGATTTCGGTGCTTCCGGATATGCCGACTTGACTGACAAGAACGCAACACCGGCCAATCTTAACGTTGTGGCCAATCTGAACCAAATTATCGATTTTTGTGCCTGCTCCAATGACGGTATCGGGACCAGCGCCACGATCAATGGTCGTGTTTGCGCCGATATCCACATCGTCTTCAATGATAACGCGGCCCAGTTGAGGAACACGTTCATGCCCCTGAGGCCCCATAGCAAATCCAAATCCATCTTGCCCGATAGAAGCTCCACTGTGGATTGTTGCTCGGTCCCCGACAATGCTGTTTAAGATCGTTACGTTTCCAGCGATATAGCAGTCTGCCCCGATCTGAACGCCAGGACCGAGAATGGTATTAGGTCCTATCCAGCTTCCCTCGCCAACCTCAGCTCGAGCGTCAATGAACGCGCCAGCTTCTAAACGACAGGTTTTGGCGATCCGTGCCGTTTTATGAATAGTCGCCCTCTCGGATATTTCAGGAGACGGTCTTGGACGTGGATGGAAAACCTGCGCGATCTTTGCGTAAGACCGGTAAGGATCTTTGGAAATAAGAAGCGCAAGCCCATCGGGAGCGTCTGCAACGACCTCAGGACTTACGACACAAGCGCCGGCCTTGGTTTTTAAGAAGTCTTTCAGATATTTTTTATTGTCGAGAAAACTGATGTGTTCGGGGCAAGCCACATTTAAAGGTGCAACATCCTGCAGCATTAAGTCTTGTTGGGCGTTATGATGAAATTCGGCCCCTGAAACATCGGCAAGGTATTGGAGGGTAAACGGGCCTTCCGCCGGGAAAAAACGCGGATCCGCCATTGTCTATTTCTTGGCCCCTTCCTTCGTAAAGACTTTTACGCTGGGCAAGAGTTTATCCAACTCGGTGACGACGAAGTCTGTAATAACGAGACGTTTATCGGAAAAAACCGTCTGCTCTTTTCTCAGCAGCAAGGTAATGCCATGTTCTTTCACAAGTTTGGTAATGACCGTTTTTAAGGCGTCTCCAACCTTTTCCATGGCCTCGGCGCGAGCTCGGTCCAAGGTAAGCTTGCGTTCCTGCATTTTGCGCTGAGCAGCAACGAATCGCTCTTCGAATTTACGTCGTTCTTCTTTAAAGGCTTCTGGCGACATGATTGTCCGCTGACGGGCCAGTTCCTGATTGCCTTCGCGAAGCTCTTTCTCTTCTTTCTGAATTTCAGCCTGAAAAACTTTACGCTTCTCGTTGATTTGGGCGTGGATTGATTGGGGAGCCTTAGCTGTCGCCATGATCTGATTCATATCGACAACCGCAACACGGAATGCTGCCGGGTCATTTTTTTCCTGCGCAAAGCTAGGTCCGGAAAAAACCGTAAATACGAGTGCTAAGACAAAAACGCTTGAAACTAGAGACTTAAAAGACATTAGAACCTCGTACCAAAATTCACACGGAATGTTTCCGTCTTATCAAAATTTTCTTTAGCGACTGGAAAGCCGAAGTCAACACCAATAGGTCCGAATGGAGATTCCCAGTTGATACCTGTGCCCAATGCCGCTCTCAAGGCCCCCGTGTCCAGAACGGTCGAATCATCGGGATGAATAGTCATAAGACTTCCAAGGTCGGCAAAAACCTTTCCCGTAACCTTAAGCTCATCGGGGAAGCCAAGCGGGAAACGCAACTCTGCGGTACCCCGATAACGGATTTCACCCCCAAGCGAATCTTCTCCATTGGATGAGCGTGGACCAGCGCCCGCCGTTTCAAAGCCTCTTAAATCATCCCCACCTAAGAAAAACCGTTCGGAGATGATCACATCTTTCCCCAGCCCGGTTATATGGCCTAATTCACCAGATAATTTCAGCACCCAATCATCTGTCACAGAATAATAATAGGAGCCGTTAAGTTTATCGCGAATAAATCGGTGCGTTCCGCCTAGACCGGCCAACTCATTGGAAAAGCTGACAATATAACCTTCTGTGGGAGATATTGCATTATCCCGTTTGTCATAAACCAACGAGTGAGAAACAAGAGAGAGAGTTTGTTTACCTTCCTGGCCTTTTATGATCGCAGAGGCATCCGAATCAATATTTTTGATGTTGGTGAACTGCAGTTTGTATCCCCAGGCTTGGCGAAGTTTTTCGGTAATGGGGTAACTGATTCGAACGCCCCCTCCGGTTTCTTCCGATTCGTAGGAAGACGTATCGGATAAGTCTTTCGTCGTGTGAAAAACATCAAAGCCGGCTGCCAAGTCGCGATCAAGGAAAGAGGGTTCGGTGACGTTCAGGTTAAGGTGGCTCTGCTCACCGGCAATTCGCGCATTGAGTTTTAGGCGCTGTCCCTTGCCAAGCAGGTTGCTTTCTTGAATACCAAAGTCGGCCAGGGGACCAAGGGTTGTCGAATAACCGGCCCCAATGGATACGGAGCCCGTCGATTGCTCTTCAACCTCGACGGCAATAACCGTTTTATCGGGAGCGCTTCCCGGAATTTGCTCAACCGAAACTTTGGAGAAATATTGAAGGCCTTCAATTCTCTGTCTTGATCGACGCAATTTAGCGGAACTAAATCCATCCCCTTCGACAAGCTTGAATTCACGACGAATGACTTCGTCTTCTGTGCGTGCATTGCCTTTAATGTCAATGCGTTCGACGAAAACCCGTGGCCCTTCGGAAATATCGAAAACGATATCGATTTTCTTTTCTTCACGGTTACGGTTAACGCGAGGGCGGACATCAATAAAGGTGTAGCCGAGCTCACTTACTGCATCGGCGAGGTCTTCGACGGTGTCATCGACAAGTTTATTGTCATACCAGTCGCCCGTTTCAATTTCGATGAAATCGGTGACATATTCCTTTTCCAGGTTTCGCAGCCCTGGAATAACATCAATATCGCCAAATTCGTAACGAGGGCCTTCATCAACGACGAAAGTAATAAAGAAAGCGGTTTTGTCGGGCTGTAACTCGGCAACGGAAGAGACAACATTAAAATCGGCATAACCTTCGCTGAGGTAAAACCGACGTAACAGTTCTCTATCAAACGCCAAACGGTCAGGATCATAATTATCATCGCTGCTGAAAACGCGGTACCACCGGCTTTCCTTCGTTTGGATATTTTCTTTGAGCTTGCCGTCGCTGAATTCCTTGTTACCGATAAAGCGAATGCTGGCAATTTCGGTTAACGGACCTTCGTTTATTTCAAATACCAGGTCGACGCGGTTGTCTTTCAGACGAATGACCTTTGGCTCAACGGTTGCTGCGAAACGGCCTGAGCGCCGGTAAAGCGTCAATATTCTCTGTACGTCGTTTTGAACTTTGGTGCGAGTGTAGATAACGCGGGGACGCAAGGTTACTTCAGTTTCCAGTGCGTCATCTTCGAGCTTCCGGTTTCCTTCAAAGGCAATTTGGTTGATGACCGGGTTCTCAACGACTGAAACGATAAGGTCTGCGCCGCGCATTTCTATAGAGACATCGGCAAAAAGACCTGTCGAAAAAAGATTTTTCAATGATCGGTTGACGCGGGAAGGCTCGAAAGAATCGCCGGGCTGAATGCGTAGGTATGAACGAACGGTTTCCGGTTCTATCCGCTGGGCGCCTTCAACAACGACTTCTTTAATCAGTCCGCCCTGCGCCCGAGCATAATCCACCTGGAAAGCAAAGCCCCCCAGAATCAGTAAACTCAATATGAGTCGAGATAAAATCCTCACCACTCCCCCGGACATTGATTCGTAATCTCTCGCTGCCGATCAAAAATCAAAAATCTTGAAATGAGTCAAATCGTTAAATGTTGCAAACACCATCAATGCCAATACCAGAATCAGCCCGAAACGGAAACTGTATTCTTGAGCTTTTTCACCTAGCGGCCTCCCGAGAAGCGCCTCGAAAGCATAGAATACTAGGTGTCCGCCATCCAGTACCGGTATGGGAAAAAGATTGATAAGGCAAAGATTGATCGAAAAAACGGCAATAAACGACAATAATTGGGCCATGCCGAGTTGCGCAATTTGTCCGGACATTTGAGCGATACGGAGGGGCCCGCCCAATTCCTCACTTCCCCGGTCACCGGTAAAAATTTCACCGATTGCTCCAAGAATTTGCCCCATGATGGAAAAAGAGTGGCTTACCGCTTTAAGGCTTGCCTCTGCGATGCCGATCTCCTCAACCTCAAACTTTTCTGGATCAGGAGCAACGCCCAAGCGACCTTGAGGTGGGTTTTCGCCAATTATCCGTGGCGTGACGGAAATTTTCATTGGTTGGCCATCTCGCAGAATCGAAAAGGTCAACGCCTGGCCTGGGCTAACAAGGACAATATCGCGAAGTTCCGTAAAATAATGAACTTCACGGCCACTAATGGCCTCTACCGTGTCGCCGCTTTTAAAGCCGGCCTGCTCGGCTGCACTCCCCTCTTGAATCTCACCAATCGCAGCTAAGGGAATTTGAGTCGGTAAAAATGCGAACAGACCGGCAAAAACGATAATGGCAAAGATGAAATTTGCTGCCGGACCGGCAAAAACAATAGCCGCCCGTTGCCCTAAGCGTTTATGGGCAAATGAAACGGCAGCGTCCTCCTGGGGCATGGGGATGGCGTTTCCGTCTTCGTCCAAAACCTCCCCGCCTTCGCCAAACATCTTGACGTATCCCCCCATGGGAATTGCGCTAAATTTCCAGCGGGTCCCGTTTTTGTCATTCCAGCCGAACACTTCTGGTCCAAACCCAATGGAAAAGACCTCAACTCTTACGCCGTTGCGTCGGGCAATCCAGTAGTGCCCCAGTTCATGAACGAATACGAGAACCGTTAGGACGAAAATAAAGGGGATAATGTAATCCCAGAGCAGCGTGACCAAATCCATTGGAATCTAAGGGGTCCTTAAGAGAGGGAATGGGCTTGACCGACGATTTCGTCGGCAAGTCGGCGAGCCTGCTCATCCAGCGCAAAAACGTCTTCCAGAGCTTCTAAAGGTTTATCGCCAATCCGTTCAAGGGTTTTCTCAACAATAGTAATGATATCAAGAAAGCCAATTTTTTCATTGAGGAAACATCCGACGGCCACTTCATTAGCCGCATTCAATACAGTAGGCGCGCCCCCACCTTTTTTCAAGGCGTCGCGAGCTAAGCGCAAGGCCGGAAAACGCCCAAAGTCTGGAGCTTCAAACGTCAGGTTTCCAATTTTCGGTAGGCAAAGAGGGGGGCCTCCGGTCGCCATGCGCTCGGGCCATGCCAGCGCATAGGAAATCGGGGTGCGCATATCCGGTGTTCCCATTTGCGCCAGAACCGAGCCATCAACGTAAGAAACCATGCTGTGGACAACGGATTGCGGATGCACGACAATATCGATCTGCGCCTCTTCCACCGGGAAAAGATGAAAGGCTTCAATTAGTTCAAGCCCTTTATTCATCATGGTTGCCGAATCAACTGAAATTTTGGCGCCCATATCCCAGTTTGGGTGGGCAACGGCTTGAGCTGGCGTCACCGATTTCATGTATTCAAGAGGATGCTCCCTAAACGGGCCTCCCGAAGCCGTCAGAATGACTTTCTCCACATGATGGGCGTCCTTAAAATCGAACACCTGAAAAATAGCATTATGCTCTGAATCGACAGGAATAATGCGCGCCCCGCTCTTTTGGACCTCGTCAGTCATTAAGTCCCCGGCGCAGACGAGACTTTCCTTATTGGCCAATCCAATCGTCGCACCGCGCCGTGCCGCCGCCAACGTTGGCTCCAGAGCTGCCGCTCCAACAATTCCTGCGATAACAACATCGGCGCTACGTTCTGCCGCCTCGGTAACGGCCTGGCTTCCTGCAGCGACTTCAATGGGGTGTGACCCAATTAAATCTTTCAGTTTTTTGTAGCCAGCCTCGTCTGCCGTAACGACCAATTCAGCTTTTAAAGCAATGGCTTGTTCGGCGAGTAAGTCAATATTCCGGTTGCCTGTCAGGGCAACTATCTTGAAGTTTTCTTGGGGGTTTGCGACTAGATCGACTGTGTTGACGCCAATGGATCCGGTCGATCCGAGGATGGTTACCGATTTCATGCGCCCACCCCGCCGATCAATTTCAACGACAAGATGGCCCAAAGTGCAACGGCAACTGTTAGGACACCATCGACACGATCCAGAACGCCGCCGTGTCCGGGAATAAGATTGCTGGCGTCTTTTACGTTGAAGGTGCGCTTAACCCAGGATTCAAAGAAATCTCCCACCTGAGCAATAATTGCGAAAATAGCCCCGTAAAAAGCTAAAATTATCGGCGTGTCGAGATCGAAAAAAGAGCCGACGGTAGCGGCGACGATACCAGAACTTATCATGCCGCCAAAAAGTCCCGCCCAAGTTTTATTGGGGCTGATACGTGGAGCGATCTTCGGCCCGCCAATACCCTTGCCTGCAAAATAAGCTCCAATATCGGTTGCCCAGACAGCAAGAAGCAGCCAAACGATATAGGCCATGCCAAAGGGATCTATTTCTCTGATCCAGACCAGCGCCATCATGGGGAGCGTCACATAGGGCAAGCCAAAGGCATACCACACGGCTCGGTCAGCATAAAACCACCGTCCTAGCCCTAACATTACCAACAAAAGGCCCCCGACAGCAGTCAGTCCGACAGTTACGCCCAATAAAATAGAAAAGGTCACGCAGGTCAGGCTTGAAAGGACAAAGACGACATTCCCTTTACCTGATCGGTCGGCAGTTACCAGCCCACACCACTCCCAAGCCATAAGCCCAGTGATTAGCAAAGCCAAGGCATCAAAAAAATACCCGCCTAGATACAACGCCACCAAAACGGGAGGCGCCAGAATAACGGCGGATATCACCCGAGCTTTAAGCCCGCTAGATTTTTTTTCTATATCAGACACTTGTTGCGCCAAAGCGTCGTTCGCGTAGTTGATAAGCGTCAATGGCCTTAAGGAAGGCTTCGCGATTGAAGTCAGGCCACAAGGTTTCTTCGAAAAGAAACTCGGCATATGCAGATTGCCAGAGAAGGAAGTTGCTGATTCTTTGCTCTCCGCTGGTCCGAATAACGAGGTCGGGATCTGGGATTTTTCCCGTAGAGAGTTGGGAGGAAATCATTTCTTCGGAAATTGCGCTCGGTTCAATTTTCCCCAAAGCAACCTTTTGGGCAATTTTCTGGACAGCCTGGGTGATATCGGCACGACCGCCATAACTAAGGGCGATGACCAAGGTAAGTCTGCCGCCGTTTGCCGTTTTTTCTTCCGATTCGGAAATGAGGGACCGGATGTCTGGCGGAAGAGTTTTCCGGTCACCGATAATTTTTAGGCAAATGCCGTTTTTGGCTAAGCTGGCGACTTCCTTTTTTAAGTAAAGCCGCAACAACCCCATCAGATCGTTGACTTCCCCTGAAGGCCGTTTCCAATTTTCCGTCGAGAAACCGAAAAGCGTGAGATAGGAAACGCCAATTTCGGCCGCCGTTTCGACAATGGTACGAACGGCATCGACACCTTTCTTATGCCCAGCCGTGCGGGGAAGATTGCGGGCCTGCGCCCAGCGCCCATTGCCATCCATGATAATCGCTACATGGGTGGGGACGCTTTCTTCCTGAGGATTGGCGGCAACGGCTTTCATCGTTTGGTTAAACCTGCATAATTTCTTCGTCTTTATGCTTCAGCGTCTCGTCGATTTCTTTGATTGCGGCATCGGTAATTTCTTGAATTTCAACACCATAATCCCGGTGCTCATCCTCAGAAATATCGCCGTCTTTTTCAAATTTCTTGAGATCGTCCATGCCATGACGCCTGACATTCCGTACAGCAACACGAGCTTCTTCGGCGTAACGATGCGCCACTTTGGTCAACTCTTTCCGGCGTTCTTCATTAAGGGCCGGAATCGGAATGCGAACCAATTGGCCGTCGGTTGCCGGGTTGAGCCCGAGATCGGAATCCCTGATCGCTTTTTCAACTGATTTAACCAGGGACTTATCCCAAACCTGGACCGTCAGCATCCGGGGTTCGGGGACGCCAATGGTGCCAACTTGGTTCATCGGCATGGGGCTGCCGTAAGCGTCAACGGTAATCGGCTCGAGAAGGCTTGCCGAGGCGCGGCCCGTTCGCAGGCCTGAAAATTCTTTATGAAGAACCTCGATAGCCCCTTCCATGCGGCGCTTAAGGTCTTGCTTTTCCTTATTGAAATCGACATTTGACATCTATCTCTCCCCCTTCTCGACAATCGTAAAGCGACCTTTGGCTTGAACGACATCGGCGAAAGCGCCTTCGTCACCGATAGAAAATACCAAGATCGGAATTTCGTTCTCACGCGCCAGCGCGACGGCTGAAGCATCCATGACCTTGAGGTCGTTGGCAAGGACATCCCGGTAATTCAGTTTTTCATACCGTTTGGCATCCGGATTTTTCTTTGGATCCGAATCATAGACCCCATCGACCTGGGTCCCTTTAAGTAGGGCGTCACAGTTCATTTCAACGGCCCTGAGGGCGGCGGCGGTATCGGTCGTAAAAAACGGGTTCCCCGTCCCGGCGGCAAAAATAACGACACGCCCCTTCTCCATATGGCGGACCGCGCGTCGACGTATGAAGGGCTCGCAAACGGTGGGCATGGGAATAGCCGATTGCACCCGTGTATCAAGCCCCATACGCTCCAAAACACTTTGAACCGCCACGGCATTCATCACGGTCGCCAACATGCCCATATAGTCGGCGCTGGTCCTTTCGATTCCACTGGCGACACCTGAAATACCCCTAAAAATATTCCCGCCGCCTATGACCAGGCAAACCTGGACGCCAAGGTCGATGACCTTTTTGACTTCACGGCCCATCCGTTCAACGGTCGCCGGGTCGATCCCATATTCTCCCGAGCCCATAAGGCCTTCGCCGGAGAGTTTTAAGAGGACCCTTTTATAACGGATCGTTTCGGACATGGTCCCCCCATTCAGGAATGACAAAAAACGGTTGGAGATTGATAGCAATAGGACCGCTGAAATACCAGAGTGTTTCGTGTGTTGGCCGAGGAAAAGATGCGGAAAATCAAAGGCAAAAAAAAGGCGCCCTGTTAAAAGAGCGCCTTTTTGTAACTCAAACAGGAAGCATTATCCACCGACAGCGGCGGCGACTTCAGCAGCGAAGTCTTCTTCCTTTTTCTCAACGCCTTCACCAAGAGCAAGGCGGACGAAACCGGTCAGTTTAATTTCGCTGCCGGCATCCTTGGAGGCCTCGTCAAGAACGGCCTGAATCGTCTTATCCGTATCCATGACGAACGCCTGCTCCAGCAGCACCACTTCTTCGTAGTACTTGCGCAGACGGCCTTCGACCATTTTCTCAATGATGTTTTCAGGCTTGCCGGAAGCGCGGGCCTGATCGGCCAGAACGTTCTTTTCGCGTTCAAGTTCGGAGGCATCTACGTCATTGCGGGTCACGGCTTGCGGGCTGGCGGCGGCAACGTGCATGGCGAGTTGCTTGCCGAGGGCTTCAAGAGCGCCCTGATCGGCATCGGACTCGAGTGCAACAAGAACGCCGATCTTACCCATGCCGGGCTTCATAGCGTTATGAATATAGGCGGAAACGAGGCCTTTGGAAACCGAGAGACCGGCGCTACGGCGCAGGTGCATGTTTTCGCCGATGGTGCCGACCATTTCTGCAACGTAGCCTTCGACATCCTTGTCGCTGCCAGGATAAGCAGCGGCTTTCGTTTTATCCAGGTCGCCACCGTTAGCCAGGGCGATATTGGCGATGGTTTCGGCCATGTCTTGGAACTGTTCGTTACGAGCCACAAAGTCGGTTTCGGCGTTGACTTCGACCACGGCGGCCGAGGTGCCGTCAACAGCGATGGCGACCAAGCCTTCTGAGGCGGCGCGACCGGCCTTTTTGGCAGCGGCGGCAAGACCTTTTTTGCGCAGCCAATCAACGGCGGCTTCCATATCGCCATCATTTTCGGTTAGCGCCTTTTTGCAATCCATCATGCCTGCGCCGGTTTTTTCACGAAGCTCTTTTACGAGCCCAGCGGTAATCTGTGCCATGTCATTCCCCATGAGAGAAGAAAGTGAAATGAGAAAGGCCGGGCATCAGCGCCCGGCCCATATTCAGTTAAGCTTCAGCAGCAGCTTTTGCTTCTTCAGCCGGGGCCTCTTCGGCGGCGGGAGCTTCTTCAGCAGCCGCTTCGGCCGGAATTTCTTCGGCAGGAACTTCTTCCAGTTCGCCAACATCGACGCCCGAAGCGCTCATCTCGGCCTGAATGCCGTCGAGCACGGAACCGGCAATCATTTCGCAGTAGAGATTGATTGCACGGATGGAATCGTCATTGCCGGGAATCGGGTGGTCAATGCCGTTGAGGTCGCTATTGCTGTCGAGGATAGCAATCACGGGAATGCCCAAATTGTTGGCTTCTTTGATAGCGATCTTTTCTTTGTTCGTATCGATGACGAAGATCACGTTGGGAAGGCCGCCCATGTCTTTGATGCCGCCCAGGGCGCGCTCGAGTTTTTCACGCTCACGGGTCAGGCCAAGCAGTTCTTTCTTGGTAAAACCTTCGGTTCCCCCATCCAATTTCTTTTCAAGGTCGCGCAGACGCTTGATAGAATTGGAGATGGTCTGCCAGTTGGTCAGCATGCCGCCGAGCCAACGATGGTTGACGAAGTACTGTCCGCAACGTCTGGCGGCTTCTGCAACCTGCTCTTGGGCCTGGCGTTTGGTGCCGACAAACAGAACGCGGCCGCCACCGGCGACGACATCGCGCACCTGGACCATTGCCTGGTGCAAAAGCGGAGCGGTCTGCTGCAGATCGAGAATGTGAATGCCGCCACGAACGCCGAAGATGTACTGTTCCATCTTGGGGTTCCACCGGCGGGTGGTGTGTCCGAAATGAACGCCCGCTTCCAGGAGCTGGCGCATGGTAAAGGCCGGAAGTGCCATAGTCTTATATCCTTTTCCGGTTGATCCTCCGCGGGACTGTTATCTGGAAAACCAGACACCGGAGCGATCGATCCAACGAATTTGCGTTGGGGACCACAAAATCCCGCGTGTGAAGTAAGGCGCGGTATGTAACGCTAAAAACCGCCGGTTTCAAGGCTTTTCTGTCAGTTTTCCTGGATTTCGGTAATTCCGGGAATCGCTTTGACGGCCTGAAGAACCGCAGGGGAAATCTTGTATCGACTTTCTAAAAGGATATCGGCCTCTTTAACCATATCCATATTGACCGTAAAACGGACGATCCCACGCCCTTTTCCTTCACGTTCGAGCACCGCCTTGACGTGCTCGATTGGGCTGGAGTTGTCGATAAACACGGTCATGCCCGCATCCGTATCGGCTGCAACCACATCCAGAGACTTGATCGTGTTGGCGATAAAACGGACAGTTTCTCCCTCGAATTGGGCCGCGGCGGCGACGTAAATATTGTTGCCAACCTCCAAAAGCTCTCCTGCGGCGGCCAATTGTTCGGAGAAAACCGTGATTTCGTAGCCGCCCGTGGCGTCTGACATACTGACAAACGCGAATTTGTTGCCTTTTTGCGATGTCCTGACCTTTTTGCAGGTTACGGTTCCTGCAAGGTGAACCGGGCGCGACTCCCCTTCCCTCAAAATTTCAGAATAGGTCTCGACCTGAAGTCGCTTGAGACTCTTTCCGTATGCATCGAGAGGATGGGCCGAAAGATAGAAGCCGATGGCGTCGAATTCGTTTCTCAGCCGCTCCATTAAGGGCCAGTCGGGCCGGTCGGGGAGTTTGGCGGCAGCCTTCGTGGCGGCATCGTCCATGCCAAACATGCCAATCTGAGCATCGTTTCGCTCCCGCGTCGCCGTGGCCGCGTGACGAAGAATGGTTTCCAGCCCATCGAAAGCCTTGGCCCGATTTCGCTCAATGCTATCGAAGCCTCCACCTTTAACGAGATTTTCAAGCTGGCGCTTGTTGATGAGCTTGGTGTCGATGCGATTGGCGAAGTCGAAAGGTTCTTTGAAGGGGCCGTTAGCCTCTCGTTCGCTGACCACAGCCTCCATGGCTGCTTCACCGACATTTTTGACCGCTGCCAAGGCATACCAGATGAAGCGATTGCCCTCCCCGTCTTTCGCCACCTTAAAAGTTACATCAGAATTGTTGATGTCGGGTGGCATCAGTTTGACGGCCAAGCGGTCCAGCTCTTGGCGGAAAACATTCAGCTTGTCGGTATTGTTCATATCGAGCGTCATCGAGGCCGCCAGGAACTCAACCGGGTAGTTCGCTTTCAGGTAGGCGGTTTGATAAGCCACCAGGGCATAGGCCGCCGCATGGGACTTATTGAAGCCGTAGCCGGCGAACTTGTTGACCTGATCGAAAATATCCGACGCCTTTTGCCCCGGCACCCCACGCGCTTCGGCCCCATCGACGAACAACTTCCGTTGCTTATCCATCTCCTCCTTGATCTTTTTACCCATGGCGCGGCGCAGAAGGTCGGCGCCGCCGAGCGTATAGCCCGAGAGTTCCTGGGCAATCTGCATCACCTGTTCCTGGTAAATCATGATCCCGTAGGTTTCTTCCAGGATGGGTTTCAAGGTCGGGTAGAGGTAGTCCGGTTCTTCTTCTCCGTGCTTACGGCGAATATAGCTTGGGATGTTGTCCATCGGGCCCGGACGATAGAGAGCCACAACAGCAATAAGGTCTTCCAGGCTATCAGGCTTCATGTTGCGCAATACGTCACGCATCCCGGCCGATTCCAACTGGAATACGCCGGTTGTTTCACCGCGCGCCAGCATTTCAAACGTTGGCTGGTCGTCGAACGGTAGGTTGGAGAGATCAATCTCCTCGCCGGTCATCGCCTTTATGTTGTTCAGGGCGGTTGAGAGAACGGTTAGGGTTTTTAGGCCCAAAAAGTCGAATTTGATCAGGCCGGTGGACTCGACGTATTTCATATTGAACTGCGTCACCGGCATGTCCGAGCGTGGATCGCGGTAAAGCGGCACCAACTGATCAAGCGGACGGTCGCCAATCACCACACCGGCCGCATGGGTTGAGGCATGGCGGTAAAGCCCCTCGAGACGTTTGGCGATAGAGAAGAGTTGAGCGACTTTCTCTTCCTCGGCAATCATCTCCCGAAGCTGAGGCTCCCCTTCAATCGCTTCGGTCAGCGTTACCGGATTGGCCGGATTGGCCGGGATCAGTTTGGAGATGCGATCTACTTGCCCATAAGGCATTTCGAGCACCCGCCCGACGTCCCTTACGGCAGCTTTCGCCTGCAGCTTACCAAACGTGATGATTTGGGCGACATGGTCATAACCGTATTTGTCCTGTACGTACTTGATCACCTCTTCCCGCCGGTCCTGGCAGAAATCGATATCGAAGTCGGGCATGGACACACGTTCGGGATTGAGAAAACGTTCGAATAGAAGGCCGAAACGCAAGGGATCCAGATCGGTAATAGTCAATGCCCAGGCGACACAGGACCCTGCTCCCGACCCACGGCCCGGCCCGACGGGAATATCGTTCTCCTTGGCCCAGGCGATAAAGTCGGCAACGATGAGAAAGTAGCCGGGAAAGCCCATCTGGACGATAATGTCCAATTCATAGTCGAGGCGCTCGAAATATGGCCGTCCGGCGGCTTGGCGCTCTTTATCGCTCATGTCTTCGGTGTAGACTTGGGCTTCTAGCCGGAGTTTTAGGCCTTCTTTGGATTGATGACGCAATTCATCTTCTTCCGTGCGCCCTTCTCCGCAGTCGTAAGGCGGCAAAAGCGGGTCGACGTATTCATTCATGAAGGCGCAGCGCCGGGCAATAACCAAAGTGTTATCAATGGCTTCAGGCAAATCACTGAAAAGCTGAATCATTTCTTCGGCGGTCTTGAACCGATGATTGACCGTCAATCGGCGGCGTTCGTCCTGGCTGACGTAATTGCCACCTGCAATACAGAGCAATGCATCGTGAGCCTCATACATTTCCGAAGAAACAAAGAAGGCCTCGTTGGTGGCAACCAGTGGAATGTCGTGTTTAAAAGCGAGATCGATAAACTGCTTTTCGGTCTTGGCCTCGTCCGGAACCCCATGGCGCATGATCTCCATATAGAGGCGGCCCGGAAAATACTCCGTCAACTTGAGCAGGATTTCTTCGGCTTGCTCGAAATGTTCTCGCACCAGCGCCTGGCCGATGCTGCCTTGCGGGCCGCCGGTCAGGGCAATCAGGCCATCGGTTAGGCCTTCAAGCGCCGCTAAGGGGATTTGCGGCTCCGCATTGTCCTCCGTTTCCAAGTAGGCCTTGCTCACCAGCTTCATGATGTTGGCGTAGCCGGTCTCGTTTTGGACGAGCAGAACCAGTTGTTCCGGCTCGGGCGGACGGCTCGATCGTTTGCTGAGTGCGCCCCCGTCTCCATCATCGACGGCCTGGGGAGTGATGCCAAGTTGACAGCCGAGAATGGGCTGGATGCCGCCGCCTTTCGCCGCACCGGAAAACTCGATGGCGCCGAACATATTGTTGGTATCGGTCACGGCCAGAGCGGGCATTTTCATGCCCTGGCACTGCTTAACGAGCTCTTTGACCTGTATTGCGCCTTCAGAAAGCGAATAGGCCGTATGAACCCTTAAATGAACGAAACCTGCATGCGACATGGCATTAGAAAAACATGGGCCGTCGAGAGGACCAACAAAAAGGTTTTCCACAGCTGTGGAAGGAACCGGTTAAAGTTCTTTAAGTGCCCCATCTTCAAGGGTTACGGCGCGATCCATGCGTTTTGCCAAATCGGGATTATGCGTCGCGATCAGAGCGGCGAGGCCCGAGCCTTTAACCAGCTTAAGCAGCAGATTGAAAACCGATTCGGCGGTATGGGGATCGAGGTTGCCCGTCGGCTCGTCGGCCAGCAGGAGCCAGGGGGCATTGGCGAGCGCCCTGGCAATGGCGACGCGCTGCTGTTCCCCGCCCGAAAGCTGGCCCGGGCGATGTTCGGCGCGATCACTCAACCCCATATAATCGAGAAGCTCCATGGCTCGGACGGCTGCTTCCGCTTTTCCAAGACCATTGATGATTTGGGGCAGAACGATATTTTCAAGCGCTGAAAACTCGGCCAAAAGATGGTGGTATTGGTATACGAAGCCGAGATTTTTGCGGCGGATTTCCGTGCGCTTGCCTTCCGGTAGATTTTTGCACTCCTGGCCGCAAAGCGTAATCTCCCCTTCCTGTGGGCGATCCAGCAAGCCCGCAACATGCAATAAGGTGGATTTGCCGGAACCCGAGGGGCCGACGAGTGCGACGATTTCGCCCTTTTTGACCCGCAAGTCGGCTGAAGAGAGGATTTCGAGAATTTTGCCGCCCTGCTGATAGGTACGCCGGACGCCTTTCAGTTCCAAAGCGACGTCGCCGTAGCTGAAGAGATCGTCACTCATAACGCAGCGCCTCCACAGGGTCCAAGCGGGCGGCCCGCCAAGACGGATAGAGGGTGGCGAGGAAGGAAAGCCCCAGTCCCATCAGAACGACAGAGACAACCTCGTTGAAATCGACAATGGCGGGGAGCTTGGAGAGGAAATAGATTTCCGCGGCGAAAAGCTCGGTGCCGGTAATGGCCTGAATTCCCTGGCGAATGCTTTCGATATTGCTGGCGAATGCCAACCCGAGAAGAGAGCCCGCAAGCGTTCCTATCACCCCGACGCTCGCCCCGCTGATCAGGAATATCCGCATGATCATGCCGCGCGATGCGCCCATGGTGCGCAGGATGGCGATATCTTGGCCCTTGTCTTTGACCAACATGATAAGGCTGGAAATAATATTGAAGGCCGCTACCACAATAATCAGGGTCAGGATGAGGAACATGACATTGCGCTCCACCTGAAGCGCATTGAAGAAACTGGCGTTGGTCTGTTGCCAATCCAAAACTCGAATGCCGCCGCCCACTTCATCATACAGCCGATCATAAAGCCCTAAAGACGTCCTGTAGGCGGTGTCCGGGTCTCTGACCATAGCTTCCAGGTAGGAAACCTTGTTGGGCAAGCGGAAGTACTTTTGAGCGGCATCAAGAGGCATATAGACGAAGGATGAGTCGTATTCATGCATTCCCACGTCAAACGTGCCGACAATGGTATACCCCGCCATGCGCGGCATGGTGCCAAAGGCCGTTACGTTCCCTTTTGGTGAAATGATCGTAATTTTTTCGCCAAGCTGCAGGCCGAGTTTACGCGCCAAACGGTATCCGACAACCACCGAATTGCCAGTGAAATCTTCAAGGCGACCTTCACGCATGTTGTCGACGACGATCTTGCGGGCCGCCAAGTCGGAAGGACGCAGGCCCCGCACCAAAGCACCGGAGGCGTTCCCCTTGCCACTGACCATCACCTGCCCTTCGATCATCGGGGTGACGTGTAAAACGTCTTCATCGCCCTTGATGACGGCAGCCAATCGGTCGTAGTCACCCAGCCCTTGAGCCGACCCGGCGACGGTGACATGACCATTCAGCCCTAAAATTCGCGTGAGAAGCTCCTGACGGAAGCCATTCATCACCGACATGACGATGATCAGCGTCGCCACGCCCAAAGCAATGCCGAGCAAGGAGAACCAGGCGATAACGGAAATAAACCCCTCCCTGCGTCGGGCGCGCAGGTATCGTAGGGCGACCATCCATTCAAAGGGAGAAAACAAAACCGGCGTTACTCCGTAAAGCGAGCGAGCGCGGATTCGAGGGAAACCTCTTCTTTTTCCCCCGTTGCCCGGTTTTTGATTTCCACCTTGCCTTCTTTAAGGCCGCGCGGCCCAACGATCATTTGCCAGGGAATGCCGATCAGGTCCATATCGGCAAATTTACCGCCCGCTCTTTCGTTGCGGTCGTCATAGAGTACATCGAGACCACAGGATTTCAGGGTGGCATTGATATCTTCGCAGGTGGCGTCACATTCTTCGTCGCCGGTACGCAAGTTGATCAAGCCCACTTGGAACGGGGCTACGGCTTCCGGCCAGATGATGCCGTTGTCGTCGTGTGACGCCTCTATGATCGCGCCGACCAGCCTTGAGACGCCAATACCATAAGAGCCCATTTCCACGGCGATTTCCTTGCCATCGGCGGTGTTCACAACGGCGTTTAACGGGTCGGAATACTTGGTGCCGAAGTTGAAAATATGGCCGACCTCAATGCCGCGGGCGGAAATCAGGTCGTCGCCCAATTCTTTTTCCTTAGCCGGATCGTGCATCTCATCGGTTGCGGCATAATGGCTGGTGAATTTGTCTACCGTAGCCTGGAGACCATCGTAGTTAGCGTAATCGACGGCGTTCTCTTCGATCTCCAAATCCATGTAAGCCTTATGGCAAAAGACCTGGGATTCGCCGGTTTCCGCAAGGATCAAAAACTCGTGGCTCATATCGCCGCCGATGGGTCCGGTATCGGCTTGCATGGGAATCGCCTTAAGGCCCATACGCTGAAAAGTCTTCAAGTAAGCCACGAACATTTGATTGTAAGACTTTCTAGCCCCTTCTTTATCGAGATCGAAGGAGTAGCTGTCTTTCATCAGGAACTCACGGCCGCGCATAACCCCAAAACGAGGACGGACCTCGTCGCGGAACTTCCATTGAATATGATAAAGCAGCTTCGGCAAATCCTTGTAACTACGAATGTAGCTGCGGAAGATTTCCGTGATCATCTCTTCGTTGGTCGGGCCGAATAACATTTCGCGATCGTGACGATCGGTAATGCGAAGCATTTCTTTGCCGTAATCATCGTAGCGCCCACTCTCCCGCCAGATTTCGGCAGGCTGAATGGTCGGCATCAGCAATTCCTGCGCTCCGGCTTTATCCTGCTCTTCCCGGACGATTTGCTCGACCTTTTTCAGCACTTTGAAACCCAGCGGCAGCCAGGAGTAAATACCGGCGCTCGACTGACGGATCATCCCGGCCCGCAGCATCAAACGATGAGAAACGATTTGGGCCTCGTTGGGGGTTTCCTTCAAGGTCGGTAGGAAGAAACTTGAGCGGCGCATGCAATCCTCGCAAACGGTCTTAAATCAAGACGAATCATCTGGTCGCGACTTTAGGGAAAGCAACCGGACAAAACAATGGGAGTCCGTTGGGATTGTCAAAAAATCGTGGCTTTTTTGGGGCTTATCACAAGCGATCAGCGTTTCTTGTAAAATTCCCGGCAGGCGGCAGCGATTTCCGCTTCGTCTTCACGGCCCAGGAGTTCTCCATTGAGGTATAACCGTTTGTTGTTCAGGTTGAACCGTACTTTACCGACCTTAAAGGACCCGCTCGGTGTTTTAGCCGCTTTTTTATAGGTTGAAATAAGGTCGCTATTGGCTGTCGTGGCTTCGCTGGCGGCTTCTTCCGTCTCACTGGCGCTAGATGAGAGAGTTGATGCTGCAGACCGAAGGTCGCTAACCGTTGCCTCTTCTGCATAGCCAATGCCTTCGGCAGCAGAAACCGCTTCTTCGGCGGCTGTTTGAGCTGCCGCTCCGTCGCTATTGGCAACGGCTGTTTCTGCCGATGAGACAGCGGTCGTTACGGTCTCAACGGCCGTATTGGCTTCTTCCAAACTGTCGTAAGCGGTTTCCATGGCCGTTTTGAGGGCATCGTTACTTTTATCGGCCTGATAAGCATCAACCGCAGCATCATAAGCCTCCCGAGCATCTTGCTGAAGGGACTCCGCCCCGCTTAAGGCTTCCTGTGCTGAATAGAGAGAGGCCTGAGCCGAGGCTTTCGAAGCCGACGATGCAGCGCTTGTCGCTTGGGAAGCTTTAGTATCCCCATCAATGGCTTCATCAGATGCCTCGGCGGAAGAATTTGCGGCGCTCGAACTTGATGAAACCTGGGTATAGACAGACTGAGCCTCGGATAGATCGGTTTCGGCGGTTTCAAGCGTCGCGATGGCGTCGTTCAAAGTATCTTTCAATGCATCTTTTGTCGCTGGCGTTCTATTTTCATAGGCCTCCAGGGCCGTTTCATAGTCTCCAAGCGCGGTATCGTAGGTTGATTGGGCGTTGTCATAGACTGCCTGGGCGGCCTCGGCTGTCGTTTCGGCTTCGCTTGCAGCAGAAAGAGCGGAACTGGCCGCCGCAACTGCTTTTGCCGACGCGGTTGCCGCCGCTTGGGCGGCTTTGGCTTTTTCCTCAGGTGCGCCCATATAGCGCCCTGCATCGATGGAAATATCGAAGGTGATTTCATCGGGCAGCTTGAAATTCATCCCGCCTTGCAGATCTGCCGGAGCGACTTTTTTTCCGCGCACATCAACGCCTGGTCTGTATTCGACATCCGCCCGGGCTTGATGATTAACCAGCCGATTGCAGATGCGTTTGGAGACCTTGATCTTTTGTTTGACCGGTTCGGTTGCCTGCTCTCCTCCTTCTTCAGCAAATGAATTTGGAGATAGGCCAAGCAAAACCAGTGAAATCGGTAGCAGCCATTTCATCTTGAGGACTCTACTCTTTGGCGCTTAACAAAGACCTAAAACCACGGTAGCGTGTTTTCGATTGGGAAGGATAATTATTAATCCGGGGGCCGCCAAGATGGATGCTTTCTTCAAGCTTCAAGACCATGGAACCGACATCAAAACCGAATTGATGGCGGGGCTGACGACTTTTCTGACCATGGCTTATATCGTTTTCGTCAATCCTTCCATACTGGCGCAAACGGGCATGGACCAGGGGGCGGTCTTTGTCGCCACTTGTTTGGCCGCGGCTATCGGCACGGCAATTATGGGGCTTTGGGCTAATTATCCCGTCGCCCTCGCACCCGGCATGGGGCTGAACGCCTTTTTCACTTACGGCGTTGTGCTCGGCATGGGCCATAGTTGGCAGATCGCCTTAGGTGCGGTTTTTCTTTCCGGGGTCATCTTTTTGGCCTTGAGCATTCTTCCGGTGCGCGAATGGATCATCAACAGTATCCCCCACTCTCTCAAGATGGCCATCGCCGCAGGGATCGGTCTTTTTCTTGCGATTATTGCACTTAAAAACGCCGGCATCGTCGTCGATCATCCGGCTACATTGGTGACCATTGGCGACATCAAAAAGCCCGAGGCGCTTTTGGCCGTTTTCGGTTTTATCGTCATGGCGGCCCTTTACGCCCGGAAAGTTCCCGGCTCAATCGTTATCGCTATACTGCTCACCTCGGCCCTCGGGATCGTCTTTGGCGTTTCGACCTTTGGCGGCGTGGTATCCGCTCCTCCCAGCCTGACGCCAACTTTGATGCAGATGGATATCATGGGAGCCATCGAAGCCGGATTGGTTGGCGTGGTTATCGCCTTTTTATTCGTCGATCTGTTCGATACGGCAGGAACCTTGGTCGCCGTTGCCCATCAGGGAAAGCTGTTAGATGAAAATGAACGTCTGCCCCGCTTGGGACGGGCTTTAATGGCCGACAGCACGGCTTCCATCGCCGGGTCCATGCTCGGCACTTCAACAACGACCAGCTACATCGAAAGCGCATCGGGCATCAATGCAGGCGGTCGCACCGGTTTAACCGCTGTCACCGTTGCCATACTGTTCCTTGCCTGTCTGTTCTTCTCGCCATTGGCAGGCAGCGTTCCGGCCTTTGCGACGGCCCCCGCCCTGCTCTTTGTCGCCTGCCTCATGGTGCGCGGAATTACCCATATCGACTGGGACGACGTAACCGAAGTCGCGCCCGCAGTCGTTACCGCGGTTTGTATGCCCCTCACCTTCTCGATTGCGACCGGGATTGGCTGCGGTTTCATTGCATATGCCGCAATCAAGCTTCTGGCTGGTCGGCTTCAGGATTTAACTCCCGCCGTTTGCGTTTTAGCAGCCGCCTTTATCCTGAAGTTCTATTTTCTCGGGGCCGGTTAATCTTCCCGGTAAAAATCTTCCCCGACCGACAACCAGGGAGGATTGAGCTTGGCGATTGCCGCATAGGTCGGGCAGTCAGGACTATGGACGCCCGGAAGGTAGCCGAGGCTCATTAAAAACTCACCGGTGATTTCTCCACCGGTGAACTTGAAGGTCTTTTTGAAAAGTTTCACCCATTGGCTTTTCTTCAGCGGATGGTTAGAGGCTATCCAGGCATCGAACGAGCCGTGTTCTTCTCTTAAGCTCTGAATACGTTTGGCGTTTTCGATTATCGCATCGATTTTCAGTCGATTGCGGATGATCCCCGTATCGTTTAACAAACGCTGCCGCTCATGCTCACCGTAGGCTGCGACTGTATTGAGCTGAAATCCCTCGAAGGCCTTAAAAATCGCCTCACGTTTTTTTAAGATGGTCAGCCAGGAAAGCCCGGCCTGAAAGATTTCAAGCGCCAGCCGTTCGAGCAAAACGTCATCGTCTTTCTGCGGAAAGCCGTATTCCCTATCGTGATATGGCTGATGATAAGGGTCACCCTTGGCGGCGTCACAATACCAATTCATGCATTCACCCTCACCAGATCGGAGGTAAAGACCAAGTAGAGAACGCCCCAAAGCACCGCAGCTAAAACCGTAGTGACGGCGAGGCGTTTCAATAGGTTGGGCTTGGGCTTGTCATCGGTTCTTCCCGCCGCCATAACGGCGAGGAAGACCAACCACCAAACGACCAGATAGGCAACGACTTCAACGAGCAAGGGAACTTAAGCCTGTTCCAGCTCGGTCAAGGTGCCGCAGAAGTCTTTGGGATGGAGAAACAGGACGGGTTTGCCGTGGGCGCCGATTTTCGGTTCTCCATTGCCGATCACCCGTGCGCCGCTTTCTTTCAGCTTGTCGCGCGCGGCGATAATATCTTCCACTTCATAGCAGACATGGTGCATACCGCCTGCCGGGTTCTTATCGAGGAACGCCTGGATCGGTGAATTGTCACCCAATGGATAGAGCAGTTCGATTTTGGTGTTGGGGAGCTCGATAAACACCACGGTCACGCCGTGATCCGGCTCGTCCTGGGGCTCAGAGACTTTGGCGCCCAGGGTGTTACGGTAGGTTGCGGCAGCCGCTTCCAGGTCTGGCACTGCAATGGCCACATGATTGAGCCGTCCGATCATGGTTCTTATCTCCAATTCGTCTTTAATTTCAAATCCTTAAAAGATGTACGGTGGTAACAGGTTTTTTGCCGAAGACTCTCCTGAACCCTCGGCGTGTCGCCAGTCTTACCTCTTCTTCCACGACTTCATTGTCGCGCTTGTCCTTGCGTGAAAGCTTCTCCACGGCCGCATAGATGTCATCCACAATGCTATAGAGAACATCTAGGTCTTCATCGCCTTCCAGCAAACCTTGCTGAGTGATTTTCGGGCCTGAAACCATCTTTCCTTTTTCATCCAAAGCAAGGCTTACTACGGCGGAACCATTGAACAGGGCGCGTTTTCGGCCGCGTAAAAGGTCGCCATGGAGCGGAATAAGGCGCTTCCCTTCCCAGACGAGGCGACCGGTTTCCACTGTGTCGATCACTTCCACTGGTCCCGGAGCGAGCCTCAGCACCTCACCATTTTCAATAACGATGCTTTCCGGCACGTCGCAGTCGAGCGCCAGGTCGGCATTGGCGTTGAGATGGCGCAATTCGCCATGCATGGGAACGGCTAAACTTGGCTTGACCAGTTCGTACATACGGGCAAGCTCATCCTTGGCCGGATGGCCGGAAACGTGAATAAAGGCTTCCTTATCCGTGACGACCTCGATTTCCCGCCTGATCAGCATGTTTTGCAGCTTGCCGATAGCCTTTTCGTTGCCGGGGATGGTGCGTGAGGAAAAAACCACCGTATCGCCTGCTTTAAGGGATACATTGGGATGGGTTCCCTCAGCAATCTTTGAAAGGGCCGCCTGAGGTTCCCCTTGGCTGCCAGTGCAGATAATCAGCAACTTATCGTCGGGAATATAGCCGGCTTCTTTTTCAGGCACAAATTGAGGAACATCGCGTAAGTATCCGGTTTCTCGGGCGACTTCATCCATCCTACGTAAGGATCGCCCCACCAAAACCACATCGCGTCCATTGGCCGAGGCGGCTTTATAGATGGTTTCGAGCCTTGCGATGTTGCTGGCGAAGCAGGTAACGGCAACCTTTTGTTCGCATCCTCTGATCACTTCGCTGAGACTATCAAGCAATGCGCCTTCGGATTGCGAGGCGCCGGGGGAAAAGACATTGGTCGAATCGCAAACCAGCGCCAAAACCCCTTCATCGCCCAGTTCTTCAAGCCGCTCTTCGTCGGCTTCGTCACAAATCACCGGATCGGGATCGAATTTGAAGTCGCCGGAATGCACCACGGTTCCCGCCGGAGTTCGAATGACCAAAGCATTGGGTTCGGGGATGGAATGAGTCATAGAGACGAATTCCATATCGAAGGGGCCGACTGTAAAGGTTCCCCCCAAGGGGATTTCCTTGATCGGCACCATATTAACGATGTCGGTCTCCTTCAGCTTGCGCCGCAGGAACGAAGCGGCAAAAGGCGTGGCGTAGACCGGCGTACGGAAACGGTGCCAGAGAAAAGGGATTGCGCCCAGGTGATCTTCGTGAGCATGAGTCAGCACAATGCCCGATAAAGAGGCGGCTCTTTCTTCGATAAAGGTCGGGTCGGCCATCACCACATCGACACCGGGCATGGAATCATCGCCAAAGGTGATGCCGCAATCGACAATGATCCATTCCTGCTCCCCCGGCTTTCCATAGCCGTAGAGATAGAGGTTCATGCCGATTTCACCGGCTCCGCCCAAGGGGACGTAGAGCAACTCTTTGGAGGACGTCGCGTTCATTAGTGTTTATTTCGCCTGTAAATGGCCAAAAGACCGTCCATGGTCAGATCGGCGTCGGTGAGTTCAATTTTTTCAGTGGCTTCGGCAAAAAGTGGGGCGAGCCCACCAGTTGCGATTACTTTCATCGGTTGACCGTATTCAGCCATGATCCGTGCGACCATCCCTTCGATCAGCCCGACATAACCCCAGAAAATACCCGATTGCATGGCTTCCGTCGTCGAGACGCCAATGGTCTTTTCCGGTTTGACGATCGCCACTCTTGGCAACTTGGCGGCGGCCATGTGCAAGGCTTCGATTGAAAGGTTGATGCCGGGAGAAATTGCGCCGCCAATATAGCGCCCTTCCCCATCGATAACATCGAACGTCGTCGCCGTGCCAAAATCGATAACGATTAGCGGACCGCCATATTTCTGGGCGGCTGCAAAACCGTTGACCAGACGGTCGGCGCCAACTTCCTCAGGGCGCGGCAGGAGAACTTCAATGCCGAGATCAAGGGTTTTATCGCCAACCACAAGGGGATCGCAACCAAAGTAGGTCCGGCAAAGGCTCTTGAGATTGAACACCATGGCCGGAACAACCGAAGCGATAATGGCGGCATCGATGTCTTTTGGAGAAAGACTTTTCATCGCCATCAGGGTTTCAAGCCAAACGATGAACTCATCGGCCGTTCGTTTGGGGTCGCTCGTGCTGCGCCACTCTCCCTTGAGTGCGCCATCATCGGTAAAAACGGCAAAAACCGTATTTGTGTTTCCTACATCAATTGCCAGCAGCATGGCCGAGATCCTGTGGAAAGAAAATATCCGCTGCCGTAATGTGACGTCGATTGCCCTCAGTCTCAAGGATCAAAGCGCCTTCCTCGTCCATTCCGGCGAATTTTCCTTCAAGAGTTTCCTTGCCCAGGCGGGCAATTACCGTTCCCCCGATCCCTTTGGCATTGGCAAGCCAGGCATTGCGGATCGGTTCAAACCCCTGAACCGACCAACGGTCAAACCATGCCTCAAAATGTTGAGCAAATCCTTCCAGCACGCTTTCAACCGTCATACCGCTGGTGATACCGAAGGATGTGGCGGGAAACTCCGTTTCTTCCGGGTGATGAGAAACATTAACTCCGACCCCCAGGACCAGCCAATCGAGCCCTGGATTGTGGTTTCCTTGTGATGCTTTCGCCTGACATTCCAGAAGGATACCGGCGACTTTCTTGCCGTTAAGCAGCACGTCGTTGGGCCATTTACAGGCTATTTCCGGCCGATCAAAGGGAGCCGAGGCCTCTCTCAAGGCCTCTGTAACGGCCAAAGATGCGGCAAAACTGAGTTGAGCAGCTTCTGCAACAGACTTTTCCGACCGCAAAATTAAAGAACAATAGAGATTACCCGGCTCGGAAACCCAGGTCCGCCCGCGCCTGCCCCGCCCGGCAGACTGGCTATGCGCCCAGATGAGCGTTCCATGGGCTGCGCCCTCAGCCGCCATACGGCGGGCCTGTTCATTGGTGCTATCCAGAGACTCAAAGGCCACCAGCTGATAAGCCGGTGGCACTTTGGGAAGATTTCTGTCCATTAAGAGGCGAACCCCTATTCCTCCTTATCCGCCGCTGAACAACGATGCGGCAGCAGCGCTCGCGCTATCGACAATCGGAGCCGGGAAGACGAAGAAGAAGAGAATGATGGCGGATGTTGCAATAAGGATGGCCGTCATTTCCCGCCCAATCGGCTTGTCGAAGGCATCCAAAGCTTCATCGAAGTACATAATCTTGATGATGCGGATGTAATAGAACGCGCCGACAACGCTCGAAAGTACGCCGATGACCGCCAAGGCATAGAATTCAGCCTGAATGGCGGCCAGGAAGATGTACATCTTGCCAAAGAAACCGGCCAGCGGCGGAATACCCGCCATGGAGAACATGAACATCGCAAGGACGAAAGCCATGGCCGGATTGGTTTTACCAAGGCCCGCAAGATCATCAATGCCTTCGACCATACGCCCGCCCCGGCTCATGCAGAGAATGCAGGCAAAGGTGCCGACATTCATGAACAGGTAGATGGCCATGTAGACCAGCACCGCCTGAACGCCCGCTTCATTGCCAACCGCAATACCGATCAGAGCATAACCAATGTGACCGATGGAGCTGTAAGCCATCAGTCGCTTGATGTTTTTCTGGACGATGGCGGCGAAAGCGCCGAGAACCATGGAGCCGATGGAGATCAGGATAATGATTTGCTGCCACTGAGCGACCAGTTCGCCGAACGGGCCAGTCATAACCCGCATCAACAGCGCAATGGCGGCGATTTTCGGCGCAACGGCGAAGAAAGCCGTTACAGGCGTCGGAGCCCCTTCATAAACGTCGGGCGTCCACATATGGAAGGGTACGGCGGAAATCTTGAAAGCCAGACCGGCCAACAGGAATACCAGGCCGACAACGACGCCGGTGGAAATGTGTCCGTGGCTATTGTGGAAGACTTCGGCCAGTCCCTGGAAGCTCGTGGTGCCGGTGAAACCGTAGATCATCGAGCTGCCGTAGAGCAGCATGCCGGAAGCCAATGCGCCCAGAACGAAGTATTTAAGTCCGGCTTCGGAAGACCGTAGATCGTCCCGCTGGAAAGCGGCCATGACGTAGAGCGACAGGCTCTGCAGTTCCAGGCCGACGTAAAGCGACAGCAGGTTGTTGGCCGAGATCATCATCATCATGCCAAGCGTGGCGAGCAAAACGAGGATTGGGTACTCGAACTTGGCTGAATTGGCCCGCTTCATGTAGCCGTAAGACATGATCAGCGTCAGGATCGATCCCAACAGCACCAAGGCTTTGGTAAAGCCCGCAAAGGTGTCGTTGATGAACATGCCGCTAAACGTGGTGACCTTTTCGAACGAGAAGGCCGAGAGCAGCAACAGCGCCAGAGCCATGGTCAAAACCGCCAGGAAGGTGATTGTTTTGGCCGCCCCTTTGTCTGTCTGGAACACGCCCAGGACCAGCAGCGCCATGGCGATACATGCGATGAACACTTCCGGCATGGCCGGAATGAGGTTCGGAAGTTCCGCAGTCGTCATCGAACTCTACTCCTTAGCGCGCCGCAACGGCCGGGTTGTTGGCCGCGGCAACCGCCGCATTGAACTGCTCGATCAAGTTATCGACCGAAACATGCATGGGATCGAGGAAGGACGACGGATAGACGCCCATCCAGAAAGTGATAATGATCAGAGGCGCAAACACCAGCCACTCCCGCGCCGACATATCGGTGACAGACTTCAGGTTTTCCTTGGTCAAGGCCCCGAAAATCACCCGGCGATAGAGGTAAAGCATATAGGTCGCACCGAGAACCAAGCCTGAGGCGGCCAAAGCCGCAACGACCGTATTGGCTTGGAATGCGCCGAGCAGCACCATGAATTCACCGACGAACCCGCCAGTACCCGGAAGTCCGACTGACGCCAGCATGAAGACCATGAAGGTTAACGCATAGCCCGGCATGTTGTTGGCCAAACCGCCGTAAACGGCGATTTCACGACTGTGAATGCGGTCATAGACCACGCCGACGATTAGGAAGAGCGCGGCGGAAACTACGCCGTGGCTCAGCATCTGGTAGATCGCCCCTTCAATGCCGTGCGCCGTCAGGGTAAACGACCCAAGGGTCACATAGCCCATGTGAGCGACGGAGGAATAAGCGATCAGCTTTTTCATGTCTTCCTGCGCCAGAGCAACCAGCGAGGTATAGACGATGGCGATGATACTCAGCGTATAGACCAGCGGAACGAAATCGACGGTCGCTAGCGGCAACATCGGAATGGAGAACCGCAGAAAACCGTAACCGCCCATCTTCAAGAGCACACCGGCCAGAATGACCGAACCGGCGGTCGGCGCTTCCACGTGAGCGTCCGGCAGCCAGGTGTGAACCGGCCACATGGGAACCTTCACCGCAAAGGATGCGAAGAAAGCCAGCCAGAGCCAAGTCTGCATACCTGCCGGGAAGCCGTAGGTCAGCAAGGTCGGGATATCGGTGGTGCCCGCTTCGAAATACATAGCGAACATGGCCAGCAGCATCAGGACAGAGCCGAACAGCGTATAGAGGAAGAACTTAAACGCCGAGTAGACGCGGCGCGGCCCGCCCCAGATCCCGATAATCAGGAACATGGGGATCAGCACGCCTTCGAAGAAGATGTAGAAGAGCACCATATCGAGGGCGCAGAACATACCGACCATCAAGGTTTCGAGAACCAGGAAGGCGACCATATATTCGCGCACATGCTTTTTGACCGCTTCCCAGGCTGAGAGAATGCACAGCGGGGTTAAGAAGGTTGAGAGCATGACGAAGAACATGGAAATGCCGTCGACGCCCATATGGTAGGTGATTCCAAGAGCCGGGAACCATTCGGCCCGTTCTTCAAACTGGAAGGCTGCGGTGCCGTTATCGAAATTCGCCCAGATGAACAGGGAAATGACGAAGGTGGCGATTGACGTCCAGAGCGCGGTCGAGCGGGCATTGCTCGCGGCAACCTCGCTATCGCCCCGGATCAGCAGCAGGATGATGGCCGCCCCTACCAAGGGGAGGAAGGTCACCAACGAAAGAATGGGTAATTCAGTCATCGTTGCATCAACCTCTGCTTAATGTGACAGCATGTACCAGGAGACCAGCACCATGACGCCGATCGCCATGGCAAATGCTCCGTGATACAGGTATCCGGTTTGAAGTCGGGCGGCCCGTTTGGCAGCGCCCACCGTAGCGGCGGCGATCCCGTCGGGACCCACACCGTCGATCAATTGGCCGTCGCCCGCTTTCCAGAAGCCGCGGCCCAGATAGAAAGCCGGACGGATGAAAAGCAGATCGTATAGCTCGTCGAAGTACCATTTCTTGTCGAGGAAACGGTAGATGCCCGGGAAAGTCGAGGCGAGCCCCTTGGGCAGGCTCGGAGCCATGCCATACATGACGATGGCGCCCAGGATGCCGACCACACCAACGACCAGCGGCGAATACTTGACCCATGCCGGAACATGATGAGCGGCGGCAATCGCGTCATGCGACTGAATGGCTGCTCCCCAGAATTCCGCGACATGGTGACCGCCGAAGTTTTCGTAGCCGAGGTAGCCAGCCAGGATTGCGCCAGCAGCCAAAGGCAGCAAAGGCAGCAACATAACAGGCGGGCTTTCATGAACGTGAGCCATGACCACTTCGTCGCCGCGCGGTTTGCCATGGAACGTCATGATCAACAGGCGGGTTGAGTAGAAGGCGGTGAGCAAGGCTGCGCCGACACCCATCCAGAAGGCGAAAGTGCCGACCGGGGAGTGCGCTGCGTAGGCCGCTTCGAGGATCAAGTCTTTCGAGAAGTAGCCAGCAAACGGCGGCAGGCCGATCAAGGCCCAGGAACCGATAAACATCAGGGCGTAGGTCACCTTGATGTGTTTCCACAAGCCGCCCATACGGCGCATGTCCTGCTCGTCCGACATGGCGTGGATCACCGAGCCAGCGCCAAGGAAGAGCAAGGCTTTAAAGAAGCCGTGGGTCATCAGGTGGAAAATACCGGCGGAATAAGCCGACACACCGAGTGCAAAGAACATGTAGCCGAGCTGCGAACAGGTCGAATAGGCGATGACGCGCTTAATGTCGTTTTGTACGCAGCCGACGGTCGCGGCGAAGAAGGCCGTACAAGCCCCGACGATGGTGACGACAGTGAGAGCCGTTTCGGAATATTCGAACAGCGGCGACATACGGGCCACCATGAACACCCCTGCCGTCACCATGGTGGCGGCGTGGATCAAGGCGGAAACCGGCGTCGGACCTTCCATGGCGTCAGGCAACCAAGTGTGGAGCCCGAGCTGAGCCGATTTGCCCATCGCGCCGATGAACAGCAGCAGACAGGCTGCCGTTAGAGCGTGGAATTCACCGCCAAACAGGAAGAAGGTCATATCCTTTTTGGCTTCAACGGCGGCGAAAATCTGATCGAACTGCACCGTACCGAAGATCACGTAGACGGCGAAGATGCCAAGCGCAAACCCGAAGTCGCCAACACGGTTGACCAAAAAGGCCTTGATGGCGGCCGAACAGGCCGAAGGCTTCTTATACCAGAACCCGATCAGCAAGTAGGACGCCAAGCCCACCCCTTCCCAACCGAAGAACAGTTGGACCAGGTTGGATGCCGTAATCAGCATCAGCATCATGAAGGTGAACAGGCTGAGATACGCCATGAACCGCGGCACCGACGGGTCGTGGTGCATGTAGCCGACGGCATAGACGTGCACCATCGAGGAAACGCCGGTTACGACAATCATCATCACAGCGGTGAGCGTGTCGAACTTCAAGGCCCAGGACACATCGAAGGTGCCGGACGAAATCCAGGTCAGCAGGTGTACCGTGTGGGCGTTGCCGCCGCTCGGCACCTGGAAGAAAACCCAGATGGAAATGGCTGCCGATAGGAGCAGGCCGGTGCAGGTGACAATCTGCGCCGCCAGATCCCAGGAGTGTTTTTTCTCTTCTTCTTCCGGACGGAAGAACGCGATGAGTCCTGCAAGGAACGCACCGAGAAGCGGAAGAAAGATCGCTGCCGTATACATGGTGACGCCCCTAACCCTTCATCGCGTTGATATCGTCAACCGCGATGGAGCCGCGGTTACGGAAGAAGACAACCAGGATCGCCAGACCAATGGCCGCTTCGGCGGCGGCAACGGTGAGAACGAACATGGTGAAGACCTGGCCGACCAGATCGCCGAGGAACGACGAAAAGGCCACGAAGTTGATGTTGACCGAGAGAAGGATCAGCTCGATGGACATCAGGATAACGATCAGGTTCTTCCGGTTGAGGAAGATGCCGAACACCCCAAGGGTGAACAAGATAGCGGCGACCGTCAGGTAATGGGAAAGACCGATTTCAAACATCAGACGCCACTCCCCGTCGTAACTTTGTGAAGCTTGACCGTCTCATCGGCTTTGCGGGCCACCTGATCGGCGACTTTCTGCGACCTGACGCCCGGACGGCGACGGTGGGTCAGCACGATTGCGCCAACCATGGCGACCAGAAGCACCAGACCGGCCGCCTGGAACAGGTAGATATAATCGGTATAGATCACCAGCCCGAGAGCCTGGGTGTTGGTGATGTTTCCGGCATTTTCTATGGGCACCTGAATGGCTGCCGTGGTTTCCGGCGTAATGTGCGATGCGCCGATGACCATAAGCAACTCAAGCACGATGATCAGGCCGACCAGACCGCCGAGCGGTAGGTACTGCAAAAAGCCCTGGCGCAGTTCGACGAAGTTGATGTCGAGCATCATCACGACGAAGAGGAACAACACCGCGACCGCACCCACGTAGACCACGACCAAGAGCATGGCGAGGAATTCGGCGCCCAGCAGAACGAACAGTCCGGCGGCGTTGAAGAAAGCGAGGATCAGGAACAACACCGAATGCACCGGGTTCTTGGCTGAAATAACCATCACCCCCGACGCCAGAGTGATCCCGGCGAATAAATAAAATGCCAATGCCTGAACGATCATTTATGTCCCCCTTCGGACATCCGGTGTCCGCGGAAACTGGAAACTATAAGTCGTCATCAAATCCATCCCCTCGGTCACCGGTAAGGCGCGTCCGCCTCAAGACGGGCGGCAAGCTCCACTTCCCAACGCTCTCCGTTGGCCAGGAGTTTTTCCTTGTTATAGAAAAGCTCTTCGCGGTTTTCGGTCGAATATTCGAAGTTCGGCCCCTCGACAATGGCGTCGACAGGGCAGGCTTCCTGACAGAAACCGCAGTAAATGCACTTGGTCATGTCAATGTCATAGCGCGTCGTGCGGCGGCTACCGTCATCGCGGGGTTCCGCTTCGATTGTAATCGCCAACGCCGGACAGGCCGCCTCGCAAAGTTTACAGGCGATGCAGCGCTCTTCCCCGTTGGGATAGCGGCGCAATGCATGTTCCCCCCGGAAACGCGGGCTCAGAGGGCCCTTCTCGTGCGGGTAATCAATCGTCACCTTCGGCTTGAACATATACTTCAGCGTAATGCCCAGACCGACAAGCAGTTCGGTCATCAGGAAGGCGCGTGCTGTACGGTCGATAAATGCCATCTTTGCCTCCTAGACCTTCGGTGCGATATCGAGTGCGACGGCGAGGCCCGCATAGACCACGACGGCGACAAGGGTAAGCGGCAGGAAAATTTTCCAGCCCAAGCGCATGACCTGATCGTAGCGGTAACGCGGATAGGATGCCCGAACCCAAAGGAAGAAGAACAACACAAAGGCCGTCTTCAGCGAAAACCAGATCGGTCCCGGTATCCAATTGAACGGCGCAAAGTCGAAGAGCGGCAGCCAGCCTCCCAGGAACAGCGTCGTCAACATGCCCGACATAACGATCATGTTGGCATATTCACCGAGGAAGAACAGAGCGAAGGCCATGGCCGAATATTCGACGTTGTAGCCAGTCACCAATTCCGCTTCGCCTTCGGGAAGGTCAAACGGATGGCGCGCCGTTTCCGCGATGATGCAGATCAGGAAGACCACGGCCAGCGGGAACATCGGAATGACGTTCCACATTCCTTTTTGCGACATAACGATGCTGTTAAGGTTCATCGAACCAGACCAGAGCAGTACGCAGACCAGAATGAAGCCCATGGCCAGTTCGTAGGAAACCATCTGGGCCGCCTCTCGCAGTCCGCCAAGGAAGGCGTAGCGGTTGTTGGACGCCCAACCGGCCATCAGGATGCCGTAAACCCCCAGCGAAGAGATCGCCATCAGGTAAAGCAGACCTACGTTGATATCGGCCAGAACCATCCCCTCGCCAAACGGAATGACCGCCCAGGCCACCATGGCGAGAATGAAAGTCAGCATCGGCGCGATGATAAACACGCCCCGGTTGGCCCCTGTGGGCACGACCGTTTCTTTGAGGAACAGCTTTAAGCCATCGGCAAAAGGCTGCAGCAGGCCGAACGGACCGACCACGTTGG
>CBDUMN010000006.1:0-61401 GCA_965368335.1 uncultured Rhodospirillales bacterium
GTCTTCTTCCTTATAGTTGACGACTATTTCGGCTCCAAGTGAGCGGCAGGCTGCCGCTTTTTCGTCATTGCCAACCGTCGTGATAATTCGAACGCCCATGGCTGAGGCTATCTGCAAAGCTGTGGTTCCGATACCGCTGGACCCGCCATGCACCAAAAGGGTTTCTCCTTCTTTTAACTGGGCTCTTTGGAAGAGGTTGGTCCAGACGGTGAAGAAAGTTTCCGGCAGAGCGGCGGCTTCGATGATTGACAGGCCTTTGGGGACAGGAAGGCACTGAGCCGCCGGAGCGGGACAGTATTCGGCATAACCGCCGCCGGTGATTAGCGCGCAGACCTCATCACCAATGGATTGGCCTTCCGCGCCTTCACCCAAAGCCACGACGGTCCCAGCTATTTCGAGGCCTGGGATGTCGGAAGCACCCGGAGGCGGTGGCTAGCCGCCCATGCGCTGCAAGACGTCGGGCCGATTGATCCCGGCTGCCGCCACCTTAATCAAGACCTCGCCTTCGCCCGGTTGCGGAGTGGGGCGGGCGCCGGTCTTTAACACCTCCGGCCCGCCAGGGGCGTCGAATTCGATGCAGGTCATGGTTTCGGGAACAGCCGTGGTCATGGTGCTTAAATCTCGTCATATGGGATGGAAGAACAATCAAGTTGGCCGTAGTATGGCCGAAGCGACCAACCGTGACCAGAGGGGAGGAAAAAGAACATGGACTGGGATGATCTCGATCCGAAAACCAAGAAACCCAAACAGCGCAATCTGGACGATGTATCTATCGATGCGTTGCATGAATATATCGAAGACCTGGAAGCCGAGATCGAGCGGGTGAAGGCTGAAATCGAGAAAAAGAAGGCCGCCATCGCTGGGGCAGAGGCCTTTTTTAAGAAGTAGTCGCAGTTTAACTTGTTGTTAAACTCAAGGATGGATACTGGCTTTAAGTGAGGCAGATGTCTTTTCCTCCTCACTTAAGTCCTCTTTTTGGACGCCTCCCTGTCGAACTCGCCGCTTCCGGCATATCAGGAAGCGGCGCTTTTTTGATTTTGTATGATCCCCAAACATCTTGCTGCATCGCACAAAATAATGTTGCGCCGCACCATTATTTTTTTGTTTTTTCCTTGCTTGACCACAGTCAAACCAACGGTTACAGTTCCCACCGCTAAGGGAAACCCGGGCATCAAGACTCAGGGTTTTGTCAGGCGAGTTTGACAGGTTTTACAGGCATAAAAAGGGGCTGCCCAGCAAGAGGCGGCCCCTAAATAATTTGGGTCTATGCCATCGTGCTTCGATCCTTCAAAAATTGTAAAAAGCCATCTTTCCGCTCTTTTTTCCGTCCTGTCGAAGCGATATAGCTTTTGACCACAGTTTTAAAAAGACGAATGGGAGGCGGTCTTGGTCGACCCCAAATTCATTAAGTTCGATACGCTGGCGCTTCATGCCGGTCAGCAACCCGATCCGGTTCATGGCTCTCGCGCCGTGCCGATTTATCAAACCACGTCCTACGTGTTTCCCGATGTGGGAACGGCGGCGGAGTTGTTTAATCTGGAGCGGCCGGGGCATGTCTATTCGCGGATTTCCAATCCCACCGTTTCGACGCTTGAAGAGAGGCTGTCGGCTCTTGAAGGTGGCGTTGGCGCGATCTGCACCGCCAGCGGTCAGGCGGCCTTGCATCTGGCGATAGCAACCTTGATGGGGGCGGGCGGCCATATTGTCTGTTCGGCCAAGGTCTATGGCGGTACGCACAATATTCTCTACCACACCATGCCGCGCTTTGGCATTGAGACGACCTTCGTCGACCCGCGCGACCCCAATGCCTTCAAAGAAGCGATCAGGCCCGAAACGCGCTTGGTGATTGGCGAAGTCCTGGGCAATCCGGGCTTGGAAGTAATGAATGTGCGGGCGGTGGCCGATATTGCTCATGCCGCCGGGGTGCCTTTGCTGATCGATTCGACCTTCACCACGCCTTATCTGTTTAAGCCTTTCGATCATGGGGCCGACTTGATCATGCATTCGGCGACCAAGTTCCTGGGCGGCCATGGCATCGCTATCGGCGGTGCTTTGATCGATGGCGGGACCTTCGACTGGGAAGCGCACGCCGAGAAGTATCCGACCCTGACCGAGCCCTACGCGGGCTACCACGGTCTGGATTTCGCCGAAGAGTATGGGCCTGTGGCGTTCATCATGCGGGCTCGTTCGGAAGGGCTCCGCGATTTCGGCGCCTGCCTCTCGCCGCAAAACGCCTTTTACATTCTGCAAGGGGTGGAGACCCTGCCCATGCGGATGGCCCGTCATTGCGAAAGTGCGACGATCATCGCCGAGTTTCTCAACGGCCATGAGGCTGTGGACTGGGTCAATTATCCGGCCCTGGCCTCCCATGCCGACCATGACTTGGCCGCCGACATGCTTCCCAAGGGCTGTGGCGGCATCCTGAGTTTCGGGATCAAAGGCGGGCGCGATGCTGGGCGCAAGTTCATTGAGCGGATGGCCGTATTCTCCCATCTCGCCAATATTGGCGACGCCAAGAGCTTGGTGATTCATCCGGCCAGCACCACCCATCAGCAAATGGATGCGGCCTCTATGAAGGCTGCTGGCCTTGATGAAGGGTTGGTCCGGCTTTCTGTCGGGCTCGAAGATGTCGGCGACCTGATCGACGATTTGAAACAGGCGCTCCGCGCCTCGCAGAAATAGGGGGTGGCTATGGAGATTAGCGTCAACGGCAAGAAAACCTTCATCGCCACGGGCGGTAAAGAATTCGACAAGGAAAAACCCGCCGCCATCCTGATTCACGGAGCGGGGATGGATCACACGGTCTGGTATCTGCAATCGCGCTACTTTGCCCATCACGGGCGGAGTCTGCTGGCCGTCGATTTGCCGGGGCACGGTCGGTCGGAAGGGCCGGTGATCGACAGCATCGGCGGTATGGCCGATTGGGTGATCGCCCTGATGGACGAGTTAGGTGTCGAGAAAGCCGCGCTGGCCGGTCACTCCATGGGAGCCCTGATTAGTCTGGAGACTGCATCCCGCGCGCCGGAGCGGATCACCGGCATTGGCCTGCTGGGTGTCGCCGCATTGATGAAGGGACACCCGGAATTGATCGGCGCGGCCGAGCGTAACGACCATTTGGCCTTCGATCTGGTCAATTCCTGGGGACATGGGAAGCCGTCTCATATCGGAGGTCATCAACAACCGGGCCTTTGGATGATGGGCGGCGTCAACCGCCTGCTTGAGCGGAGCGGCCCCGGTGTTATGCACAACGATCTTGTCGCCTGCGACCGCTATGAAGGAGCCGTTGAAGCGGCCAAGAAGGTTGGCTGTAAGGCGACGCTCATTCTCGGGAAGCTCGATATGATGGCCCCGCCGCGCAACGCCAGGGATTTGCAGGAAAATCTCAGCGATTGCGAAACCATCCTGATTGAGGCGTGCGGCCATACCATGATGGTCGAAAAGCCGCAGGAGACGCTGGACGCTATGAAGCGGGTACTCTAGATGGCCGAGAAGCTCGTTGAAACCCGCAATCGTTATCCGCACCTTCTGCCAGTCCAGACCCGTTGGGCGGATAACGATCTGTATGGTCACGTTAACAATGTGACCTATTACAGCTATTTCGATACGGTGGTGAATTGCTACCTGATCGATGAAGGCGGGCTCGATATCCATGCGGCTAAAGTGATTGGCATCGCTGTGGAAACCCATTGTAACTTCAATGACTCGGTGGCCTATCCCGAGCCGTTGGAGGCGGGGTTGAGAGTCGGAAAGCTGGGAAACTCCTCGGTGCGTTACGAAATTGGCATCTTTAAAAAAGGGGCTGATGAAGCTGCAGCGCAGGGACATTTCGTCCATGTTTTCGTGGATCGCGCCAGTAACCGCCCGGTGCCCATTCCGCCGCCGATCCGGGCGGCTCTCGAACGGATTGTCGTGGAGGACTGAACCGATGGCCTGGACGCGGAACGATTTCACTTACCTCACGCCGATACCGACCCGGTGGAACGACAACGACATGCTGGGTCACGTTAACAATGTGATTTACTACAGCTATTTCGAGGCTGTGGTGGTGCGTTTTCTGATGGAGAAGTGCGGGGTCGATTGGGGCGAAGATCGTTATATCCCTTACGCCGCTGAAAACCTTTGCCGCTACAAGAAGCCGGTGGCGTTTCCGGAAGAACTGGTCGGGGCCATGCGGATTGATAAGATCGGCAACACCAGCTTTACCTACGATTTGGCTTTGTTCAGTGAAAAATGGGAGGGGCCCGCCGCCGAGGGACATTGGGTTCATGTTTTTGTCGACCGCGAAACCGAGCGTCCGGTGCCGATCCCCGAGAACATCCGCTCTCAATTGACGGAATTCCAAAAATGATCGATGCCGCCGTCATCGCCGAAGGCATGGCGGCGCTGGCCGAGTGTGATCCCGATGTGGCGGAAGGCTGGGCCCTGGTCGGCGATCCGGAACCCCGTATTCGTCCGCACGGCTTCGAGGCTCTGCTGCGGATTATTGTTTCCCAACAACTCTCGACCCAGGTCGCTGCGGCAATTATGGGACGGCTCGAAATCCGTTTGCCGGATATGTCGGCGGAGGCGTTTTTGGCGCTCGACGATGAAAGCTTGAGAGCTTGCGGTCTTTCGGGGCGGAAAATCGAATACGGTCGGGGAATCGCCGAAAAAATTGCGGCAGATGAGTTGAATCTGACGGTCCTTATGGAAGAGAAAGATGAAGACGTGATCGGGTAGCTGGTCGCTTTACGCGGCATTGGGGTCTGGAGCGCTGAAATTTACGCCATGTTCAGCCTTGGGCGGCGGGATGTTTTTCCGGCCGACGATTTGGCCCTGCAGGAAGCGTTGAAACGCCTCAAAAATCTCGATAATCGACCCTCAGGCGGCGAGGCTCGTGCGATGGTTGAACATTGGTCACCCTGGCGGTCTGTCGGGGCTTTGTTCCTCTGGCGATATTACCGTGGTGCGCCACAATAATCGTAAGCTGTTACATTTAGTTACACTTCTAATTGATTGCGGTCATAATCAGGTTGCATCAACTTCTTATAGGGTGCCCTGACGAAAATTTCGGGAAGCCGCTATGTCTCAATCTATGAAGAAAAAAGCTCTCTTTCTCCTGCCCATCCTTTTCGGGCTTGTCGTTTTAGCTATCGGAATTTCATCAAAGAGCGGTCCTGAACAACAGCCGCCCAGTGAAACAGCAAGAGCCGTTCGTTTTATCGAGGCGCAAAAAACACCTGTCGTCCCGCGGGTTATCGGCTACGGTGCAGTGAAACCCGAAAGCGTCTGGAACGCCGTGGCGCGGGTAAAAGGCGCCGTGACCTATGTGGATGAAAACTTCAAGAAAGGCGCTATTCTTCTTAAAGGTACCGAAATTATTCGTATCGATCCCACCGACTATGAATTGGCGGTGGCTCAGGCGGCGGCGAATATCCGTTCGGCTCGCGCGCAACTGGAAGAACTTTCCGTTACCGAGGCCAACACCGAGACCTCTCTTGAGATCGAGAAGCGGGTTCTTAAGCTGCGTGAAGCGGAAGTTGCGCGGAAGGAAAAACTGATTAAGCGCGGCGCGGCGTCCCAATCGACGCTCGATCAGGCGCAACGTGATCTTTTGGCCCAAGGTCAGCAAATTCAAGCGCTGACCAATACGCTCAATTTAGTGCCCACGCAACGGAAAGTGATTGAGGAGCAGCTTGCCGTCTATGAAGCTCAGTTGGGGGCGGCGAAGCTTGATTTGGAGCGGACGAGGATTGTCTTGCCGTTCAATGCCCGCATTGCCGAGGCTAATGTGGAGCCGACCCAGCATGTTCAGCAGGGTGAACTGATGGCGGTCGCCGATTCGATCCAAACCTCCGAGGTTGAGGCGCAGGTGCCGATAGAGCGCTTCAGGTTGGCTACCGAAGCCGCTTCACACGATGAAATCGGCCCCCTGGAGGAAAGTGCGCCCGATTTACGGGAACGCATAGGGTTAAGCGCGACTATTCACCTCCATTCAGGTGATTTGAGCCTTAGCTGGCCGGGGCGTTTCGTTCGAATTAGCGATACGGTAGACCCTAAGACCCGAACCGTCGGGGTTATTGTCGCCGCTGATGATACCTACGCCAAGGCCGTTCCGGGCGCTCGACCGCCGTTGGTCAAGGGGATGTTCGTTCAGGTCGAAGTGCGGGGGCAGACGACCGAACCTCTGTCGGTCGTACCGCGTACGGCGATGCATGGAAGAACGGTTTATCTGGTCAATAAGGAAAACCGGCTTGAGGTCCGCCCGGTGACCGTGAAGTTCGTTCAGGGAAATATTGCGATTATCTCTCAAGGGCTTGAAACGGGAGATCGTGTTATCGTTTCCGATATCAGCCCGGCGCTTGACGGAATGTTATTGATGCCGACGGATGATGCGGCTTTGGCTGGCCGTGTGCTGGCTGAAGCCAAGGGAGAAGGGGACGTTCGATGATCCGTTTCTTCGCAGCTCATCCGACGGCGGCCAATCTATTTATGGGCGCTTTTTTTGTGCTGGGCCTTGTCTCTCTACCCGAACTGCGTCGAGAGACCTTTCCGCGAATCGAGCCGCGTAATGTCCAGATCACGGCGCCGTTCCCCGGCGCTAGCGCAGAAGAAGTGGAAGAGGCCATCTGTCAAAGGATCGAAGACGCTATCGACAATGTCGATAATGTCGCCGAGGTGACCTGTGAGTCCCTTGAAGGCATGGCCAGCGCCGTCGCCGAAATGATGGAAGGTCGCGATTTCGATCTGTTTTTTACCGATGTCAAAAGCGAAGTCGAGGCGATCAGCACTTTCCCTGACAAGGTTGAAAAGCCGGTGATTAAGCAGTTGGGACGCACCGACTTTGTCGCTTCGGTTGCTATTACCGGGCCAACGCGTGTGGTCGAACTCAAGGCCTACGCCGAAGATGTGAAAGACCGGATGCTGCAATGGAAGGGTATTTCGCAGGTTGCCGTCAAAGGATTCTCTCAGCATCAGGTGCGAATAGAAATCAGTGATGCGACACTGCGTCAGTTCGGCCTGAGTGTTGAAGATATCGCCGATGCCGTAGCCCGTCAGAGCGTTGACTTGCCATCGGGCAGCATCGAGGCGAAGGAGCAGGAGGTTCTTGTCCGGTTCGCCGATGAGCGCAAGAGTGTCGGGCAGTTTGCCAGCCTTGTCGTCGTTTCTGGGGCGGAGGGCGGAGAAGTTCTACTCGGCGATATCGCGACCATTACAGACCGCTTCGACCTCGATGAGGACAAGTTCCTCTACAATGGAAAGCGTGCGGCGCTCTTGGAGGTAACAAAGACGGAAACCGAAGATACCTTAAACGCCATCGATGCCCTGAAAGCCTTCGTCGCCAACGAAAACGCCATTGCGCCGCCGGGGGTGACGTTGAATGTAACGAATGACGGATCGTCGATCGTTCGCGACCGCCTTAGTCTTCTCTCGAAAAACGGCGTTATGGGGCTGGCGTTGGTTTTTGCCGCCATGTGGCTGTTTTTCGGGTTTCGGTTTTCCTTCTGGGTGGCTATGGGCCTGCCGGTATCGTTCTTCGGCGCTTTCGCGTTGATCTTGTTTTTCGACTTTTCGATCAACATGTTGACCATGGTTGGGCTGCTGATCGCTATCGGTATTTTGATGGACGACGCCATTGTCATTTCTGAAAACGTGGCGACCCATCGGCAGAAAGGAAAGTCACCGCTCGATGCGGCTGTTGATGGCGCGCGTCAGGTCATGCCGAGTGTTCTTGCTTCTTTTATAACGACGGCTTGTGTGTTCGGTTCGCTAATCTTTTTAAAAGGCGATATGGGGGCGATTTTGCGCATGGTTCCCATTGTGATGCTTTTCGTCTTGAGCGTCAGTCTGATCGAGGCCTTTTTCATTCTGCCCGCCCACCTGCATCATTCGATGGAGCATCTGCATGGAAATGAATTAACTGGGCTACGTGGCAAGGTTGACCGATGGCTGGAAAATTTCCGTGAATACCGGGTTGGGCGGTTGGCCGATTTGGCGGTTAAGTGGCGCTACCTCACGGCGGGCATCGCTGTTGGCGCTTTAATTATTTCAATCGCCATGCCGGTCAGCGGAATTTTGAAATTCTCCGCTTTTCCCGAGTTGGAAGGCGATGTGGTGGAAGCGCGAATTCTATTGCCTCAGGGAACGCCTTTGCAACGGACGGAGCAGGTGGTCGATCATGTGGTTGAGGCTATCCGGTCGGTGGATGAAGAGCTCTCGCCAAGCCAGCCTGATGCCCAAGGGTTGGTCAAAGCCGTCAGCCTTCAGTTCAACAAAAATAAAGATGCTTTTGAGAGCGGCCCGCATATTGCGACCGTTACCGTCGATCTTTTGGGGGCTGAAACCAGGACCTCAAATATCGATCAAGTCATGGCGGCTTGGAAGGCTGCCATTGGTTCGGTTCCTGACGTTCTCGCCATCAAGCTCGATGAGCCGGTGATCGGTCCGGCCGGCCTGGCGATTGATATTCGGCTGTTGGGTGATGATCTTGACCAATTGAAACAGGCGTCATTGGCGTTGCAGGATTGGATTGGACGCTACAAGGGAGTGACTTCCCTGCTTGACGATCTCAGGCCCGGTAAGCCGGAAATGCGAGTTCGTTTGAAAGAGGGGGCTTCAACCTTGGGAATCGATGCGCGAATGATCGCCAACCAATTGCGGGCGGCCTTTTTTGGCAGTACGGCGTCTGAAATCCAGGTGGGGCCCGAGTCATACGATATTGACGTTCGCCTGAGGCCGGAGGACCGGGATAGCCTCGCCGATTTGGATTATTTCGTCGTCACCTCGAAGGAGGGAAGCCAAATTCCTCTGAGTGTCGCGGCCGAAATCGAAGAAGGGCGGGGCTGGGCGCGAATCAACAGGGTCGATGGGCGCCGTGCCGTGACCCTGCAAGGGGATATTGATGCGTCAGTCGCTAATGCCAACGAGATTATCAAGGATACCCAAAAACGCTTTTTGCCGGAACTCCTGAAGCGCTATCCGGGGGTTGAGGTCTCTCTCGAAGGACAAGATAAAAACACCGGGACCACACAAAAGTCCATGATACGAGGATTTCTTGTCGGTTTGGTTGGCGTGTTCGTTCTTTTGAGCTTCCAGTTCAAGAGTTATCTGGAGCCGATCATCGTCATGTTGGCTATACCGTTATCCCTTATCGGGGTTATTTGGGGCCATCTCATCATGGGCCTGGAGTTGACCATGCCCAGTATGCTGGGGTTTGTTGCGTTAGCTGGGGTAGTGGTTAACAATTCCATCTTACTGGTGGTGTTTACCAAGGTGCGACATGCTGAAGGAATGGACTTGGAGAAAGCCGCAACAACCGCCAGCCGTGGGCGTTTTCGGGCTATTTTCCTTACGTCAATCACTACGGTTGTGGGGCTGTTGCCAATGTTGGCGGAAACCAGTCTGCAGGCGCAGATTCTTATCCCCCTGGTGACGAGCCTAGCCTTTGGCATGATCGCTTCCACCGCAATGGTGCTGTTTGTTATTCCATCGGTTTATATGATCCTTGACGATTTGGGCCTGACGACCATTGCCAGGGATCGAAAAGCTTCTGCGGGTGAAGTGCTGGAGACTTGAAGGTCTGATTTGATAAAATTTTAGCTAAATTGAATTAAAGCATTGAAAAATAATGCTTTTCCGCGCAACATTAAAAGTGTTATAGTTTTTGTGACTTCACGATAATGGCAAACCGTTGGAAACGGCGGGACGCAAAGTTACCGGCCTAATCCCCTACAATAAACAGCCATGGGGGCAGGGTGGCGGAACTACCGAACGGAGAACCGCATGTCGAAGCTTTCCATGAGCAATCGCCTCGCCCCCAGCGCAGGATATCTTGTTTTGCTGCTGACGCTTTCGGTTGTCGCCATTGTGGTGTTGTTCTCGCAGCATACTGCATCGGCTGGTGAACGGCCTTTTAAGCCCGTCGATTTGACCTGTGAGCAATATGCCGATTATCGCCTCAAATCGCCGACGGCTTACAGCAACTCTTTGAGCTACGTGCTTGGTTATCTGAAAGCGGCCCAGGACATGAAAATGATCCGGCGCATCAGCCTGCGGAATACCGAAGGGTTCCTGTTTGAATATTGCTATAGCAATCCCAATCAAACGCTACAGTCGGCAATCGATAGTCTGCTCAAACCTGAAATGCGGGCTGCCTATCATAAAGGACACTCCATGAAACTGGCGGTGCGCGATAAAAAAGGTGCGATGGCGGTTCGTAATCCCCTGGAAAACAGGTAGCGGCGGATAAAACGCCTCTTTCTTTATCGGTCGCCTCCTAACATGATAAGTTGGGAGGCGATAAACGATTCTGGAAAAGGGGGATTCCTAAGTGAGCGATAATTTCTGTGAAAGCTGCATTTCTTGGCAGTTTGAGACAAATCCGCAGTTTCAATCGGAAGACGAGCGCGATGGTTTCGGCGTTTGCGACCGTATCGTTCAGATGATGGATAACCCCATTCGCGCCATTGCCAGGGTCGACGACGAGCTTGCCAAGTTTCAGTGCCGTCGGGAATATGGCTGCGTCTTGTTTGAGGCGAAGTAAGCGGTTATTTCACCTTACCCATATCGTCGGCTTCGCCTTTATGGGCTTTGATGGCCAAATAGTTGAGGGCGTTGGAGACGCGGGTTGCCCGCATGGCGTCCATGAAGGGAATCGCCGCGCTTGAAACCTTCTCTGTCTTTTTGTCTTTGTCGTTCTCAAAGCGCTTTTCGGCAGTGTTCTTGGCTTCCATATGGGCAAAAAATTGTGTTGATGCGTCGGTGATGTATTCTTCCCAGGTTTCCTGGGTAATGCAATTGCCCGCCATGCATTTCACGGTAACCTGCCCGCCGAAATCGGTGTGTTGCATTTCGTTTTTCGGGTCGATTTCCATGATTGGAAACGTGGTGCGCCGGAAACTGTAACGGGCCTTATAGACGGTATCTTCACCCCGTTTAACGCCTTTCAGATCGATCCGTTCATTGAGGATCAGGGCGTTTTTCGAGATTTCCATTTTGATAACGTTGGTCGCGTTGGTTTGATAGCCATCAGCATCCTTGACCATCCAGTGATTATAGCCGCCATGCTGGGGAACCTGTTCCAGGATGAATTTTATCGCCATGCGCGGCGTTGGAGCGTTGGGGTTGGGCTCGGCCGCCTGGGCCATGTTGGCGGTCAGGAGGAGTGCGGCGGTAACGGCGAAAAGACGCATGGGATGAAAGTTCCTTTAAAGATCGGTCAGCGGTGCGGAAACTAACACCAATTAGCTTTGCATAAAACATTCCTTCACCCTTAGGGTCCAGACTTATTCAAATGAGTCTGGACCCTAAGCCGGCATAAAGGCGGAAGTGGGGCAATTTGAACCGGGGGCTTCCTTTTGAACGGCATTTTCTTCGCCATCGTCCTGATTGCTTTTCTCGTTGCGGGCTATCGCCAGATTAATTGGATGCCGTCTGCCGATGGGAGTGTCGCTTCGCCCATGGAGGCCCTGGCTGAGGGGATGATCAAGGCGGCTGAAGGATCGGTGGAGCTGGCGATCGGTCTGGTTGGCGTTATGGCGCTGTTTCTCGGGCTGATGAAAGTGGCCGAAGCAGGCGGCCTTCTGGTGATTATCGCCAGGACGGTGCGCCCCTTGATGGTGCGGCTGTTTCCCGAGGTGCCTGCCGATCATCCGGCAATGGGGGCGATAATTCTCAATATGTCGGCCAATGCCCTGGGACTCGGCAATGCGGCCACGCCGTTTGGCATTAGGGCCATGCAGGAACTGGACGGTCTCAATCGACATAAAGGAACGGCGACCAATGCCATGGCGCTTTTCCTGGCGATCAACACTTCTAGCGTAACCCTGTTGCCGACCGGCGTCATTGCGCTTCGGGCTGCCGCCGGTTCGACGGACCCAGCAGGTATTTTGCCCACCACTTTATTCGCCACCATTTGTTCCACCGCCATTGCTATTTTCATGGCTAAAACCTGCCAGCGCTGGTTCCCCATGCCGGTGGGTGGGTCCGAAGTGGTGCCTGAAAGCGGTAAGGTCGAAGTGGATGAACTTTCAGAAGAAAATAAGGAGCTGGAAAGTCACGCAGGCGAAGCCTATCCGGCTTGGGTTTCCTATTCGGTTTTGCTTGGTATTGCGGCGCTAATTCCTTTGACCGTTTTTTACGGACGGGCTATCGCCCCTTGGATCATTCCGGGGCTGATGGTTGTGTTGTTGGGCTTTGGCGTATTGCGCAAGGTGCGTGTTTACGAAGCCTTTGTCGAAGGGGCCAAGGACGGGTTCAATGTTGCGCTGAGGATCATTCCTTATCTGGTGGCGATCCTTGTCGCCGTCGGTATGTTCCGGGCCAGTGGAGCCATGGATCTGGTGATCCAGCCGCTTTCCAAAATTACCGGCTTGGTCAACTTGCCTGCCGAGGCTCTGCCCATGGCGCTGCTCAGGCCGTTATCCGGCTCTGGGGCTTACGGAATTTTGGCCTCGATCATTAATGATCCAAGCATCGGTCCCGACAGCTATACCGGCTATTTGGTCAGCACGATTCAGGGGTCGACGGAAACGACTTTCTATGTGCTGGCTGTATACTTCGGCGCGGTCAATATCCGTCGCATCAGGCATGCCCTGGTTGCGGCCCTAACGGCCGACGTCATGGGGATTGCTGCGGCTGTGGCAATCTGCAGCTATCTCTACGGGTAAAGCCTCATTGTTGAGGCTCGCCTTCTGCTTCCGCCCATACGGCGGCATAGTTATCGTCACGCATGCTGTCGATAGCCTGACGGATTTCCTGCTCGTCGTATCCTATGGTCTGAATGGCTGAGGCCCCGAGGCGGATACTCGTCTCCACGACTTCCGGAACGACTTGAGCTGCCCCCATTGCTTCGAGCTTTGCTCCGGTCTTTAAGTCGTGTGACCGTACAACGATGGGCATGTTCGGATGCAGGTGCTTAATAGCCCGGATGCTTTTTTCCGTTGCCCGAATGCCATCGACCGTCAGGATAATTAGCTTGGTTTGGATGGAAGAGAGAGCGTGCAGGACTTTTTCCTGGCTGATATCGCCATAATAAATTTTGTGACCCTTTGCTCGCCCGTTCGTAATTTTGTCGACATTCAAATCAACGGCCACCCATTTTTGCCCGAGAAGATCGAGCATTTTGCCGACGGTCTGACCGACTCGGCCGTAGCCAGCAATAAGGACGACATCCTCTTTGATTTCGCCGATTTCGGTTTGCGCCATGTTCTGCTTGTCGGAAAACCGCTTGGCGATGGTTTCGCCCAGGAAAATCATTCCCGGCGTCACGGCCATGCTCAGAACGATGATACTGATCAGCGGCTCGGAGAAGCCGTTGGGCAAAATTTCATGTTGGTCGGCTAGGGAAAATAACACAAAACCGAATTCACCGGCCTGGCTTAGCAAAAAAGCGGAACGGAGGGCTTCTGCCGTATTGAGTTTTCCTATTTTGGTGATAGCGAAAATCAGTAGGGTTTTGAATAGGAGAAGAGCGACCGTTCCGGCGAGGACCAGAGAGACGTTTTTGAAAACGACGGAAAGATCGACCGACATTCCGACACTCATAAAAAACAGCCCCAATAACAGTCCTCGGAAGGGCTCAATGTCTGCTTCGATTTGGTGGCGGAATTCACTTTCGGACAAAAGAATACCGGCGACGAAAGCGCCCATGGCCATTGATAGCCCGGCAAGCTCCATTACCCAGGCGAAGCCTAGCACCAGCAGTAAGGCCATCGCGGTGAAAACCTCCGAGCTTTTACTGCTGGCGATTAGGCGCAATGCAGGGGTAATTGCATAGTGCCCTGCGAGCAGGACACCGACAAAAATACCCGCAGCCTCAAGAGCGGCCAGGCCCATGCTGGCCGTTAGGTTGATGCTCCCTGCAGCAAGCAGGGGAACGAGAACGAGCAGCGGGACAACCGCCAAGTCCTGAAGCAGGAGGATAGCGAAGCTATTGCGCCCCCAGTTGGTATTCAGCTGGTTTTTCTCGGCCATGGCCTGAACGGCAAAGGCGGTCGAGGAAAGCGCCAAGCCAAAGCCAACGATAATCGCTGTCGATGAGGGCTGCTCAAAGATATAAAACGCCACCAGGGTTATGAGAATTCCCGTGATAAGAACCTGCGCCCCGCCGAGGCCGAATACCGCCCGTCGCATCAGCCATAGACGTTGCGGTTTAATTTCAATGCCGATCATGAACAGCAGAAAAACCACGCCGAACTCGCCTACATGACGAATGTTTTCCGGGTCGATCACCAGTTCTAAGACGCTGGGGCCAATGATGACCCCGGCAACAAGATATCCGAGCACGGCCCCAAAGCCGATACGGCTGAACAACAAAACGGAAATAACGGCGGCAATGAGGATTGAGAGAATTTCGATCATGCCGTTCTTTCTAACCCATGTTCCGGGAAATATTGATCCAATAACTCGCGCATGGTGCGGCCAGGGCGTTCCATGTGCGGGTATTTTTTGAATTGTTGGACAACCAAGTCAAGGCGCTCTTTAAAAGATGGAGGGGCGGTAAGGTCGAGAAGTCTCTCTGCCATGGGCTCGAAGGCGCGGTTTTGAAATTCGAATGACAGGCTGATGCGGGGTTGTTGGGCCAGATGCGAACTACGGCCACTCCAGTGATAGAGGTCTTGGGGCCAGCCGAGCACAGAGCCCCGGGGGGCGGGGAGGGCGCGGACGTCTTGAAGTCTAATCTGGGTTGGATCCGTTATTGCTGGAAAATATTCGGCTTCGAAAGGGCGTGGTAAAACGTACATGCAGCCGTTTTCAGGGGTCGCATCGGTTAGAGGCACCCAAAGGGAGAGGCTCATTAACATGTCGAAGCCATTTTCTGCGAAGCGGGTCTGCCCCTGACAATCGGTATGTGGCGGCCAGCCGAATCGGTCGGGGCGTTCCGCCACATACCATGCCCAGAGATGGGGGAGGAGCCCAAAATCTTCTCCGAGAAAGTGAGCGATCAATCTAGAGAGATCTTGAAATAGGCGCCAGGGTTCATCGTAAACGTAGATGAACGCCGGATGGATGCCATCGACGATGAGGGCCTCGATGCCCTTGCGGATGGGGGCGAGGCGTTGTTCGGTAAAAACCGGCTCGAGATGCAGATAGCCTTCCCGCCAGAAGATGTCGGAAATTTTAGAGAGCGTTATCGTATCGAACGGAATGGGAGCTGACGGGCGGTCCTGTCGTTCAATTGATAAAAAAGGGGCCGTGCGTTCCCAAAAGAGTTTAGTGCGTAGATCGGTCATGGTTTCGGCTTGTTTTCCGATTTGAGTCCCAGAGGTCATCATAATCCCTTGCCGAAGAAGAGGAAATCTCCCATAACGACAAACATGTCGGAAAACACTCGCACATCGCCCGTTTGGCTCAAGCCGTTAACCGAATATGGGCCCTTGGTCGCCTTTTTTGCCGCCTATTGGTATGGAGGGTTGATAACCGCGACTGCGGTGATTATGGGGACAACTGCGATTTCTTTGGCGTTGTCTTTGTTTTTTGAGCGCCGAGTGCCTTTGATGCCGTTGATTACGGCGGCTGTTGTCGGGATTTTCGGTGGGCTCACCATTTATCTGGAAGACGAGACCTTCATCAAGATGAAGCCGACCATCGTTCAGGTGGCTTTTGGCGCGATCTTACTGACCGGACTCGCTTTCGGCCGCTCGTTCTTAAAAAATCTTATGGGGTCTGCCTGGGCTATGGATGATGAAGGCTGGAGAAAGCTGACGTTTCGCTTCGGCCTCTTTTTCCTTGTCATGGCGGCACTCAATGAGGCGGTCTGGCGCACACAGAGCACCGATTTTTGGGTGAATTTCAAGGTCTTTGGAATCATTGGGCTGACTTTGGTTTTCGCTATGAGTCAGGCTCCGTTGATTTCCAGGCACCAACTGGAGGACGGCGAGGAGGGCGGTGATGGAGCTTAAGTTCACCGTCTGGCAGTTTGTCCGCATTATGGTGTCGCTTGAAGAAGCTGGCCGTGACAAAAAAGCAAAGTCAGCCTATGAGGCCTGGAGCGAAACCTGGAAAGACATTGATGAACAGCTAACCCGACTGGCCGAAGAAGATCACGATGCTTATTCGGAAATGATGATGGACCGAGAGGTTGTCTTTGAGAATGTCGCAAAAGAGCAGGCGACAGAGGTCTTAAGGGCGCTTGAAGCCGTTACTCTTTCAATGAAGTCGGAAATAGACAAAGGTGAGGCTGATCCGGACTATCTGGAAAGCATTCGCCTGGAACGTCGTGAGCTGCGCGGCAAATCCAGTAAGCTCAAAAAAGCACTGGCCAAATAAAAGATTCGAAGTTTATTGGGATGGAGCCGGTGCTGGCTGAGACTTCCTGTGCAGCACTTTCAAACCGGCGAGAAGCGCCTTTTTCTCAATTAAACGGGCGTCCTGGGTGGGCAGGAAAGCAGTTACGGTGATTTTGATCTTTCCGTCATCTTTGAAAGTCACCCGGTATTCCGGAGTTGCTCCGGGCAGAGCGATTTCGGCTTTCTTTTCAATCAGGGCCCTGTAGCGTTTCGCCAGTTCGAGGCCATCTGCCATTTCTTTATTTATGGTCTTCGTCATTGCTTGGGCGATGTCTTCGACCGGGGCGCTGCTTTCAATGACCATATGGATGCGGTGAAAGAGATAGCGTTTGTAAAACTGCTCATTATGAACCGGGGTAGTCAGGAAAATGCTGTTGGGGAGAATAACCGTCCTGCCGGTAAACTCGTGGGCCTCGTCTCCTTTTCCCAATTCCTGCAAAGTGGTCGACATGACGTTCTGATCGACGACTTCACCCCGAAAGCCCCCGATTTCGATCCAGTCGCCGACCCGCATCGAGCGGCTGGTTGCTTTCAGGGTTGCACCGCTGAGGCAGAGGATCAGCTCTTTGGTCGCCAGAATAAGAGCCACGGTAAAGGCGGTTAACGAAAGGGCGAAAGTCCGTAACGCCGGGGCCCAAATCAAAGCAATGCCGAACAGCAAGATGAAAAACAGAGCGTTCCGCAGGTTCGACAGCATGCGCCGCCGATAATCCGTTTCAAACTTCTCGCGGCTCAGGAGTTTCCGCGCGCCGAGCTTCACGGCAAAGGCCGCAGCAATCAGAATGCCTGTGCTGGCGATTTGGTTGTCGGTGAGAAGTCCGAAAAACTCTGAAAGGGTCATGGGAGCAACGCACGAATTGCTGTCAAACTATTGAAGCTCTTAAATGAACCGCTACTTTACAAAAAAGAAGTGCGATGGAGAAGGGGCTAAAAGAGAGCCGCTCATCTTGCTACTCAGCTTGGTTGTCGCGATGCCTTTTGCTTTATGGCTTTGGCATGCTGGAGAGTGTCTTTAGTAGTTTCGTGTCTCCAACTTGCTGAAGCCTTTTATGCATTTCGCCAATATCGGTTTTTATCGGGTTTCCGTCGTAGCCGAGGCCTAGAGTCCGCCTGTTATGTTTTGGGCCTCGGGCGATGTTGAGATGCAAAAAGTCCTCTTTGCAGATGCAGCCCTTCTCAAGTCCGCAGGGGTGGTATTCTTCGGCTCTTAGCGAAAGTGAGAAACGTTTGTCGAGGGCTGATCCCAGCTTTGTTCGCGGTCCACCAACTCGATAGCCTCGGCAGGGGAAAACATCTCCATTCGGCATAATGTGGATGTAGTCGTGTCCTGCTGAACACTGTAGCCCCCTTGGCGCCCCCCACGCAGTGATTGCGGCTAGCTGAGTATTGATGTCGATATCAAGCTCACATAACGCTTCGGAAGAGTTGTCATGCAGGATGGGTATATAAGGTCGAAATGGATAGGCTTCGTTGTTGTTGTAGCCTAAATCGACGTTCATCTGGATGTCGTGATCGCTGCATCGTTTTTTTAGATTGATGATCTTTTCGGCATTATCCGGAAAGAGCAAACTATTGACGATGACCTCGACGCCCAAGTCTTGTGCGCACCTAATTTGGTCTATGAACTTTTCTGCTGAAATTTCTGTGTGATGATAGGTCGCCCAAAGACTTAGCTTTTCGGGCGAGGCTTTATATTCGTTGATCAGTTTTGGCAGACGCTTTGAAAGAAGCGAGGCGTTCGTAACCAATTCGACGAAGCGAATGTTCTCGCTGTTCGTCATGGCTGCGGCGCCTTCGAGGAATGTCCATGAAACAAAAGGTTCGCCAATCGTCTGTAGGCGCAGCCCGATTTGATAGGGTTGCCGCCTCAGCCATTTTAATGTTTTTTGGAAAACCCTGGGAGCGTTCTCATTTTCCCATTCCCGGTCGATGGTGCGGCCGGTTCCTTTGCTCGGCTGCCCGCTTGCGCAATAGGGGCAATCAAAATTGCAAAGGCTCAAACCCGAGACATACCAAACGTTGATAGGGCGGTTTTGTTCCATTTAGTTCGCTGCCAAAGGCTGTTATTCGTTAGTGGAGCAGTACAGGAGTTGGGGGAATGAAACCAGAGAATAAATAAACTTAAGAGGGGCGAAGATCGAAAAGACGGTCCAACTCAACTGGCCTCCAGCTTGGCCCTTAAGTTCCGCATTTGTCCGAGCGCCTCTTCTCTCAGCTTGGTCGTGGCGATGCGTTTTGTTTTCTGGCGGGCCAGTTCCTCCACCGCGCCTTCCATATCTTTGACGCGCTTCTCAAGGTCGCGGTCCAGGTGTTTGAGTTTTGTATCCATCGAACGCACACGGGCCATGCGTTCGTCGCGGCGGTTTTTACGGAAACGTTTAAAGGCTTTCCAGGCGCCGTAACTGGTTGCCACGGCCAATAGAGCCATGCCGCCGCCAAATAGCATTACCGCCTCGATCGTATGATTTTTTGAATTCAGAAAGGCCATCACCGTGCCCCACATGCCAATGGTGACAATTGCCGAAGCCAGGGCCGCGTAGAGCTTGGTCATGAAAGAATCGTCGCGTCGCCAGTCCCGCTCGTCTTCAAGCAAGGCTGCGACAATTTCGGCCCGTGCGAGGTCTTGCCATTTCTTAAATGACATGCCGCCTTGTTCCGTGCGGTTTTCGCGAATGAACATTTCAAGGCGTTTGACCACCAGCTCGGCCCGCTCGTCAGGGGTCGGGTTGTGGAACTTGCTCCTGAAATCCAGTGTTTCCGGGGTCATTTTGTTCACGACATACTCCTTCCAATATGGAAGCATATGAGTTGGGAGTTAAGAATCCATTGTCGATGTAAATGTTCGTAAATCGCCCTTTCTTCCCGTAGCTGTTGGTCTATGTTGACGACAACGAATTAAATTGTCATACAAATAGATAAAACGGGGGCGTTATGTTCATCGACGGAAAATGGTGCGAAGCCGATAGCGGTAAAACCTTCGATGTGTTCAATCCGGCCAATGGCGAGAAGATTGCCGAGGTGCCCGATGGTGGCGCTTCAGAAGCCATCCGTGCGGTCGAGGCGGCTGATGCGGCCTTTGGCGAGTGGTCTCAAACCACGGCCTACCAGCGCGCAGCTTTTCTGATGCGGGCCCATGCGTTGATGATCGAGCGCAAAGAAGAGCTGGCGCGAACCATGACCGAAGAGCAGGGCAAGCCGCTGAAAGCTTCGCGCAACGAAGTTCAGTATGGCGCCGATTTTCTTCAGTGGTTCGCCGAGGAGGCTAAACGGGTCAATGGATCGGTTTTGCCATCGGCGCGTTCCGATCAACGCTTCATCGTCCTTAAGCAGCCGGTTGGCGTTGTCGCTGCCGTAACGCCCTGGAACTATCCTATTTCGATGATCACCCGTAAGGTTGCCCCGGCTTTGGCGGCAGGCTGTACGGTTGTTCTGAAACCAGCTGAAGCCACGCCTATGTGCGCCATCGCCATGTTTAAAATTTTTGAAGAGGCGGGGCTTCCTCAAGGCGTGGTCAACCTCGTTACCGGGCTCGATCCCAAGCCTATCGGTTCGGTTTTCACCAGTCATCGTGCGGTGCGCAAGCTGACCTTCACCGGTTCGACGGCTGTAGGCAAAATGCTGGCCGGAGAAGCCGCCAAGGGGATGAAGCGCATCTCGTTGGAACTGGGTGGTCATGCGCCGTTTATTGTTTTTGAAGATGCCGACCCGGAACACGCCGCAAAGGGTGGTTCTTTGGTTAAGTTTCTCAATACCGGCCAAGCCTGTATCAGCCCCAACCGTTTTCTCGTTCATCGTAGTCTGATTGAGAAATTTACCGAGACCATGACGGCCAGAGTCGCCAAGATGAAGGCCGGAAGCGGTTTTGAGGATGGTGTCGCCATTGGCCCGTTGGTCAATCAGGCGGCAATCGATAAAGTCGATAATCAGGTTCGCGACGCTCTTGCCAAAGGGGCGACCGCAACGACTGGCGGCGGTCCACTGACCGAAGGCGCTTTGGCAAGCGGTAAGTTTTATGCGCCGACGGTTCTGGCCGACGTAACGCCCGAAATGCTGATCTACCGTGAAGAAACTTTTGGGCCCGTGGCGGCGATTGTTCCGTTCGATACGGAAGAAGAAGCCATTGCCATGGCCAACGACACCGAATATGGGCTTGCCGCCTATATCTATACCCGCGATATCAGTCGGGCCATGCGGACTTTCGAACGCCTGAGATTCGGCATTATCGGGATTAACGACATCAACCCGACCTCTGCAGCCGCTCCATTCGGTGGCATGAAGGATAGCGGTATGGGTCGTGAGGGGGCTGAAGAAGGGATCGAGGAATACCTTGAAACCAAGTTGGGCGGTTTCTCGATTTAAGAGAAGTAATTTTCAGCTTTTGTTGCGGTTTTCCCCCCTTTTGTCCGTAAGTTCAACTCTTTGAACGGACAGGAAGGGGGAGTCGTGTCCCCTTAAATCCTTGTGATACTATACCCTGTGGATGAAAAGGTCCTGAGCTTAACGAGGCCTTGGTTCATGGTGCGTTTTAGTTTATTTGTAAAACGCCAACAATGATGCAGGGTTGCAAGGGAGCCGTGCAATGGCGCTTCTCCGCCACGACATAGATGACTTGCTGAGAGACCGCCCGCCCTTGGAGCGGGCGATGGCTGTTCGCAAGGTCGCCGCTGAGGTTGAGGCGCAGGAGCTTTCCGAAAAAGAGTTGGAATTGGCCAACAGTATTTTCCAGGTCCTTGCCAAGGATGTGGAAGTTGATGTGCGCAAAGCGCTTTCTGAAACCCTGAAGAACAGCTCCAAAATTTCTCATGACTTGGCTCTGACCATGGCCGAAGACGTAGCGGAAGTTTCTCTGCCGGTTCTAGAATGTTCAGAAATTTTGACGACGGGAGATTTGGTCTTTCTCGTTCGTACATGCGAAGAAAGCCAGCAGATGGCTATCGCCAGACGCAAAAAGGTGCCTGAGGCACTCTCCGATGTGCTCGTCGATACGGGCAGGCGTAATGTGGTCCATACGCTCATCGGTAATCATGGCGCAGATATCTCGGCGAACGCCTGTGAACGTGTTCTGGATGCTTACGATGGCGATTTGGGAATTGCGGAAAAACTTGCTGATCGGCCGCAATTGCCTGTCGATGTCGCTGAACGGCTGATCGCTGTGGTTTCCGACAAATTGAAAGTAGCTCTTGCTTCGCGTTACGACCTTAAGGACGATTTGGTTGAAGAAGTGGTCTTGGAGGGGCGGGACCGTGCTGTCGCTAGCCTTCTGGCTTCTGCCGACGAACCTGAACGCGATATTGAGGCGCTGATCGATCAGATGTACGAACGGGGACGTTTGACGACCCACATTATCATTAAAGCGCTCAATGTGGAGGACCTGGAGTTTTTCGAACACGCCCTTGCCAAACGCGCCAATGTTAAACTGAAGAACGTTCGGGTGTTGCTGACCGATAAAGGGCAACATGGGTTCTTAGCGCTCTATAAGCAGGCCGGATTGCCCATGGAGGAATTTGATTGGGCGAATGAAAAGCGCGAAGTGGCTTATAGGTTAAAGTCGGGTAAAACCGTTTACCTGGGAACCAGCGGTTCGGATGATACAGACGAAGGAATAGACATGGTCACGGACGATTCCTGGCTTGATCTTTCATAACCCAAAGAACCTCAAGCGAAGGATGTAGCCCGGCCTTGCCGGGTTTTGTTTTGCCGTCTTTCCTTGAGGGGCTCCCTGTGGCAATTTAAGCTCTCGCGTTTGCCGCGCCGGAAGATTTGAAATGGGTGAGGAAAAGTATGAGTAAGTGGGACGTTCGCTTTTTGAAGCTGGCCCATGAGGTTGCCAGTTGGTCTAAAGACCGCTCGACCAAGGTTGGCGCAGTGATGGTTCATCCTGATCGGACTCCAGGCCCTTATGGATACAACGGTTTTCCTCGCGCAGTTGATGACGACCAGGACGAGCGCCATGAACGCCCGAACAAGTACGATTGGACGGAACATGCCGAGCGAAACGCCATCTACAATGCTGCGCGCGTTGGGGCCGCCGTCGAGGGGTGCTCGATTTACGTCACTCATTTTCCCTGTGTCGATTGCACCCGAGCGATTATTCAGGTGGGGATTAAACGAGTGATCGTCGATAAGGCAAGCTTAAGTGGCGACTTTGGCGAGCGTTGGCAGGATGGTCGCGGGGTTTCTGCCCAGATGTTTGAAGAGGCGGGGGTTGAGGTTGCGCTTGTCGATATGCCTGACGACTATCTCCCTCCCGAAAATAACGAAGACTAATGTGCGAACTCCTTGGGCTGAACGCCAACGTTCCGACCGACATTTGTTTTAGCTTTACTGGCCTGATGCAGCGGGGCGGTGTGACGGGACCCCATAAGGATGGTTGGGGGGTGGCCTTCTACGATGGCCGTGCTTGTCGGGCTTTTCACGATCCCAATCCAAGCTCGGACTCAGAGATTGCCCGTTTGGTCAGCAACTACTCGATCAAGAGCCTCAATGTCGTTTGCCACATTCGCCAGGCCACTCACGGTCGGGTTTGTTTGGAAAATACCCATCCCTTTACCCGCGAACTTTGGGGGCGGAGTTGGACCTTTGCCCATAATGGCAAGCTCAAGGGCATCAAACGCTGGCCGCTAAACCATTACAAGCCCATCGGCACAACGGATAGCGAATATGCCTTTTGCTGGCTGCTCGACCGGATCCGTGAGCGATTTCCCAATCCTCCCGCTCGGCGTGAGACTGTTTGGCGCTTTATCGCTAAAATGGCGAAAAAGCTTGATGAGCAAGGGGTGTTCAATTTCCTGCTCTGTGATTCCAATGCGCTGATTACCTATTGCAGCACCAAACTGGCGTTTCTAACCCGCCGGGCGCCGTTTGGGGCGGCGACTTTGCTGGACAAGGAGATGGTGCTGGATTTTAGCGAGATCACATCGCCTGAGGATGTGGTTACGGTTATCGCAACCCGGCCGCTCACTGCCGATGAAGATTGGACTGTGATCGACCCCGGAACCGTGACCATCTTTCAAGATGGTCTGCCCAAAACGCTCTGATCTGGATTTTACTCTCTGTTCTAAATATCATCAGAAGTGTTTGATGAATTTACAGAAAGTAAAGTTATGGAGTCTGTTGACGTTGATGGAATAACTCTTGAGTGCCGTTGGTGTGGGCCTGTAAGAGAGCCGGAAAAACCGGTGCTTGTCTTTCTTCATGAGGGGCTAGGTTGCGTTGGTCTGTGGAAAGATTTTCCCGATCTTATTGCTGAGGCTTGCGGTCTCCCAGCTCTTATTTTCTCTCGCCAAGGATATGGAAAATCAGACCCCATTCCTCTGCCGAGACCGGTGAGTTTTATGCATCATGAAGGCCTGAAGGTTCTTCCAGGCTTTCTTGATGCATTGAAGATCAGCGAGGCCATTCTGATCGGGCACAGCGATGGGGCCTCCATTTCGCTCATTCACGCTGGAAGCGGTGAAGCGACGGCTGTGAAAGGGTTGGTGTTGGAGGCTCCTCATGTTTTCGTTGAGCCTGAAACTCTGGCAGGGATCAGAGATGCCAAGAAAGCTTATGAAGAGGGTGGCTTAAGGGATGGATTGCAACGTTACCATGGGGACAATGTGGATTGCGCTTTCTGGGGATGGAATGGCGTTTGGCTAAACCCGGACTTTGAGCGGTGGAATATTGAGGCGTATCTGTCGGGGGTTGAGGTGCCGACATTGGTCATACAGGGTGAGAACGATGAATACGGCACCGCGGCCCAGGTCGAGGCAATCGTCCGTCAGGCTCCTGGTCCCGTCGAAACCCGGATGCTTCCCGACTGTGGCCATGCTCCCCATGTTCAGCAACGAGACAAGGTTGCCGAAGCCATAGTTCAATTTATCGGTAAGCTTTTATAGTGTTTGTTGATTAGGCCGCTTGCGGGTCGGAAACCCGGAAGGTGTTTTTGCCGGAGTTTTTGGCTTCGTACATCGCATCATCTGCTTTCTTCAAGAGGGTCGACGCATTGTCGCCATCTTCCGGGAAGTTGGAAATACCAATGCTTGCGCCGAGTCGCGCCGTCTCGCCGCTTTTGATGGAGACTGGTTCCGAAAGTGAGGCGATGATCGCTTGGGCCAATCCTTCCGCATCGGTTCGCCGGTCTCCATCGCCAACCAAAATAACGAATTCATCACCGCCGGTACGCGCCACGGTGTCGTTTTCGTTTGCCGCGGCTTTCAAGCGGTTGGCGACCTCGATGAGGACGCTGTCGCCGGCTTCATGCCCCAATGTGTCGTTGACTTCTTTAAAGCCGTCGAGATCGATGAAAAGCAGTGAAAACCTCTCTTCGGTTTGGCTGGCCCGACTCAAGGCCATGGAGATACGGTCCATCAAAAGCCCCCGGTTGGGTAGGTCGGTCAGAATATCGTGGCTGGCGATATGCATCAGGCGGCTTTGCGCTCTGCGCCGTTCGGCCACTTCGTCCATCAGTTCCTTGGTTCGTTCCTCGACCCGTTTTTCCAAATATTTGTTGGCCTCGTGCAACTCATGGACGGCGGCGTTGTGCTCGGTAATATCCCGTGCCTCAATCATGATTTTGTTGGCGAGTAGGCCATCGAGCGCGATGATCGCCACTTCCACGTCGAGGTAGTGGCCATCACGGCAGGCGAGGCGAGCCGGAAAGACGTTTTCTTCTTCTACGAGTTCTTTGATGCCGTCCTTAAAAATGTGTTCGTAATCGGGATGGAAAAGCTCCCAGAATGGTTGCCCGACGAGAGTTGACCCTTCTTTGATTTTTAAAAGCTTAGCGCCCGCCTTGTTGATGAAGGTGATCCGGCCGTCTTCGCTTAGACAAATGAGATCGAGCGCCATGTTGACCAGTTTGCGGTATTGTTCTTCCTGGCGTTTCATCATTTCCGAAACGCGTGTCCGCTGGGTGATGTCTCGGGCTACGATGATGAAAAAACCCTCACCGATCTCTGGCGCTGCAGAGATCTTCAACTCGACATCGTATTCCTGTCCGCATTTTGAAACGAGTTTGGCCGGAATAATTTCCCCTGTCTCCGCCAAACCGGGAAGTTCGTCGGACAGAACATCCCGATAAGGCTCGGTTACGAAATCGGCAATATTTTGACCTATGAGGGCATCGGGGGATTGACCGAGAAGATTTGCGCCAGGTTGGTTAATGGCGACAACGCGATTCTCTTGGCACAGGCAGGCCAAGTGAAAGCTATGCTTAAATATTTCGAACTGTTTCTGGGCTGACAGTTCCATAGTTCCATCCGCCTCTTGGTGTTTTTCCCTCAGAGGATGCTTCTTGTTTCTAGAGTGAAATCAGGGGGTGTATTTTTTCTGTCCCTAACCATCTCTGTATGAGAAACTGTTGTTAAAATAGTAGCTTACTTGGGTCTGAGTCTACGTTCCATTCGTATAATTTGGCGAAGTGAAACGAAGACTTCTTTGCCCTTGGAGGGAAACGCCCCAAGTAAATGAGGCGCAGCTCAAACATTCCGGGTGTTTTGCCGAATGGATGACGAAAAGACGGCTCTTGGTGTTGATGGTGAAAAACGGAAAACTCCGCCTAATTTCGTTGGCAGCCGCACCTTCATGGCCGTGGTCGCATTTTTACTATGCGGCATACTTGCCCTATCCATTGGCGGTATAGCGGCGCTTGGCTTTTTCAACATTACGGCTTTAGAGAAAACCGAACGCTATTGGACGGAATTTGCCGACGTTACCAAGCCAAAAATTCAGGCGATTGAAGACATTCACGATTCGCTTGGATATGGCGGACTGATCCATAATTTTAAGAATTTTGTGCTCCGTCAGGACACAGCGCTAATCGGTGTGATAGAGCGCGATTTTGCACATGTTTATGAAGCCATAGCGAGATTTTGGGCTTCAAATCCTTCGTCTGCCGAGCGGCAGGCGCTTACCGGTCTGGAAGTGACGGTCAAGGAGTATGAAGCGAAATTTGAGATCGCGAAGCAGGCGGTCAGGGAAAACTGGACCGTTCAGCAGATGGACTCTTCTGTCCGGGTCGATGATACCGAGGCATTGGTTGCCTTGGATATATTGCGACAGTCTGTTTTTGGAAGTCGTGACCGAACGGTTCGGATAACGACCGATACGGTGGGGAAAACCAGACAAAGCGTCAATTGGTCTTTCTTAATGATCCCTATTCTCGTGGTGGTGGGGTCCGGGATTGTCTGGTTTTTTATTTTGCTATGGGAAACCAATCGTGAACGGGATGAAATACATGGTCAGCTTAAGAAAAGCGAGGAGCGGCTAGCTTCTGCATTGGATGGTGCGGGGGAAGGATACTGGGATTGGGATATCGTTGGCCAGAAACTCTATGTCAGTGACCGTCTCCAGCAGATCATTGGCTATGCTTCAGGGGCGATTTGGGTTCCCGTAGAATCCTGGCGGAAAAATGTTCACCCGGATGACCGGGCTGCCTTCGATAAGACCTTGACCGATCTGATCAAAAAACAAATTGATCGTTGCGTTTTTGAATTGCGTCTACGTGGACGCAATGGTGAGTGGGTCTGGACCTTGATGCGCGGGCGTGTTGTTGAGTGGGATGAAAGAGGTCGGGCGGTTCGTGCTTGTGGCGGCTTGACCGACATTTCGCAGCGCAAAGAAGCTGAGTTTGCAGCCTATGAAAACCGTCGGACTCTTCTCGATGCCATCGAAGCGCTACCCGATGCCTTCGTTCTCTACGATGCAGATGACCGGCTGGTTATCTGTAATGAAAACTACCGTTCGTTCTATCCAAAAAGTGCGGCGATTATTGAGCCGGGCCGGACCTTTGAAGAGATCATTCGCTATGGGGTTGAGCGAGGCGAGTATGTCGTGGCGGGCGAGACAAAAGCGGAGCAAGAAGCCTGGGTCGCCATGCGAATGGAGAAACATCGCAACCCCAGTGGTGAAGTTCTCGAACAACACTTGTCCGATGGGCGATGGCTGCGAATATCCGAAGAGAACACTTCTAATGGCGGAACGGTTGGTTTCCGTGTCGATATTAGTGAGTTGATGAACCAGAAGAAACAGCTTGAGGAGAATGAGCGCCGCTTAAGTATCTATGTTGCAGAAATTGAACAATCCCGCGACCTTTTGGAGCAACAAGCGACTGAAATGACCGAATTGGCTGAGCGCTATGCTATTGAAAAAGAACGCGCCGAGGCTGCCGATCAGAGTAAATCGGAGTTTCTCGCCACCATGAGTCATGAAATTCGCACCCCTATGGCCGGGGTGTTGGGGATGGTCGAGGCGTTGCTGGAAAGCGACCTCAATGCGTTGCAAAAAACACAGGCGGAGATGGTTCGGGAATCGGGGCTTGCCTTGATGGATATCCTCAACGACATACTCGACCTCTCTAAACTTGAAGCCGGGCGATTTGAGGTCGAGACTATCGATTTCGATCTACGTGATTCCATTCACAAGGTGGTTGATTTGCTTGGCGGCAAGGCCAGTGAAAAACACTTGACGTTAAAAGCTGAGATTCCTAACACCCTGCCTGTTGAGGTGAGGGGCGACCCTAGTCGGCTGCGCCAGATTTTGCTGAATTTGGTGGGTAACGCTATTAAGTTTACCCACGAAGGGGCGATTGTTGTCGGCGTTTCGGCCCAAAAGACGAAAGAGACCCCAAATTATTATTGTTTTGAGGTGACCGATACGGGGATTGGCATCAGTAAAGAGGTCAAACATTCGTTGTTCGCCGATTTCACCCAAGCCGATTCATCGATCAGTCGTAAATTTGGCGGTACCGGTCTGGGGCTTTCCATCTCCAAACGGTTGACCGAATTGATGGGGGGAGAAATTGGAGTGAAAAGTGTGGAAGGAGAAGGGAGCACTTTTTGGTTCACTTTGCCGTTGCGCCAGGCGGATAGGCCGATTGTTCGTGAATTCCAAAGTCGAAAAACAGTTCAATTCAAAGCTGCCAAAGCTCTCCATATTTTGGTTGCCGACGACAATCATGTCATTCAGGCGATTATTGGCGACGTGCTTAAGAAGCAGGGGCACCGTTTGGTTTTTGCCGACACGGGGGTGGAGGCTCTTGAAGAATTGGAAAATGGGACTTTCGATTGTGTGATTATGGATATGCGTATGCCTGAAATGGATGGCGCGACGGCAACGCGGGAAATTAGAAAAATGTCCTCCGGTATTTCGAATATCCCAATTCTCGCCTGCACAGCCGATGCAATGACCGATCATCAGCAAAAATTCTTTGAAGCCGGGGTCAATGCCTGTCTGGTAAAACCGATCAACAAGACCGAACTATTGGAGAAAATCAACGAGGTCATGGGGAAAGAGGTTCACGTTGTAATTGAAGGTGGGGCCGATGAGGCGGGACCGGATGCTGAAGAAGAAATGGTTGCGGAAGACGACGAAGATATCGCAAATTTCCTGACAAGCTTGGACCAAGCCTCAAAAGGATAGGGCTTGCGGAAAACTGCAAAACAGTGGGATGAGGTCATGTCTGATCGTGAAAATAGGGGGCCGGATTCGGGCTTTGAGGTCATTAAACCTCCAGATACACTATCCGCGCGAGTTAAGTTAAATGGGCCCAATGCTGTAAAAACGGAAGGCCTTGAGATGAGCGATGATGGATTTATCGAAAAGGTGGCCGCCAATTATCTTGAGTATTTCAAGAAAGACCTGAAAATGCTCTCGACGGCTTTTGTTCAGCTATCCAAATCTCCGGAGAATAAAGAAGCGAGAGAGGCGGTTTTTAACGCTTCCCACGATATCAAAGGTCAGGCGGGCAGTTTTGGCTATGATCTGATCACCGATATTGCAAACCACCTTTGCCGTTTTCTTGAAAAGATCGACGTTATTGAGAAAAAACATTTAGACGTTATCGGTTTCCATGTCGAAGCCATGAAAATCGCCGAAGCCAAGAATATGAAGGGCAACGGTGGGCCTGCGGGGCAGAAGTTGCTGGATGGTTTGAGGGGTGTCGTTGCCAAACTTGGAGCGACCTGAAGCTTTAAGCAAAGGGTAGAGCATTATGCAAGATGAGAGGCTCTTTCGGGCTAGGAGGGTGCTGGATATCCTCGTGGCCGAAGACAGTCCGATCATACAGGCGATTCTTCTGCGATTTCTGACAGGCTTGGGGCATCGGGTCGTTACCGTAGAAAATGGACGTGAAGCCGTTGGGGCCGTTGGGGCTAAAGACTTCGATGTGGTCCTAATGGATATCCGGATGCCCGAAATGGACGGTATGGCGGCTACTCGCTCTATTCGCGGCACACCCACCGATGCGGCTCTAACGCCAATCATCGCCTGCTCGGCGGATTCTTCGGAAGAAAAAGTGGCTGAGTTTCTTGAAGCCGGGATGAATGCCTGTATCGACAAACCGGTCGATAAAGCCGCCCTTTTGGCTTGTATAGACCGTGTCTTGGCAGAGGAAATCCATGAGGTGCTGCCGGAAGGAGAAAAGAAAATAAGTACAGCGGTAGAAGGGGGGAGGCAAATCAATGAGGATGACTCCGATGTCGCGGCGTTTCTTGAGAAAATCGAAATGGCGGATGGCGATTAACGCCGTTGTATTAAAGGGGAAAGTTTGAGCGACGACGATTTGCAAGAAGGGGCTTTTGAAGTCATCAGGGTGCCGGATATCGTGTCCGGGCGCGTGGAGCTCAATGGCCCCAATGCTGTTGATGTGGACGCTCTCGATCAGATGGATGCGTTATTCATTGAAAAAATATCGAATAACTATCTGATGTTTTTTCACGATGATCTGGAAGCCTTGAAAGCCGCTTTTTCAGCCTTAAGCGAGGATCGTCAAAACCGGGAGAGAATAGAGCACCTCTATACCATCTCTCACGATATCAAAGGTCAGGCAGGAAGCTTTGGCTTCGATCTGATTACCGCGATTGCCGACCTGCTATGTTCAAGCATCGAAGATATGGATGAAATTGGCGATAAACAGCTCGAAATCATTGGGTTTCATGTTGAAGCCATGCGGATTGCCGAAATGAAAAAAATGAAAGGAATGGGCGGTCCTGCCGGTGAAAAACTACTGACGGGTTTGCGAGGGGTTGTCTCGAAGATAATGCGGCCTACTCAGTAACTCTCAACGGGCATCCCGGCTTTTAATTATTCCGGCGCTTCTTTTCGTCGTTCCTTGCCGGCGTATAGCTTGTCGTCCCGTCTACGGCGGTCAGGACCAAAGAACCTTCTGGTTTTGATGAAATCGCGGTGGTTGTTGATGATGCTTACAATCCGCCTGTATAGCGCTTTTGGCGAAATAGGCTTGGCGAGAAATTCGTGTATTCCTGCATCACGCGCTTCGATGACCCGACCGTATTCGGTATGACCTGTCAGCATGATAATCGGAATATAGGGGTTGTTTAAATCTGATGCCTTGCGAACCATTCGTGTGAACTCGATACCGTCCAGGGGGGACATATTCCAATCGCATATTACGATATCGAACGAAAACTGCTTGAGCATCTTGAGAGCCTCGGCTCCATCTATCGCTTGTTTGGTATCGCGAATGCCGAGAGCGCGAAGGGCCTCTTGAATGATGGCTTGCATGTTCTTGTTGTCATCAACAACGAGAACCCGAAGCTCAGATAGGTCGTAAGAGGGGGTGTCGGGCATTGAAAGACCTAAAAGAAGTCACATAATTCGTTTTCGTCGACTGCTCTAAAAAGCCGCCGTTGATTATTGATAATGGGCGAAAAACGTTATTTTCTCAATAAAAGTGAAAGAGCAGGAATTTTGTATCTTCCTCGGCTGATAGTGTAAGTGTTGTTTCATCTTTAGCAGCCGCTCCATCTCCAGCCATTAGAGTGTGGCCGTTGAGGGTTAAGACACCTTCGATCATTTGGAGCCAAGCCGAACTATTTTCAAGTTCGTGCGATAGCCGCTTGCCTGCGGATAGCTGCGAGGCATAAAGATCAACGGACTGATGGATCGTCACCGAGCCTTGGCGACCGTCCCGTGATGCGATGAGACGAAGCTTGTTCTTTTTTTCCTGTTCTTCAAAACGCGCTTCCTGGTAGCCGGGGGCAAGCTCTTCCTTTTCGGGGAGTATCCATATTTGCAGCAAATGGACGGGCTCTTTGTCTGATGCATTGAACTCGCTGTGGCGAATGCCGGTGCCTGCGGTCATTCTCTGGACGTCGCCAGGGCGGATCACCGAGCCGTTTCCCATGCTGTCCCGGTGCTCCAAAGCTCCGTTGATAACATAGGTGATAATTTCCATGTTTTCGTGGCCGTGCGTCGGGAAGCCAGCCCCCGGTAGAATGCGATCCTCATTGATGACCCGCAAAGGGCCGAACCCCATATGCTTGGGGTCATAGTAGTGGGCAAAGGAAAAACTATGCTTGGTGTCTAGCCAACCGTGGTTGAATCCGCCTCGGTCTTCTGCTTTGCGTAGTGCGATCATGTGCTCTTTCCTCAAAACTGCTTGGCGTATCCATGCCGTCGTTGTTGAGAAAAAGATGGGAGCTCACCTTTTTAAAGGCAATCCTTCACTCGGTTGACTAATTGTTTCCGTTAGGTTGACGGTTGAGCGTTGAGACTTTCGGTCATTCGGCGAACAGCCTCTTCAAAATGGCTAGCGGGGCCTCTGCCGTACTCTTTGGCTGAGGTGGTAATCATGAGATTTTCAGGGAGGCCGAAGTCTTCCACCTCAATGCCCGAGGGATCGCGCCATACACCATCATCGCCCTTTCGTAAATTTCCGCCATAAGCGCCGGAAACCCGGACCAGATAGTCTCTATCATCCGTCGTCCAGGTAACGACGGGCAAACCTTTGGCGATAGCGTATCCAATCTCGAACGCCGTGCCCGGGTCCATGGCGACGCCGCGGAAAGGGGAGATGTTGGCGATCAGTCCTTGGGCGCTATCGATCAGGGCGGCATTGCGCTCATAGATGGTTCGGGCCCGATCAATCTTTGTGAGCCCTTCGGGAAGAGGGTTGCCGTCAAGCGGTGTAATCCCTTCAAGGCCGTGAGATTGGCAAATGGACCGCATGTCGGCAAAGTCCTTGGCGGCCTCGAAGAAAAAAATATCAGGCCCAGCCAGATAGATGCGTGGTTTTTCAATCATGAGAATAAATCAAGCTGATTCCGGTGTTTTGTCAATAAGGCCTTTGTCGGATGTTCGGAAATGAATGATCGCTACGCCCGAAAGCGTCATCAGGCCGCCAATGATGAAACGCAGAGACAGCGGTTCGGAGAACAGTAAAACTCCGAACGTAACTCCAAATACCGGCGCAAGCAGACCCAGGGGCAGCAGTAGATTGACTGGATAGCGCTGCAGTAGATGAAACCAGCTTGAATGGGCAATGATTGTGGTGACGAGGGCGGCGAAGATCAACGAACCGAAAATCTTGATATCGGCCGTCATCAGGGCGTCCCACTGTCCTTCTTCAAGCCAGAAGGACAGGATAAATACCTGGGGGGCGCAGATAACGCCAATCCAGGCTTGTAATTCAAACGTGCCGACTCCCTTGATTCGGTGCATTTGGATCAGGCCGATCGACATAGCGAAGGCGGCGACGGCGACCAGACCGACGGCTTCCAGATAGTTGAAGACCACCGGGTCGAAGCCCAGGACCATTACCCCGGCAAACGACAGCCCGAGAGCGACAATGCGATGCCATCCAACGCTTTCCTTAAGGAAAACGATGCTGAGCAAAAGGGAAAAGGGAGCGATAAGCTGAATGGTGATCGCCACGGCTGAAACGCCACCTGCCTGCTGAATGCCGAGATAAAGGAAGACGAAATGAAGCGTACCGACGGTCATGGCGATGCCGAAGATTTCCTTGCCGCGCCCGGCCAATGGTTTTAGTGCCGCACCGAGCACCAGGGCGACAAGGGTAAAGCGCAGCGCCGTGAAAAACAGGGGCGGGAAATGCCCGACGCCGATTTTTGCCGTAATAAAGGAAAAGCCCCAGATCACGTTGCAAAGAACCGCAAGAGCAATGTGAGCTGGAGCCATTTTCGTTATCAGTAGGGTTGCGTCTCCTTAGTGGGAGAGCAGAACCGGTAAGGTCATGTGTTGAAGGATATAACGGGTGCCGCTGCCTCGACTTAGGTTGAGGAAGCCGTAATTGCCATGGGCGCCCATAACCAACAGGTCGTAGGCTTCTTCCGCCGCCGTCGAGAGGACCATGTCCATGACGCCGATATTTTCAATCACCATTTTTTTCGTCTGGGCCTCAACGCCGTGGCAGGCGAGATGAGCATGTACGGCGTCAATGCCCGTATCGGGGCCGTGGCCCTGCTGGTCGAGAGCGAAAATGGTCGCCTTTTTTGAATTCACGATGAGAGGCAGGGCGTCGTTCAACGCCCGTGCGGCTTCACGCCCGCCGTTCCAGGCAATCAGCGTACGGTTGCCGATGGTCGGAAAACTGCCGGTGAAGGGGATGACCAGTATGGGGCGTCCTGCATTCAGCACGACTTGCTCCGGCAGGTCTTCAGGTAAAGTCCCGCCAGCGCTTTCCCGGTCGTGCTGGCCGAGAATAGAAAGATCGGCATTGCGAGCGGCAACAATCATATCGCGGGAAACTTCGCCATAGTGGCTGCGAGGAGAAGAAACCCAACGGCTTTTAACGCCTGCGCTTTCTACAGCGGCAGTGAAGGTCTTTTCGACCTCGGCAGCCTGAGCGAGCAGTTCATCCGATACTTTGCGGGCCGGAACAGCACCGGGATTATATTCGGCTTGGCAAAAGAAGCCGGTCAACTGGGCGTCATGGGCTTGAGCGATGGCGATAGCCGATTTAAGGCGTTCTTCGGTCCGCCCACTGCTATCCATGTGTACCAGGATATTCTTATAGCTCATAGATTTCGTTCCTTGTGTGGTCCGCAAGAGGTTCGAATTGTAAGGAAGAAGCGATTAAATCAAAACCATTCTTCTCGCATCTCCAAGCATGTTTCATCAAACCGTTGCAGGAGGTGGCATCCCTGGGCGATTTTAGGAAGCTCCCAACGGAAAAAATACTGACAGGCCTGAAGTTTGCCGCGATAAAATGCTTCTTCTTCTGCAGAATCGACTTGTGCGTTTGCTGCGGCAATTCCCTGCTGTAACCATATCCAGGCGACGACCAGATGGCCGAAAACGTCGAGATAGACTGCAGAGTTCGCCAAAAAGAGATCGATATTCCCCTTAGCCGCCTCGTCGGTCAGGGTTTGGGTCGTTTGAGAAACCTGACCTAAGGCGTCTTCCAGAATTTCGGCGAAAGGCTTGATCGTTTCGTTGGCTTGAGCCGCAACCACGGTTTTCATGATTTCGGCCGACAGCAACTTGAACGCCGCGCCGTTTTTCATGGTCACTTTACGGCCCAGTAAGTCCAATGACTGAATGCCGTGGGTGCCTTCATGGATGGGATTGAGGCGGTTATCCCGGTAAAGTCGTTCAACCGGATATTCCCGAGTATAGCCGTAACCGCCCAATACCTGGATGGCCAAAGCATTGGCTTCGAGGCAATAGACCGATGGCCAGGATTTGACGATGGGGGTTAAGATTTCAAGCAGTAGGCGGTTTTTTTCTTCCTCTGCCTCGGTCGTTGCGGTTTCTAGCCGATCCACCAACTTTGACGCATAGAGCGCCAGAGCCAGCCCGCCCTCCACGTAGGACTTAGAGGCCAGCAGCATTCGTTTGATATCCGTGTGCTCAATAATCCTGATTTGTGGATCATTGGGGCTTTTGTTCTGTGCGTGCCGTCCCTGGGGGCGTTCTTTAGCGTACTCAAGGGCATTGAGATACCCGGAATAGCCGAGGACCACCGCGCCGACGCCGACGCCGATACGGGCCTCATTCATCATCTGGAACATATAGCCGAGCCCCTTATGGGGTTCACCGACCAGATAGCCGACCGCGCCGCCCTTTTCGCCGAAATTGAGCATGGTCGAGGTGGTGCCGCGATAACCCATTTTATGAATGAGACCGGCCAGCGCCACGTCGTTGCGTTCGCCCAGGCTGCCATCGTCGTTGACCAGGAATTTCGGCACGATGAAGAGTGAAATTCCTTTGACGCCCGGCGGTGCGTCTTTGATGCGGGCAAGTACCAAGTGAACGATATTTTCAGCCAGTTCGTGATCGCCGGCCGAGATGAAAATCTTGTTCCCTGTGAGCCAATAGCTACCGTCTTCCTGTGGGGTTGCGGTGGTTTTGATGTCTGAAAGAGAAGACCCCGCCTGAGGCTCGGTAAGCGCCATGGTCCCCATGAAACGCCCAGTCAACTGCGGCTCCATGAACAGACGTTTCTGCTCGTCGGTACCGAAATTTTTGATCACATTGACGTTTGCCCCGCTTAAAAAAGGGTAGGCCGTGGTGCCGACATTGGCTGCGGTAAAGAGACCTTTGATGGCAGTGGAAACCATGTGGGGGAGTTGCATGCCGCCCATGGCGTATTCGTGGGGCGCAGCGAGAAAACCGGCTTCATAATAATGATCCAGCGCCTGTTTGACCTCGGGTCGCATGGAGACAACGCCGTTTTCAAAGGTTGGTTCCTCTTCATCGACGGCAGCGGCATGAGGAAGAAAGTGATCTTCGGCGATTTTTTGGGCCGTATCGAGCACAGCTTCGAGGGTTTCCCGATCATGGTCGGCATAATGCTCTTGCTCAGTTAGCGCCAGAACATCAAAAACCTCATAGAGCAAAAACGACAAGTCACGTCGGTTGGTGATGGTCGATCCCATTCAAGCCTGTCCTTAAAATAACATTCCCTATAGGGCCAGCTTACTACCGATAGGTTATCTGGGATAGCGTGCGCTGCATTGTTTTGATAATGCGAAAACATGCTTATCCAGAAGAAACAAAGGGTTAGTTGAATGTTTTTAATCCTTGTGCTACACCTAATAGTTAAGGAGTGTGAGTTTTGGACAACAAAAAGCTGCTAATAGCAGTCCGAATTCATTAATTTTGATCTTCCATCGTCGGAGCCGAACGGCGGTTAGGGCATTTCGCATCACTGGGGGGTGCAATGCACGACTTTGCTTTTTATCTATCCGTCATGGCTGGGATGGGGGTCATTCTGGCAACTGTTCAACAAATCTCGGACCGTTCTTTTCAGCGCCGGGCAAGTGTTGCGAAAGCCTTTGTTCTGTCGATTGTGTTTCTGGCTTTATTTCAGATTTTTCCAATCGTTTATTTCCGTATCATGATGAACCATATCAACAATGCCGATGCTGCCATGGGCTTGTTATGCGCTTTTGGTGGGTTTGTGTTTTTTTGGTTGGTTTTGGAAAAAGTTATTCCCAAAAAGCCAGAGCCAACCATCAATAAACCTCGCCCGGGAGAGGCGGCTCGGGCTTATGCAAAGGTTGTTGCCAGGCGGGAATACTAGATTGAGACAAATCCGCTCTAGCCGGTTATCAGAACGGCGCGGAAGTCGTTAACATTGGTTAGTGTAGGGCCGGTCACTATCAAGTCACCGAGTTCCTTGAAAAATGCATAAGAATTGTTTTCCGCTAGATATTTCTCTGGGTCGAGCCCTTGTTGCTCGGCGCGGGCCAAGGTGTCCGGGCTGATGAATGCGCCTGCGTTGTCCTCGCTGCCGTCCACCCCGTCGGTGTCGCAGGCAAGGGCGTAAATGCCCGGATGGCCGTCGAGTGCGATTGCCAACGCCAGGGCGAATTCCGTATTCGGGCCGCCTTTGCCGGACCCTCTGAGTGTCACAGTAGCTTCGCCCCCGGAAAGAAGAACGCAGGGAAAGTGCGTGTCGGTTTTTCCTGCTGCGAGTTCAAGGATTAGTTTGGCTTGTTGCCGGGCGAGACTCCGGGCTTCTCCTTCAAGCGCATCGCCGAGGATGGCCGCTGAAACACCTTTCACCTCGGCTTGTGTAGCTGCTGCGTCGAGGCTGGCTTGAGGTGTCGCAATCAACCGGTTGACGACGTCCTTAAAGCAAGGTGTGTCATGGGGCGGTGTTTCTCCTTCGGCACTATTAAGGTAAGCGGCGATGCCGGACGGTGGCATGATACCATAACGTTTTAGAATGTTCAGGGCATCCTGTCGGGTTGTCCGGTCGGGGACGGTCGGACCGGAAGCTATGGTTTCGAGATCATCTCCCGGTACGTCGGAAATAATCAACGAAATCACCTGGGCGGGTGCGCAGGCTTCGGCCAGTCGCCCTCCTTTGGCCAGTGAGAGGTGACGCCGCACGGTATTGATTTTATCGATTGGCGCGCCGCAGGTCAGGAGGTCGCGGGTCAACGCTTGTTTTTCCTCAAGCGATACGCCTTTCGGTGGTTGGACGAATAGCGCCGAGCCACCGCCCGAGATGAGGCAAATGACCAGATCGTCGGGTGTCAGGTTGGAAACTGTCTCGAGAATTTCCCGTGTCGCCTCTACCCCTGCCTGATCGGGCACCGGATGAGAGGCTTCCAATACTTTGATCGTTTTGCAAGGGACCTTATGTCCGTAACGGGTGACAATGACACCCTCAAGGGGAGCGTCCCAGACTTCTTCTACGACCTGCGCCATCGCCGCGGCTCCTTTTCCGAACCCTACGACGACTGTTCGGCCCTTGGGAGGGGGCGGTAAGTGTTTGGGCAGACAGTGCGCGGGTTGAGCCGCTTTCAGCGCCGCTTCGAAGAGGCTTCTAAGAAACGTTTTTGGTTTATTGGGAAAGTGGCTCGATGGCATCGTTCCAGCTCTGTTTATCAATTGTTTCTCTTAGTTCATCGGCAAGTCGTTCGGCTTCGTTGGCTGCCGTACGCCAGTTGGCGATGCGTTCATCGTTATCCATCTTGACGAAATCCTGACGGATTGGAATTTTTTTATCGGGCAATCTGGCTATAAATTCAGGCGATGGGGTTAGGATGACCGTTCTCGATAGCCGGGAGGGTGGCGTTCGCCGCCAAGGCAAGTGCTTGTCGAGCCATCCCGGTTTGACCGTTGGCGCATAGTGGGGGTAGAGAACGATTCCGTCTGCGTCGTTGGCTAGCAGTGGCGAACCGAACTGATAATCGCTGACGCCACCATCCCGGTAGACGCCGGGCTCAGCCCCTGGAATATCTTTTACCCCCTCAGTCACAATGGGAATGGCTCCGCTGGCCAGCACGGCGGCAGCCATGTTTTCTTCGCTCAGTGGGGCGTTCTCCGTTCTAAGGCCATCATCCCAATTGAATGTGGTTTGAGAACGGGGGTCGCTGAACAGGGCGCGGCGGAAGAAGAGATTGAGGCCGGTTCGTGAAACGGCGTTGGCGAAGAAGGCGGCCGTCGAAGGAATGCCGAGGCTGATCTTGCCTTCTCCCTCGGTCAGAACGGTCGAACGAACGGTCATCACATGGGTGCGGACGATTGGGTTGGAGAGGATTTCCCTTGCGCCGTTTTTGCCGAGGATCGTCGATACCATTTCGGCGCATTGCTCTCGGATCATTCGGGGGGAAACCGAGAGATCGAAACGTGAGGTGATGTAAGTCTCCTCCAGCCGGGCTTGAGCTTGGGCCGGATCGGCTTGTCCAGCCGCTGCAAACCGCCATGCGCCTGATGAAGCGCCGATGATGTCGACGGGGGTTTTACGGCCTTTGAACCATTCGCCGAAGATCACTCGGTCCATGCGGCCCAGAACCAGCCATTTAGGGCCGCCTGCCGCGCCGGGTACGATTTTGACTGCTTCTTTGTCGAGCCCGTCCCGTTTGATTGTTTTGATTGCTTCCGGCCCTGCCAGAATCCGTAGATTTCGTGTCATACTGTGATCTGGGTCACTTTCGGTTAATCGGTTGAGTGATAAATTTGGTAGGTTTTGCAAGGTGCGGTCAACAAAATTAGAATAGATTTAACCGCCTTGCCGCAAGGACGAGGGAAAATTGAGACAAGCGCCGATCACCGCTCTCAATGCGTTTGATGCCGATACGTCATTCATGGACGTACGCGGGATGAAGAGCCCGTTTGTCCATTTGAGCAGTAACGACTGGCTGCCGGAAGCCGACTACGCGCGCTTTGGTCCCGATTTAGTGATTTCCAACGATGGTGGCGAAAAAATCGTCCTTGTCGGCTACTTCGAAAACCCTGTCGATATGGCCGTTAAGGGCGCTAATGGCGTGATCATCCCCGCCCACATTGTCGATATCCTCGCCGGTCCCGAGGCTCCCATGCAGTTCGCCCAAGCTGGTGGCGGCGCTCTGGGTGAGCCCATCGGACAGGTTGAGACGCTGAACGGCACGGTAACCGTGGTGCGGGCCACTGGCGAAAAGGTGACGCTCAAACAGGGCGATTCGCTTTATCAAGGCGATGAACTGGTAACTGGAGCTGACGGTGCGGTTGGCGTGACCTTTGCCGATGAAAGCACCATGTCGCTCGATGCCGACGGTCGTCTTGTCCTCGATGAGTTGGTCTATGACGCCGGTGCAGCCGAAGGCGGCGGCTCCATGATGCTTCTGAAGGGGGCCATGACTTTCGTCTCCGGGCAAATCGCCAAAACAGACCCGGACGCCATGAATATCAAGACACCGGTCGCCACCATCGGTATTCGTGGAACGGCGGGCGGTGTGGTTGCCGGTGAGGGGGGCGAGACCTCCGTGGTGCTGCTCAGTGAGGCGGGGCAAGGTGGCGGAATCCTGACCGGGGAAATCACGGTCGCCACCTCGGGCGGCGTGGTCACGGTCAATGGCGGTTTCCAAGGCTTAAGTATCACTGACGGCACTCTGGCTCCGCCGCCGCCTCAAACCATGTCGCTCAATGAGTTCGGGACGGTTTTTGGTGGCGCTTTTGGCATGATCGCCAATCCTGGGGCTTTCCCGGCCGATGTGACGAATGCGGTAGATAAAATTGTCGCCCGTATCGATGCTGCCAGACTAGCACAGCAGGCCCAGCAAGAAGCCGATACGGCCCAACAGGAAGCCGATGCAGCGCGTCTGGCGGCCGAGAACGCCTCGCCGGAAGATAAGGCCGCCGCCGACCAACGAGCCGCGGAAGCCCAGGCTAAAGCCGATGTTGCCAGAGCAAATGCGGCAAAGGCTGAAACTGAACTGAACAATGCAACCCAGGAAGCCGACCAAGCGGTTAATCAGGCAGCCAATACGCTGGGTAATGACTCGTTGGCCGGTAACACAAACCTTACGGGTGGTGTCGTTTCGCAAAATGGCCAGGGTCAGTCGGTAGAAGGCCAAGGCGCCCAGGGGCAAAATAACACGCCAACCGGGACACAGGGCAACAACGGCAATACCAACCTGGAGGGCAACTCAGAAAAGGATAATCTTTTTGCGGATGTGGGCTTGAAAAATGGGGGTGATCAAAATGGACGGGAGGATGGTTCAAAAGACAAGACGATTGTGACCAAGGAACCCCCGCCGGATGACCCGTCCCCGCCGCCACCCAATAAGCCACCGGTTGTGGTGAATGCGATTCCCGATCAAACAGGAGAGGAAGGCGCGGCCTTTAACCTCACCTTGCCAGCGGACACCTTTAGCGACCCGGATGGGGATTCGTTGACCTACAGCGCGACATTCGCCGATGGCGCCCCCTTGTCTTCTCAAGGGATTACGTTCGATCTGAATGACCAGAATGAATGGACGTTCTCTGGGACACTCGCCGCAGGGTCGGCTGGAACGCACAGTATTAAGGTCACGGTCACCGACGGTCGTGGCGGTTCCGTTTCGGACATCTTCAATTTTACTGTTTCTGAAAACTATACCGAAACCCAGATCAACACGGAGACGGCGGGTAGCCAGCAAAATACAAGCGTAGCAGCGTTAAGCGACGGCGGTTGGATCGTGGCTTGGGAGTCCCTCGGGCATGACAATGCCGATGCTGGGTGGGGCGTCTATGCGCAGATGTATAATGCCGATGGATCGGCAAATGGCTCTGAATTTTTGGTCAATACCGAGACGGCTGATGCGCAACGCAATCCGCACGTTGTTGAATTGACGGATGGGGATTTCATGATTGCCTGGGATAGTTATAGCCAGGGAAGTGATGTCTATTCAGGAATCTACGCCCAGCGCTATAACCCTGATGGCAGCGTGGATGGAGCGGAAAAACATCTCAATAGCTCGACGGGTGGCAATGAAGCCAATCCGAACCTTATCGCCATGCCCGGCGGCGGTTATGCGCTGGTCTCCCGGCATGAGGGCGGGAACAGTGTTGAGTATTCCGATCAGTTTTTGCAGATTTTCGATAGCGCCGATACCGAGATTCTCAGTGAGACTTTGATCAATACCTATACGACTCAGCATCAAAATCCTGCGTCGGCCGTTGCGACGGCCGACGGCAAGATTATAACGGTTTGGGAGTCCGATCAGCAGGATACAAGTTCGACAAAGGGTATCTTTGCAAAGGTCTTCGACCCGAGCGGCCCCACCTGGGGAGCCGAATTCCAGGTTAACGATCCGTCTTCTTATAATCAATACGCCCCGTCTGCTGCGGCTTTGGCGAATGGTAATGTGGTTGTCGCTTGGTCGGATTACGACACGTCTAGTCAGGGCGTCAACGCCAAGATTTTCGATAGCAGCGGGACGGAGGTCGTCGGTCAGTTTCTTGTCAATTCCACGGCGACAAATGCCCAGTCGACACCTTCCGTTGCGACTTTAAGCGGCGATAATTTTGTCGTCGTCTGGCAGGGACAAGGTGATGATGGCGGCACGTCCTATGGGATTTACGGCCAGATATTCAATGCATCGGGTGGCAAAATCGGTGCTGAGTTCCAGATCAATACCGAAACCGCGGGCGACCAGACAGCGCCCCAGGTTGCCGTGCTTGCTGATGGTGATTTTATTGTCACCTGGGCGTCGGATGGTCAGGACGGTGATGGACTTGGCATTTATATGCAGCGGTTCAACGCCGATGGGACGACCAACGGAACGGCGATTACGGTCAACAATACCGCGCCTGATTTCAGTTCCGGCGCAACCTTGGCTGCAGCATTGGAAAACGATGCGAACCCGGTAGGCGATACCGTCGCCTCGCTGTTTGGTAGCCAGTTCACCGATACCGACAGCGACGCCATGGCGGGGATCGCCATCACCGCGGATGCTTCAAACGGTGCGGAAGGCAGTTGGGAATACAGCACGGATTCAGGGACGACGTGGCATTCTATCGGAACCGTTTCGACCGATGCTGCCTTGATGCTCGACACCACTGCAAAGCTACGGTTTGTACCGGTCGCCAGCTACTCCGGTACGCCTGGTGCGTTGACGGTCCATGCCATCGATGATTCGGTAACCAATGGTTTTTCCTACGGCGCGACCCGTGCGCTTTTCGACACCACTACCGATGACGCTACATCAAGCGTTTCTGCAGCGGGATCGAGCCTTTCGACATCGGTGACTGGAGTTAACGATGCGCCATCGTTCAGCGCGGGCGGCAACTATGCGGCCATAGCGGAAGATTCGACCAGCCCCACCAGTTTTGATGTCCAGACACTGATTGGCGCGCAGTTCACCGATATCGATGGCGATGCCATGGCCGGTGTCGCCATTGCCGGGGATGCGTCGACGGCAAGCGAGGGCACTTGGCAGTACAGCACGGATGCAGGTACGACGTGGTACGATATCGGGACGGTCTCGACGAGTTCGGCGTTGCTGCTCGACAATTCGAGCCATATTCGTTTTATTCCCACTGCCGATTATAACGGAACTGTTGGTTCCTTGACCCTGCATGCAGTTGATGACTCCACGGCTCTGACCTTTACCAGCGGAACGACAAAACAGACATTCGACACGACGACTGATGACGCCACATCGCCCGTTTCGGCCAGTGGTATTTCCTACGGTATTGAGGGGATTAATGCGGTCAACGATGCGCCGACGCTCTCTGGTGATTATGCAACAACGAGCTTTAGCGCCGGTCAATCTATCGGGGCCACGGAAATCTACAATTATGTGGAAACGGGAGATTTCAACAACGATGGCAATCTTGATCTGGCGTTAGCAGACGGTACTGCGTCAGATGTAACGATCCGTCTGGGTGATGGAGCTGGAGGCTTCGGTGCTGAGTACACAGTGGTTTCGGGGGCTTATGGGCGCCTGCGTGTCGCCGATCTCAATGGCGATAATTATGACGATATCGTCACTGGGGCTGGCGATGTTTATCTCAACAATCAGGATAATTCTTTTACCTCGAGTTTCAATTTCGGGACTATCAACCGGCAAACGGCTCTTGGTGATGCGGATGGTGACGGCGATTTAGATCTATTGGTTCTCAATCAATCTATCGCACCGAAGCTTTATCTTAACGATGGGTCTGGCGGTTTTACGCTCGGACAAACCTTCACTCAGCAGCAAACCACATTTAACGATACGGCAGTGGCCTTTGCAGATTTCGATGGTGATGGTGACCAAGATATTGTTCTTGGCGGTTGGGGCCAGGATGCCGAGGTTTGGGAAAACGACGGCACCGGAACCTACAGCTTTAACGGATATCTAAATAACAAGTACGATTCCGGCGGCGGAACCGATACCGGAACCGCCTCGACCCTAGACATCGAAGCCGCCGATTTCGATGGTGATGGCGATATCGATCTCTATCTGAACAACCGCTATGGCCAGTCATTTGTCTTTAAGAACGATGGCGATGGAAACCTGACATTTACCAAAGATGCAGGGTATGGCGGCACAGATGCCGGCCCTCTTGCGGGAACCAACGGACGCGAAAATTCTGCGATTGGCGATCTGGACGGTGATGGCGACCTGGATATTGTCGCCGCTCATTGGGACGGTGCGGATGAGTACCTGATCAATGATGGGACGGGTGTTTTCACCAATATCAACTCGACCAACGCCATTACCACTTACACAAACGATACCTACCAATCGGCCGTTGGCGACTTTAACGGTGATGGATTGGCTGATGTGTTCAAGGCGAGCTACACGGCCGACCATAGTGAAGTTATTCTCAACACGTCCAATGAGGTGGACTACTGCTACCTGACCGATGTGGCGGTGAGCCCGTTTGCTTCTATGGTGATTGCCGATGGGGACTCGACCAATATTGCTTCGGCCAACCTGACCATTACCGGATTTGCTGCAGGAGATGTCCTGTCTGTCGGTATGCCGGGCAGTTTGTCGGTCAACTACAATACTTCGACGGGGGTCATGAATATTACCGGCGTCGATTCCATCGCCAATTATCAGACCGCTATTCAGAGCATCACCTTTACGAGCACTACTGACGCCACTGAAAGCCGGACCATCAGTCTGACGGTCAGTGATGACAGCGGTGGAATCTCTGATCCGCTTACCGCCAAGGTCAATCTCGTCAATACCGATCCCATCGTGATTGATTTGGACGGCGACGGCATAGAGACCGTTTCGGCTTCTGAAGGTGTGAGGTTCGATATCGATGGTGATGGCGTGAAAGAGCAAACCGGTTGGGTTGCGCCTGACGATGGCTTGCTGGCGGCCGACCTTAACGATAATGGCTCGATTGATGATGTCGGTGAGTTGGTGTCGCCCTCGTTCAACTATGAGAATGCCAATCCGGGCGACCTGACCTCTTCGGCGGATGTGATGGCGCTTTATGATGAAAATAAAGACGGCCTGATTTCTTCTGAGGATGAAATCTACGACAAACTGGTTATTTGGCAGGATGCAAACAGCAACGGCATTTCAGAGGCTGGTGAATTGACCAGTCTTGCCGATGCCGGAATTGAAAGTCTCCAGCTTTCCTTCGTCAAGGCGGGCAAGAGCCAGGATGGCGCAACTTTGACCAAGCTTGGCGAAACCAACGGAACTGATGGTTCGACCGGGCAGTGGGGTGAGGTCGCCTTCGATTCCTATACAGTTGCGCCAAATCAGGATGATGAAACGGGCGTCACCGTCGCCGCCGAATAAAACAATTATTCGATAATTAAGGGGATGGGCTGGAAGTCTTTTTCTTCTTCGACAGCGTAGGCTTGGGGCGTTCCCGCCTTGCCCTTTTCAACAGCGACAATCAACCAAATCAGTTCTTTATCGAGCGCCATCTTTTTATCGCGTTCCGATGGAATAGGGCTGCCGTCAGGGTGTGAGTGAAAATGCCCGACGATCCGTTCGCTCGATCCTTCCAACTCGCGCATGAGATCGAACTGAAATTTGGGATCGACCTCAAAACGGATTGTGGCGTCTTCGCTGGTGACGTTCGGTGCGGCTGCCACGCGGGTGACGGCAACATTGTCTCTTCCGGTCCCTACCAGCAGGCCGCACCCTTCGTTGGGATAGGCTGCTTCCAGGTGCCGGGTTATCCGCCCCAGTTGTTGAGGGGTGAGGCGGATCACCTTACTTGAGCGGTTCCAGGTTGAGACGGCCGACGACTGCGCCACCGTTCATGTCGACGATGGTCAGGCTATCGGAACCATCGGACCCTTTGAGGTGGAGAATCAGATAAGAGCCGTTGGGGGTGACGCCTTCCAGTGTCTCGCCTGGGGCCAGAGGAACGGACTTGGTGCCGAAAGATTTCAACGGTGTTTGCGGCGCTGCAGAGGCGATTGGCGCCGCAGGAGTGGCGGGGGCGGAGGCTGTCGGCGCCCCGGAATCCTTGAAGAATTTAAACCCAGGGTCGGTGGCTTTTTTGTATAGCCCGTATCCGAGAACTCCCATACCAATGACGATCAGCAATCCCATGCCGATCACTAAACCCTTGAGCGCCTGCATCGTTTCGGTCCAGTCTCCGATGGATGAATGAATTAGACAACATGACCGGCCTCGATCCGGTCGATCAAACCCTTACGGCGGAGGTCTCCGAAGAAGCGTCCGGCGAACGGCTCGACCGTTTTTTGGCATCGGCGTTTCCCGAGCATTCTCGGTCGCGCCTTAAAAGCCTGATCCAAAACGGCCATGTCGCTAACGAAGGCGGGACCATAACCGACCCGTCCTACCGGGTCAAACCGGAGGAGACCCTCCGCCTGGAAATTCCAGAAAGCGCCCCCGCCGAACCTCAGCCCGAAAATATTCCACTCAAAGTCGTTTATGAAGATGCATATCTTCTCGTGATTGATAAACCTTCCGGGCTGGTGGTCCATCCCGCGCCGGGCAGCGAAACCGGTACGCTGGTCAACGCACTGCTTTATCATTGCGGTGACAGCCTCTCTGGGATCGGTGGGGTGCGGCGTCCGGGAATCGTTCACCGGCTTGATAAAGACACCAGCGGTTTGATGGTTGTGGCTAAGACCGATGCGGCACATAAAGGTCTGGCCCAACAGTTTGAAGACCATAGCCTTGAGCGGGCCTATCAGGCCTTGGTTTGGGGGATGCCGAATCCCAGGGAAGGGGAGATTGAGGGAAATATAGGCCGAAACCCCCATGATCGGAAAAAGATGGCGGTGGTCAATCGTGGCGGAAAATATGCGCTGACCCGATACAGAGTCATTCAGCCTTTAAACACCTTTGCCGCTTTGGTCGAATGTCGCCTGGCGACTGGGCGTACCCATCAAATAAGGGTGCATATGTCGAGTATCGGGAATCCGGTCATTGCAGACCCCCTATACGGGAAGGGGGATCATCGATGGCTGAAAAAGGCCGGAGAAGAGGTTAAGCAGGCGGTAAAAAATCTTCAAGGCCAGGCTCTTCACGCATATTTGATCGGGTTTAAGCACCCTATTTCAGGGAAAACCCTCCGTTTCGAAGGGGTGATACCGTGTGAAATCAATGAATTAATCGAAAAAATCAAAAAATTCTAAAATCCCACTATACTTGACTGGACAGCTAGGTTATTTTGACTATCATTGATCTTGGTCAAGGGTTCGGTGCGTTGCCGGTTAGGTGAGACGCTGAAAGAAACCCAGTTTGGCTCATTTGGGAATAATGGGAGAAACAGAATGTCTGCACTTTCAACGAGTATTTCCGTAACGCCGGAAAGCAACCTGTCCCGTTATCTGCAGGAAATCCGTAAGTTCCCTATGTTAACGGCAGAAAAGGAATTTGAGCTTTCCCAGCGTTTTCACGACAAAGAAGATTTGGGTGCGGCGCACCAGTTGGTAAATAGCCATTTGCGCCTTGTCGCTAAAATCGCCATGGGATACCGCGGTTATGGGCTTCCCGTCGGGGAACTGATCTCGGAAGGCAACGTCGGCATGATGCAAGCGGTCCGTCGTTTTGACCACCATCGCGGTTTCCGTCTCGCCACCTATGCCATGTGGTGGATCAGGGCGGCCATTCAGGAGTACATCCTGCATTCTTGGTCGCTCGTAAAAATGGGCACCACGGCTTCGCAGAAAAAACTGTTTTTCAATCTGCGTAAGCTTAAAGGGCAGATGCAGGCCATTGATGAGGGCGATCTTTCGCCGGAGACCGTGACGGCGATCTCTGACCGGCTTGATGTATCCGAGGCCGATGTAATCAGCATGAACGCCCGGATGGCTAGCCAGGATCATTCGCTTAATGCGCCGATGCGCGTTGATGGAGAAGGTGAGTGGCAGGATTGGTTGGTTGACGACCGTGAAAGCCAGGAGGATGAACTGGGCGAACGGCAGGAACTTGATGTGCGCCGTCAAATGTTGGCCGAGGCCATGACCCATCTGAATGAACGTGAAAGCCATATTTTGACCGAGCGCCGCTTGAAGGAAAGCCCGACCACGCTTGAAGATTTGAGCCAGGTTTATGGAATTTCCCGTGAGCGGGTTCGCCAAATCGAGGTGCGTGCTTTCGAAAAGTTGCAAAAAGCGGTTAAGAACGCCGCTATGGGACAGCGGATTGAAACCGTTAATAAGCGGGAGTTGCACGTCGCTTAATCGGTTGGCTCAAATAAATGGCCGTTGCGGAAGCTTCGGCCATTTATTTTATGACAGATCCAATTCTTCGACAGATCCACCGCCAATCCCGTTGCTTTCTCCCGCATCGAAACGCTCAAGGGCTGTTTTCTGATCGGCCGTTTGCGCGGTTCCAGATATGGCTGGTTCGTCGTCGTTGACGTCATCTCCCCATTGCTCAAGCAGTTTCTTTTGTTTGGCTTTTAAAGAGGCGATCTGCTGCTTGTTTACGACGGCGTAGAAGCTTCCAACAACCGGTGGGAGGGAGGAAAACAACGCCCAACCAAAGGCTGCACCGCTATACATAACGGCAATGGCGAAAACATCCGACATTTTGTGGAGGACATAGTCCATGGTGTTGTAGTCCATCCAAAGCTCAAGCAAATAGGGGAAGATTCCCGCAATATTTAGGGAACCAACCGAAAAGGTGGCCGAGTGTTGGTAGCTGCGGTCGATTAAAAAAGCCACGGCCGTTGGGAGAAGGCCGAAAGTCAATAAAATAACGGTTGGCAAGGAAACCAGCATGAACAGAACGATTAACAGGAGTACAAGGATTTGGCTCCAGGTGAAACGCCGTTTTGTGAAGCTTGAAATGGGGTTGGGTTGCTTAGCCATACGCCGATCACACCTTAGTTAGAAGGTAAGTGCCGGTGATAACCAGCAGTGAAATAACAATGGATGTTATGGCGGCGCTTTGTTGCCCCATGTGAGCGGCTTTCTCCCCCTGAATTTCCGCACTTTGAAGCTCTTCAATCTCTTTCCTGGCGGCCGAATATTCAGACATTGCAAGCTGGAAGTCTCTTTCATCGACTTTCCGTCGCTCAGGATTGTCGAGGAGGTTGTAGAGTTCGGGCAAGCTGCCCCGGCGGACGACGCGAGGGATTTCAGCTTCAATTTCCTTGCGCGTGGTGCGGCTGTGATAGACTTCGAGCGCCGGTCCTAAAAGCCCCCCGATCCAGGCCGATAAATTGGTTAGCGGATCGGTTCGGAAGCGCCATTGAACGATAGCCAGTAGGCTGAGCATGCCCAGTGTGGAGATTTCGGGCTCGGGTGATGAGTAGGCGGTTAGATGGGATTCCACGTCGTGCCCAAAACGCGCCGCAACAAAAGCGCAGATATGACGATCGATGGGGACCTTGCTTTGGTCGGCGGTTTTGGCGGCCATGTCCAGTGAGGGCAAGAGAGTGTCGATGGTGACCACATGATAATTGGTGATCAATGGGCTTAAACACTGGAGGCCGGGGACAAGAGTGTAAAGGCATCGCTCAATACCGTATCCAGGCTCGGTAAAGCTGAGAAAAGACTTTAGTTGTGAGAACTGTTTCCGTTCACCGGAGAAGGCGGCCATAATGGTGCCTTGCGCCTCGAACCAATGTTGAACCACGTCATGCCGGATAATTTCCATTGGGATGACGGCTTTTCCGTCTTTTAGGTACTCACTTGCCAATGCGGGGCCAAAACCTTCGGGCATGAAGTTGAAGCCCCGATAACGTATCGGGGCCTCCGGGTCGAGAATCATGCAGACCTTGGCGACTAAAATTTCTTCAGAAACAACCGGGTCGCCGCTGAAGAGGGACTGCATTTGGGCTGCTTCACGAACGGCTTGCGCGGTATCGCCATCCTCCAGGCCACGTTGAAGCCAGGTTTCGAGGCTCCCGTCTTTTATCCGTTTCGCTGCGTCCTTGGTGTTTTTGATCATGGCCATGGCTAACGGCCTGAGCGATTTGTACTCGTTGCCACCAATCATGAAACCGCGTTCGGCAGATGGGGCGGCCTGCTTTTGCTGCGGTGTCATGCGGCGACCATCAATCCAAAGCTCCAACTCTTCGAAAGTCCACCGCTGGGTCTGATCGTCCGACAACAAGCCGCGCAAAGGTTCAAGCAGATTGATGGCGATTTTTTCTTCGCCGGCAATGGTCATGTAAGAACCGTGCCGGATTTTCGATGCGAGAATTTGTTCTTCGGTTTTATGGCCGACGGGATCGTGATCGGAGAGCAGGTAGACCAAGGTGACGCCAATGGCGTACATGTCTGTTGCCACCTGTCCCCGCCCGCGACCCGCAGGGATGCACATCGCCTGTTCAATAGGCTCAAAAACGAAAGGTTGGTTAAGCCCTGGAGGGCAGGTCAGGCAGTCGCCGATGACCCATTCTGTCCGCGCTTCATCCAGATAGAAAATATTGTCGGGTCGTATATTTCTATGAGGAATGCCGCGGGTCGAAAAGTCCCGGGTGAAGATGGTAAACGGTTCGATAAAGTCTTTGGTGACGTCGTGCGGGCTGATTTTCCTGCCTTCGCCAGCAAGAACTTCGCTGAGTCTTCCTCCTAGTGGACGGTCGTAAATTAAGACCGTGACATGATGGCCTGCGGGCGGCCAGAAAACACTGCCCCATTCCCGCAAGGTCAGCAAATGGGAAAAGGTATTGTTGCGTAGTGAGTTGAAAATATCGGTGCGTGGCAAGGAATCCGGGCTGCAAACCAAGGCAAAGTAGGGGTCGTTGGGCATTTTAACGCTTTCAACGCTAAATGCCTTGGCGTTGGGAGAATCCAGTTCTGGAAGAGGAATTGTCGGATAAATTTTAAAGGCGTTCCGCAACAGAACAGGGCCGCCGGTGGCTGCGCCGCTCGGTGATGGTGCTACAGTCGCGTTAGGATCGTCCGCCATGGATTACCCCGATAAAGTCACATCATTGTCCAGGATATCACGATAAGGCGGCAGGGTTGAAAAACAACTAACGCCCGCCAATCGAAATTGGCGGGCGTTAGGGGCTTAATTTTATGTGAGGGATTATTAATCCTCAAATGGGTCGTGAACCAAAATGGTGTCTTCCCGCTCCGGGCTGGTTGACAAAAGCGCGATAGGGGCTTCGATCAACTCTTCGATGCGACGGATATATTTGATCGCCTGTGCCGGGAGATCGGCCCAGGAGCGAGCGCCTTCCGTGCTATCCTGCCAGCCTTCGATGGTTTCGTAGACTGGCTCAGCCTTGGCTTGCTTGATTTGACAACCCGGCAAATGATCAACTTTTTTACCATCAATCATATAACCGGTGCAGACCTTCAACTCACTGAACCCATCCAAAACATCAAGCTTGGTAAGTGCGATGCCGGTGATGCCGCCGACCTTAACCGCTTGTCGCACCAGGGCGGCATCGAACCAGCCGCAGCGTCGCGCCCGGCCCGTCGTTGTGCCGAACTCATGGCCGCGTTCGCCCAAACGCTGGCCGTCTTCGTCTTCCAGTTCCGTAGGGAAGGGGCCCGCGCCGACCCGTGTCGTGTAGGCCTTGGTGATGCCGAGAACATAGTCGATGGCTCCTGGTCCCTGCCCGGATCCAACGGCGGCTTGTCCTGCGACCACATTGGATGAGGTGACGAAAGGATAGGTTCCATGGTCGATGTCGAGCATGGTGCCTTGCGCTCCTTCGTAAAGGATGCGGCGGCCGGCGCGACGGGCCTCATCGAGGCGTTTCCAAACGGTATCGGAATAAGGCAACAGTTTAGGAGCCAGTTCCATCAGGGAGTCGATGATGGGTTGACGTTCCAGTTCGTCGAAGCCCCAACCGCGAAGCAAGGCGTTATGATGAAAGAGAAGCCGATCAACTTTTTCTTCAATCACGCTGGGTTCGGCCAAGTCGCCGACCCGGATGGCGCGGCGGGCAACCTTGTCTTCATAGGCCGGGCCGATACCGCGACCGGTGGTGCCGATTTTAGCCTTGCCCAGAGCTTCCTCGCGCGCCATGTCCAGGTTGGCGTGGAGCGGCAGGATCAGCGGAGCATTGTCGGCGACTTTCAGATTGTCGGGTGTCAGGTCGACGCCCTGTTGGCGCAAGGCGTCAATTTCCTTGAGCAGATTCCAGGGGTCGAGAACGACGCCGTTACCGATAATCGACAGCGTACCGGGACGGACAACGCCCGACGGCAGCATGTGAAGTTTATAGGTCACTCCGTCGATAACGAGCGTATGTCCTGCATTGTGACCGCCTTGAAAACGCACCACCACATTGGCGCGACGGGAAAGCCAATCGACGATTTTGCCTTTGCCTTCATCCCCCCACTGAGAACCGATTACCGCTACATTGGCCATGTTCCTAAGCTCCCTCCTTTAAGAACCTAAAGGGCGGGGTGACCCGTCCTTGAAGATATGCGTGCATTTTTGATCGCGTGCTCTGGCCTCTTCCTCATCAGCGCTCAATGCCGCGACAGTGACCCACCCATCGTTCCGCAGGGCCCTGGCGGCCTCAACGGATGTTCCCAAAGGCAGGAAAATGCGGTCAGGTTGTTGTGGGGCGGGCAGGGCTCTGAGAATGGAATCAGTGAACAGCGAAACGCCCGTTGCCGGTTCCTTGCCATCTGCGCCGGCTCTATAGCGACCGCCGCGTCCCAGCTCTCCCCGTACGCCAAGCGCAAAAAAGGTAAAGGTGACACCCGTGTGATATTCATATCCCCGCCGTTCCACCGGGTCGATGGTGATGCTTAAATCCGGGGCGGCCTGTCTGATGATATCGATGACAGCCAGAAGAGAATCGATCTCGGTGCGGGCTTTTGGGGAGACTTCAAGTTTCCGAAGGGGCGCCAGTGCATGCTCGACCGAACCGCAAGCCTCGATCAGTTGAACGAGAACGGGAGCGGCATCGCCTCCAACGGCAGCGACTTCAGCAACATCCTTGCGTTCAAGGGCGAGGTCGAGCCGTGATTCGTCATCGGCTGAAAGGGAAAGCCCTTCCTTGATGGCCATGACCAAGGTCGGCAGACCGAGATCAATGGAAAGGCCTTCAACGCCCAGGTCCGACAGGGCCTCGGCAGCCATCAGGATAACCTCGGCATCGCCTTCTGCGGACTGTGCGCCGATCAACTCGGCGCCGACCTGCCCATATTGGCGCTCTGGGCGTAGTTGAGAGCCTTTGACCCGCAAAACCTGCCCGGCATAGCTCAATCGAAGGGGGCGGGGAAGATTTGCCAACCGTGTGGTGGCGATCCGGCCTACCTGTACGGTTAAATCCGGGCGCAGCCCCATCATTTGATGAGAAACAGGGTCCATCAGGCGGAATGTTTGTTTGGCCGTCGCCGCGCCGCTCCCAGAAAGGAGGCTGTCTTCGAATTCGATCAGGGGCGGTTTGACCCGGTCGAAGCCGTTGGCGGCAAAGACGGAGACGGTCTTCTCAACCACAGCAGCCTCAAAGGCCGCATCGGGAGATAACACGTCCCGCAGACCCGCGGGCAACAATGCTTTTTTCGATTTGTCGCTCATCTTACCGTATTGGAATATTCAACTGCGTTGGACCTCAGGGGTGTAGCCGGAAAATGGGCCAACGGCAAACGGAAAAAAAATGATAACGACATGTTTTTATCGCCGAAAACAGTTACTTCCGGCCTTGAAAGTCATCGGGCTTGAAACGAAGCGAGCGCCACATACCGCTCCGGGTTTTTTTTGCGGCATACTGTGATCGCGCATAACGGTCAGCCTCACCCGGAATAATTACCGCCCAACCGTTAAGCACCATTTGTTCGTTGATATCCATCCCCATGAGGTAGCAAACAGCCAGCGGTCGCCCGGCTTTATCAACGGCTTTGCCTTGCTTTTCACATTCGACGGCGTGGTTTTGAACCAGCATATCGAGGGTGCGGCGCGCAGTTTTCCCGCAGGGAAACTCTTTCCCTTTGGTGCTCAGGCATTTTTCGTGAAGTAAGGGGGCATTCAACGACCATAACGCCACTTCCGTTTCGCCGAATTTCAACGTATTGCCGTCAACTACCGTCGGTGTGCCTTTAAAGTCGGCTGCTTGAGCCGGAGAGAGTGAGGCGAGAAGGAAGAGGCAAAAGCCAATGATGGTGCGCATAAAGAAACCGCTTCGTAAGGAATGGTAGAGTGTCTATGTCATCGCCGGTTACCGTCCAGAGCGCCATGATTCCGGTCAATTGCTTGAGGGGGTATTGATCGGAAAACAGCGGGCTTTACATAACAAAACGGTATCAATTTCCTCAATCATCACTTATGAGTCCGAACAGTGATGATTGAGGAAGCGGGACGCTGAAATATGGCGGATGGAAATAGCCCCAAAGATCTTAAAAAGCTTCATAAAGAGCTGAAGGGAATCGATCAGATCGGCCAGGCGGCCCATGAAAGCGGGCAGCTTGTCACCAAGTACGGGGTTGTTCTTGTATTCATGGCGATCGTGCTGGTGATCTCGTTTTACCAGGGAGGGGCCGGAGACAACGGCATCTATATCATCATTGCCGGTTTGCTGGGGGCCTATATGGCGCTTAATATCGGCGCGAATGATGTCGCCAATAACATCGGTCCGGCAGTTGGGTCCCGCGCATTAACGATGATTGGCGCGCTGATCATTGCGGCAGTTTTTGAGGCTGCCGGTGCGATTTTTGCCGGTGGCGATGTGGTCAAGACCATTTCTAAAGGCATTATCGCCCCTGAATTGATGCCCGATACCGAAACCTTCATTTTGTCCATGATGTCGGCTCTGCTTGCGGCTGCGGTCTGGGTTAACCTCGCCACCGTTATCGGCGCGCCGGTTTCAACCACCCATGCTGTAGTTGGCGGCGTCATGGGGGGCGGTATCATCGCCACGGGGGTCAATGCGGTCAACTGGGCGACGATGGGGAAAATTGCCGCCAGTTGGATTATTTCTCCGGTGCTTGGCGGCGTTATCGCCGCACTTTTTTTAGCCCTTATCAAGCACCAGATCGTTTTTAAGGAAGATCGGGTAAGTGCGGCCAAACGCTGGGTTCCTATCCTTGTGAGCATCATGGTTTCGGTATTCGCCATGTACCTGATGAAAAAGGGCCTGAAGAAGATCTGGAAACCAGACTGGTGGGTTGTTGTCGCCACCGGAGCCGCTTTATTCGCCGCTTCAATTGCCATTATCCGGCCGATGGTGGCGCGGGCCGCTGAAGGGATCGAGAACCGTCGCAAAGCGGTGAGCGAATTATTTACTCTGCCGTTGATTGTTTCGGCCGCGATGTTGAGTTTCGCTCATGGCGCGAATGATGTGGCCAATGCTATCGGTCCTCTGGCTGCCATTGTCGGGGCGGCCAGTACCGGCGAAATCGTTACGATGGTCCAAGTGCCTCTCTGGGTTATGGGGATCGGTGCTGCAGGCATTTCGGCCGGTCTGTTGCTGTTTGGTCCCAAGTTGGTTCGGATGGTCGGAGAGAAAATCACCAAACTCGACCGGATGCGGGCGTTTTGCGTTGCGCTATCGGCAGCCATTACGGTGCTTGTCGCTTCGGCCTTGGGGCTGCCGGTGAGCTCGACCCATATTGCCGTTGGCGCTGTTTTCGGTGTCGGTTTTTACCGGGAGTTTTTAGCCAACAAGCAACGCATTCAAAAAGAAGCGGAGCGCGAGGCGATGTTTGTTGAGAGTATCGTTTTACAAAGCCATGGCTCATTGGAGGATAAGGGGCCGTCACCGAAGGAAATCAGAAAAGCCGAAAAAGCAAAACGCCGCAAGCTGGTGCGGCGTCAGCATTTGATGACTATCGTATCGGCTTGGTTGATTACCGTGCCCCTTGCGGGATTGTTGGCTGCAGCGTTTTTCCTCGCGTTGAACGGGTTCCTCGGAAACGAAAATCCACTTACTTAATGTTGAAGGTTTCCTTGCGCACCGTTTTGCCAACGGCCTTTGCGACGAAGGGAACCATGCTGCGAGTGAGTGAGTGGCTGTCGGCGGCTGAGACTTCGGTGACTGCCCAGCCATGCCAGACACGGCGTTTCGCCTCTCTATCGTCAAGCGTAACATCGAGGCGGTATTTGGATTTTGTGCCTTCGCCCTGGTGTTGGTCGCCCTCGTTTACCAAGCCGCCCCGGCTTGAGTTGAAAATATTGAGCTTGGCCGTCGTGTTGTCGCCGCCATCCCAAGAGCCTTGGTTGGTCAACTCAACCACAGAGCGTCGATCTTGACCGCCCCAACTGCCGAGTTCTCCACGTGTTTCAAAAGTCAGGACAAGTGGTGAATTATCCGAAATGGAAAACCCGGCATCACGCAGAGCTTTTTCAAAGTCCTGCTTTATGACCATGTTTTCATCGGAATTGTCGAGAGGGCTTACGGTGATGGTTGCACCGGCCTGAATACTCTTGAATGCAACCGCGTTGATCTGACCGTCACCGGCTAAAGCGGAAGAAAAAGCGGTTGCGGTCAAAAAAATTGCGGTAGTCAGCGTTCGGGTCAGCTTGCCCATTCTTTTAAGGCCTCATTGCGATGGTTGGATTCGGGGACGGTCTTTGCCAAAGAAAATCCCATTCTTTGACCGTGATCATGGAACCTGAGTGGACTCCTGTCAACAAATGCCCAAAGATACCAACGGGATAAAACATCTTAATCCTAAACTATCGCGCAAAGAGCGCAGATATCGGACGCTGTTTATGGACAATGCTCAGTTTATTGAAATCGCCACACTAATTTCGGCGTTTTCGTTTGGTTTTTTAAGCTCCGTTCATTGTGTCGGAATGTGCGGAGGGATCGCAGGAGCTTTGTCGTTGAGCATTCCGGGAGGACGGCAAGCAAGCCGTGGGCGACAGATTTTTTACAGCGCTTGTTACAATTTTGGGCGTATTTTCAGTTACGGCGTTGCGGGAACGATTGCCGCTGGGATCAGCTTTGAGACGGTGACGTTTTTTAGTCCTGAGGCTGGGCTGATTTTTTTGCGAATTCTTTCTGCGGTGATTTTGGTGTCCATGGGGTTTTACTTGGCGGGATGGTTCCCATCATTTGCAACCTTGGAACAAGTTGGAATTCCTTTATGGCGACGGCTTGAGCCGCTTGGGAGAAAGTTTCTGCCCTTGAAGTCTCCCCTTTATGCATTTGGCTATGGTGCGGTTTGGGGATGGTTGCCTTGTGGCCTTGTTTATTCGGTGTTGCTTTATTCCGCATCAGCGGGAACTTCCCTTCAGGGAGGATTGACCATGATCATGTTCGGAATGGGGACACTTCCGGCAGTCTTCGGCATCTCGATGGCTTCGCAATGGTTCCTTGCCATGCGTCGCAAAGACGCGGTAAGAAAAGCTATTGGATTAACGGTTGTTGTTTTGGGAATGGCCAGCTTGATCTATACTGGTAGCCTGTTAGGAGAGGACTGCGCCGTTTGTGGCGTTGAAAAGTAGACGGATGGGAATGTTGATCGGCACTTCACCTGAATTGGGAGCCGTCCTGCGTACAGCGCAGGTAGCGGCAGCTGCCGATGTGGCCATGCTGATTCTTGGGGAGCGTGGCACCGGCAAGGAGATGCTGGCCCGAACGATCCATCAGGATAGCTTCCGTTCTGAAAAGCCTATGGCGGTCGTCAATTGTGCGGCATTGCCCGAAAATATTTCTGAATTTGAACTGTTTGCGCAGGCCGATGGAGGAACGCTGTTCCTTGATGGCGTTGATGAATTGCCCCACTCTTGGCAAGGGCGCTTGCTCCGCTTTATGGAAACCGGAGAGAGCCTTAATGAAGAGGGCAGTGGGCTTATTCAAATTGATTCTCGGGTTATCGTGGCAAGCAGCAAGGATCTCGCCACTCTGGCTGCCGAAGGGCAGTTCCGCGAAGACCTGTTCGACCGTTTGAACGTCGTTCCCTTGGAAATGCCGCCATTGCGCGAACGAACCGGTGATGTTCCAGTGCTACTTAAAGGGCTGATGAAAGAACTGTCTGCCCAGCACGGCGTCGAAGCGCCATGGTTTTCAAGAGAGGCGACTAAGCGCCTCGAAAGCTATAGCTGGCCGGGCAATATTCGTGAATTGCGCAATCTTTGCGAACGTCTTGTCATCCTTTGCGCCGGTCAGGAAGTGACCGCAGAATCCCTGCCGCGTGAAATTCTCAACGGCTCTTCGGACGCCAATGAAGGCGGCCTTTGGGGATTCAAGTTCCCCGAGGGCGGGTTGGTGCTCGAAGAACTTGAGGTGTCGCTGATCAACATGGCCTTGGCGCGTACGGATAACAATCGGACGCATGCTGCAGCTCTGCTGGGCATTTCTCGCGATGCTCTTCTTTATCGGATGAAAAAGCACGCGTTGCGTTAAACAAACAGTTCTTTAGGGTCCTGACCCTAGGAAAAAAAGAAGCGGAGAGCCGGGAAGGCCTCCGCTTTTATTTTGGGGGATTATGAAGAGGCGGCACTGGTGGGGACGGCCGCCTCTGTTTTTTTATTAGTGTTTCATATGGCCTTTCATGGCGCCCATGGCGCCGGCCTTTTCGATCTTGACGTGAGTCTTGATTTCACCGGCTTTCTCGAAGATCAGCGTCAGCGGGAACATATCGCCTTCTTTGAGTTGTTTGGTCAGGCCCATAAACATGACGTGGTCGCCGCCCGGCTTCAGCATAGCCATGCCGTTGGCAGGAACGGCAATGCTTTCGACCTGCCGCATTTTCATGACGTCGCCGTCTTTGATGTGGGTGTGCAGTTCGACCTTTTTGGAAATATCAGCTTTGGCTCCAACCAGCTTATCGGCAGCGCCAGTGTTTTTAACGGTCAAGAAAGCAGCGCCTGCGCGGGCCATTTTTGCCGAAGCGCGCGCCCAGGCGCCCTCGATGGAAATATCCCCGGCAAAAGCAGGAGCCGTGAGGCCCATCATCAGGGCGGCTGCAGTGGCTGCGATGATCTTTTTCATAAAAGTGTCTCCTTCAAACGCAAAACTTTTAAGATCGTGAATCGATAAATTTCTCCAGGGCCGCCGCCATGGCTTCAGGGGGGGTCCCGTAGGAGAAGGTTGTTTCAAATTGGCCGTCAGGGCCCATCAGATAAGTCGTGGCCGAATGATCGACCGCGTAGTCTTCATCCCCCTCGCTTCCTTCAGCGCGGGCATAGTAGGTCCGGAAACTTTTAGCCAGTTGAGCAATCTCGTCTTCGGTTCCCGTCAGGCCAACGATGCTTGGATGAAACTGGACAACATAGTTGGCCATAACTTCCGGCGTGTCGCGCGGCGGATCGACGCTGATGAAAAGCGGTTGAATTTGTTTCGATTTTTCCGGCCCCAGCAGGTCCATAGCCTCGGCGATGGTGCTCAGTTCCGTTGGGCAGACATCGGGGCAGTAGGTGTAGCCGAAAAAGATCAGCATGAAACGGCCGCGGTAATCGGTATCGCTGACCCGCGTTCCATTGTGGTGGGTCAGGGTAAAGGGCCCGCCAATGGAAATCTTTACGGGAGTCCGCGTCTCTACAATACGGTGGGCGTCGGTATCGGCGTGGCGGAATTGCGACCAGCCAATGAAAAAAATGACGGCTAGGGCTGTAACAATAACGGCGGCTTTGGTGATCGTTCCCGGAGCGTTGCCGGGTTTGTTTTCTTCGGTCATTCAGGTTCCAACCTAATTTTTAGTCCCAACCCTTTGAGTCCCAAGAGCGGCAGAAACCCGACCCGATGCGCAGGGTCGGACTTCCGCCAATGGGTTGGAACGGGGAAATAACAGCAGCCTTACGGTGGGAAATCAATGTGTGATCTCACACACACCTAAGGTGTTGAAAATTAATGGAAAGTTATTTGAAGGGGTGTATCGTTTGTTGTCGTGGTTCCTTTTGTGACGGTTTGCCGTCCTTTAAAGGCGATATATCCGCTACGGCCATAGTGGGGGAGGGGGCGTAGAATAGCCTCAAGGCTTTCGGAGTCTTTGGCGGCAACGATGGCATAGGCGATGCCATTGGTATTTTTGCCGACCCAGGCGCGAGCGGTTCCAAGGCCGGTTATCTGTTCCGGTGGCCCGCTGATCCCGTTTCTGGCCAGAAACGGCGTTACCGTTTCTTCCAGACCGATAACCAGCAGCGGGTGATTGACGTTCAGACCCGTCTCCGTATCGGCGAAACGGGGGCGTAGGTCCATCATTCGCAGAGCGAGACGGCGTGCCGTTTCTCTGGTCTTAACCTCGGTGTCGGTTAAAAAGACCAGTGCGTTCTTTGCTAGGGTGACGTCCCGCAAAATCGGAGGCGCTTCACCTTCGGCCAAATGGCGGAATATGTCAAAAGCGGGATCGACGGCCAAGCTGTTAACGGTGCCCGATACCTGAAGTTTAAAGGTTGCATTCGCTGTTTTAAGATGTTCGAAAAACTTGATTTCTTCGCCGTTCGTCAGCGTCACGGTCAGAGGTAGCTTCATGTCGTAGACAGGCTCGCTCTGCGCAAGGGTCACGGTAACGCTGCCGCCGCTGCTATGGGCGGTGACCAGAGACAGCCGGGGCGCTCCTTTTCGGTCTAGCCATTGTTTGAAATAATTGTCGAGCGGTTGTCCCGAAGCTTGCTCGAAAGCCGCTTTCAGGTCATCCCAGGAAGCCCGGGTGAACCGATGATTACGCCAAAATCCCTTGATTGCTTTGTCGAAGGTTTCATTGCCCAGGCGATTGCGTAGCATATGGAAGAGAAATGCGACCTTGTTGTAGCCGATGACCTGGGAGGCTGTGTGCCCTTTGCTTGTGAAGCTGCGCGGTGGCGCATCTCTTTCTGGCGGAAGGGCGGCAAAATCGCGCAGCCAAGCGAGGCGGCGTTCTCTGGCTTTTTCTGAACTTTGTCTAAGCAGGAAAGCGTAGTCGGCCATATAGGTTGTGAGGCCTTCCGCCCAGTTGCCGTCGGCGTAATCGGTGAAAACCCCGTTTCCCCACCAGTTGTGCAGAATTTCGTGGCCTAAAGAGCTATCCTTAATAAATGGAAGACGCAAAACGTTTGCCCCCATATAGGTCAGGCCCTGGAAGCCATATCCGACGGGCAGAGGACCGGCGACTACGGAAAATTCGCTAAACGGATAGGGCCCGATCCATTGGCTGTAGAGATCAATGTATTCAGCCGTTTTGCTCAAATAACCTTCGGCCAGCCCTTTCATGTCAGGCATGAAATAGGTGCGTAGGCGTAGTCCTTTGTGCATCCGTTCCGCTACGTTATAGGGACCGGCGAAAAGTGAAATATCATCCGCAGGCTGGAGCATTTCGAAAACTGCTTTGTAGCGGCGCTCCGTGGTTTCCTCTTCCAGCAGTTTTCCTGGCACGACAGCCTTGTGGAGGGGCGGCGTGTAAAGAGTTGCTTTGTAGGTGAAGAGATCCTTGCCCAGATCGGGAATCCAGCCCGAGGCGCCCGGGATAAAACTTCCCGATGGGTCGGTAAAAAAGAGGGGGCCCGAGGCTGCCTGCATGTCGTCGGGTAGGCCCGGAAGCTGCCCGTTGTACTCAAGCAGCAACTCGTAAGGCTTGCGCCCTTCCGGAAGCCTCAGGAGCATCTCGCCCGGCTTCATCATGGCGTTGACCATCCTACCGTCGAGCCGCAAGGCGGTGACATAGAAGCTGGGAGACAATCGGATACGCAGAACGCCATCGGCAACGACGGTCATGCGGTCGGTTACTTTGAGTGAGCGGGTGTCCGGGTTGAGATAAACGGTAAGGTCGTGGGCTAGGCTTTCAACCTTGGCTATCCCCTGTGCTTGTCCGGCCAGGGGGGCGGCAAGAAGAAAAACAAAGAAAGGAATGAAAAGAAGGCGAATCATCATTTGTGTGGATCTGTCCGCTCTTTCTTGTGGAGTTCATTCAGGCTTGGGAATTTAGCGATCAGTTGGAGGGTCTGCTGGCCCCGGTGTATAGTCA
>CBDUMN010000007.1:0-61170 GCA_965368335.1 uncultured Rhodospirillales bacterium
CGAGGGTATCCTTTGGCACATCATAGCTCAGCCGAACAAGGGCTTGTGCCGCAAGGTGAATGACAATTTCAGGCTCAGTCCTGTCGAGGACGCGTTGGACAAAATTTAAGTCTCGGATATCTCCGTCGTGTTGATCGACCCGATCTCGGAGCTTCAGCTGATCAAAGAGCGGGGCGTCTTCGGCAGGGGGCAGAGCAAGCCCGGAAACATTGGCGCCGAGTTCCGTCAGCCAAGTGCAAAGCCAGCTTCCCTTAAAGCCTGTTGAGCCGGTTACGAGGACTCTCTTTCCCTTGAAAACGTCAAAATTCATTTTGTTGTCGCCTAGCTATTTTGTCCAAGGAGCATCGCCGGATTCTAGTAGAGACTTCAACAATTTGTAATCCCTGAAGGTATCCATGCATTGCCAGAAACCATCATGGGAGAACATAGCCATCTGGCCGTCTTCCGTTATCGCGCGCATGGGTTCGGCTTCGAGCGTCTCGTCGTCTTTCGAGGGGTCTAGATAGTCGAAAATCTTACGGCTGCAGACCATGAATCCACCCGATATGCGTCCCCCGGTTGCCTGGGGCTTTTCATTGAATTGAAGGATGGTGCCATCGCCATCATGATCAATCTCGCCAAACCGGCCGGGGGGGCGGACTCCGCTTATTGTCATGATCTTGCCATGCTTTTTATGGAAATCGACAAGAGCATTAAGGTTTACGTCGCTAAGGCCGTCTCCATAGGTCAACATAAAGTGCTCATCAGTGCCGATGTATTTTCTAATCTTGCTGATCCTTGAGCCGGTGAGTGTGTTGAGTCCGGTTTCGGCTAGTGTAACCGACCAGTTCTCGTCCTGGTGAGCTTCGTGGATCGTTACGCCGTTGTCTTGACCGAGTGAAACGGTCAAGTCGCTGACCCGAGTTTGATAGTTTAAAAAGAAGTCTTTAATAACCTCGCTTTTGTAGCCCAGACATAGAATGAAGTCTTCATATCCCCACCGAGCGTAGTGCTTCATGATGTGCCAGAGGATAGGATATTGACCGACCGGGATCATCGGCTTTGGAATGTCCTCGGCGACATCGCGAATGCGTGTCCCGAGACCGCCGCACAGAATGACTGTTTTCATTTTCGTGTTTCTCACTCACGTTCTGGAGCTAAAGGGAGATGTGTAAAATGCACAATACCCGTTTCGGATTAAAGAGGCTTAACGAGAGAAATTACCTAAAGATTTGACTAATTGCCGTTGAGTTTGGCGGCGCCAAAAAGTCTTGTAGCCGTTTTTTTCGGTCATTGCGGCGCTGGTCATTGAGTTCAGCATACTTTATTCGCTCGACGGCTCGACGAATCTCTTCCGGTGAGGAACACTCGAAACAAAGATCCTCAGGCACTTTGTTGTAATCTATGGCAAAGCGTCTTCTCACATAGATGACTGGAATTCCCAGAGCAAGGGCATCGAACGATGCGCCAGAAGAGTTGTAGATAACAGCGGTAGTTTTTCGGAGGAGTTTGTTTGTTGGCTCGTCCGTGTAAGCAATATGGTCGAGAGAAAAATCTGCCAGCTCTTTGATCGCCGACTTAAAACGTTGCCGAAACTCGATACTTGTGACCGGATGGAAATTGACGATTAACTGGGACGTATTCTGCAGGGCTTCAGCTGCCGCATAGACTAACTCGAGCGACTCATCAAACTCGATTGAGGTGCAACAAAGAATGCTTGCCTCATCTGCAGCCGACTTAAATCGCGTGGGTTTAGAAGACGCTTTTTTCAGAAGAGTTTGGTACCGTATCGCTCCCCCTTCGATGACGGCCTTCTTGGGAATGCCATGTTTTTGGTACCAACTCGAGAATGAAGGGCTAGGAACCATCAAATAGTCTGGGAAAAGTCCATTTTCCCGAGTGAGGCGACTTGGGAAGAAACTGATATAATTCGGCGCGAAAAGTGATAGCTGAAGTCCGACAAGAGTTGCTTCAGGAAACTGCGCCCTTAAACCATTGATAAGCATTCTTTCCCAAGGCTGATTTTCATAGATGTAGCAAATGAACTTTGGCGCGATTTTTTTTTGCTCAAGGAATGGCGCGACGTTTCTGAGAAGGCGGGCCCATACCGGTCTCCAGGCGGCCCATTCGCGGAATATTTCCATCCGGACCAGTGCGGAGAGATCAAAGCCGCAGGCATGCAGTTTGGGCTGTAAACGAAAAGGCGCGCCCAGTGACCAAAGAGCAGAAGATAATAGAGAGACCTTAGACATACAGTCTTCAATGAGTAGGGCTGGATCTTTAGCGGTAACGGCATTTTCTGCGATGCCTTTGAAGGGTTCTACCCAGTCTAAAGGAAGGCCTAAATACCCGATCTTCTGCCCCTCGTTGCCGAGGATATCTGGAAAAGTGCCAAGCGTCCGGTCATCCTGAATGGGCTTTTCTGAATTGAAAGTTTGCGAGTGAACCCAGTTTACAATGAGAACGTCGGCCTCTTGTAGTTGACGAACCGGGATTGGAAAGCGCTTTCGAAGCTTCTTGAGAACGATGCTTCGATGGAGTGTCGCTCGCATGCCGGCCAACCGAATGTGAAGGGTGGAGAGGATTTTGACCAGCTGTAGGAAAAACCGAAAAACCTGACCAACGAAGGGCTTCTTATGCTTGGGTTTCCGCCAATAGACGGCGATGCCAGCTTTTTGACCTTCATCGTAAAGCAATTCGGCAAAATCAGGATCGCCGACAATGAAAGCGTGATTGGCTTGTGTTTCAGATAATTGCCGGAAAGCAACGTACTGCGCGGCTCTGATCAGGATATCTGAATTATAGGGACTCCTTTCAGAAAGGTTACTTGCATCCCAATCAAAGGTAGATTTGGGGGGTATGTCACTCCCGAGGTCGATGAGTGGTCCAACTAAATCGGGAACGATACGGTTAATGGTGGAGGACACATCACCAATATTCACGTTTTGTGCTGATGTGGTCACGAGATGCCGATACTTGAGGAAGCCTGAACTGAAATACCAAACAGTCCAAGCCTCTTCATGTTGCGCCAGGGCCTCCAGGGCAAGATCCGTGTCATCTGACGGAACGATTACGAGCATAAATAATTAGCCGTCGGTATATCGTCGGTTCCCAAGACACTCAGGCCCGACTTACTGGAAAACGCATCCCTTGCAAGGGGTGAGGCTTTGGCGCTCTCCGTTGTTGTGTGCCTGCCGGAGGTTTGTATATGCGTTGTTTTGCCAAATTTCGCTGAGTGAATTTTCGTTGATATTCCCTGCGGCCAAGGTTGATCGATAATCCACATCGCAGGGATTGACAAGACCGTCCCACCAAATAAAAGTCCGCCTCCAAAGGTCGGAGCAGGGATGGCTGAGTTTGTTGGCGGGCGTTTCGTAAGAATTTTCCCAAGGGTTATAGGTGACGAAAGCGACCTGATCGACGAGACCATCCCAGAAAGCCTCCATTTTTTCCTGGCTTTGGTCTTCGTCGAAGCGAACACCTGAAATTCTAGTGATGGTCCGGGAATCAGAATAGTGGCGCGCTCTTATTTCACTGAACCGCCGAATATTTTCGTACACTCGATCAAATTGCCCATTAACCCGCATTTTTTCATAAAGCTTGGCGTCGGCGGCATCGACTGAAAAAACCACGGTATTTGGGTTGGCACTCAAGATGGCATGAGCATTCTTCTCATTTAAATGCCAGGCGTTGGTATTAATTTTCAGGCCAAGGAATTTATCCGAGACATAATCCATCATCTGAACAAAGCTTTTGCACAGAAGAGGTTCGCCCCTAGAAGCCAATGTGACGGCCTCAACTTTCCCTTCGACTTCGTCAATGATGCGTTTAAACGTTTCAAAACTCATATGGCCCATATGGCCATTCGGTTTATGCGTAAACGCTTGGTCGGTCTGATAACAAAAAATGCATCGGTAATTACATACCGAAGTTGGTTCAATTTGGACGCAGGGAGGGAAGGCATCCAACAATCGTTCTTCGGGATAAACATCGTAACGATAGCGATAAAAAAGATATCGCGGCAACTCATCATCGGTAATCCGCCGCAATTCTTCTAAAACATGAGGACGTAGCCAGAACCCGTTCTTTTTTGTCGGCTTATAAGAAGTTAAATCCCTACAAGCTTGTTGAATAACTGATTTCTCATGATCATTTAAATCTTGTTGGATTAACTGATTAGATAGATTGTGAATTCTTTTGAGCGCGTCATTGGTATCATCTTCAACCCCGCTTATGCCAATAAAACTATAGTCCTTTATGTATGCTGGGCGTTTCATTTTTAAATTACTTTGCGTTGGGTTGAGAGGCTTTCCATTGCCTGTGAAAGAGCTTTACAAAAGATATTCATTATTTTTGGGTGATCAAGCGTAACGCGGACATACCCTTTAAGGCATTGATGTGAACTTACGTCTTTTATAGCGAACCCTCGGGCTATTAATTCATCAATGATATCTGTGGGTTTAATATTGGTGGGACATTTTAGAAGCTGGAAATTCCCGTGACAGATTGGAGAAAAAAAGCCTAAATCGTTGCTTGTGCGTATCAAAATATCACGGCCCTTTTCAGCATTTGCACAAAAGTTTGTCATAATATGAGGGTTATCGAGAAGATGGCTTGCTATCGCCGCACCTGCCGCATTTACTTCACCTGGTCCCCGCACAATATTTAGCGCTGAAATCAGAGCCGGAACCCCAAAGGCGTATCCGACTCGGAGACCAGCAATGCCGCCAGCTTTTGAGAATGTTCGGATTATGAGAATATTATCGAAGTCATGTACAAGTGATTTTGCCGTTGCGGGATAGAACGGATAGTACGCCTCATCTATAAGTAGGAGAGCGTTGTGTTCTGTACAGGCTGTGGCGATTTGTCTTAGTGTTTTCTGATCAAGCGCATGACCTGTAGGTTGATCTGGGTTGGCAATGCAACATATTTTAGCACCGCAGGCTATTCTGCTGATTAACTCGTCAAGATCAAAGTAAAATTTCCCACTCGCTTCTCTGTAGTTTATGGTCTGGAAGTCAGCTTGGAAAATTTTAGCCCATACTTCGTACATTCCATAGGTTGGTTGAAGTGCAACGACAATATCATTAGGTGACAAAAAAGCATGAAAAGCACGCCGAATGATTCCATCTGAACCCGCACCCACAGTAATACTTTCAATAGGGAGATCGAGAGTTTGTTGGAGTCTCTGATAAAGTGACCCCAACTTTGGGTAAGAAGAAAACAGAGATGGCGAAAATTTGCCTAGCATTGACTGAAATTCGAGGTCTTCAAAAACACTAATTCGTTCATTCCGGTCCAAGCAAACAATATTTTCCTGCTCCGGTAGGATGTCAGTATCCCGCGCGATTTCCAATAAATGTGAATTAGGTTTTACCATTGAAAAGGCTCAGTATTTTATGCTGTGTATTTTCTGCATGTTCATAGTCAATTTTCAGGAGCACGGAATGTCGTCAAACATTGAATATAAAACTAGCGCGATTGAGCAGTTTTACAAGAATAACCGGATTGCATGGAAAGATTTCTACGAATCGGAAAGGCACATTTTTGATCTAATATTGAAGCACAAGGGAAAATTTGGACGGGTTCTTGATATCGGTTGCGCTACTGGCGGACTAGGAATGGCTCTTAGTGAGAAAGGTGAAATAGACCACTATGTTGGCGTAGAGATTAATGCCCAATCAGTTCAGACGGCGAAGTTGAAACCTTCAGAGGTGTTTCCTGCCCGCTTCATTTGTGCTGACATCTTATCTTGTTCGGAACTCTCAGGGGAAAAATTCTCAACGGTTTTTAGTCTAGGAGTTGCTGATTGGAATGTTGAAACCACGGCAATTATCGATAGAGCATGGGATCATGTTGGAGAGTCTGGGTTTTTGGTTGTTTCATTGCGTCTAAGCTTAGAAGAGGGGATAAACAACTTTAAAAAAAGTTACCAAGATATTGTTTTTAGTTCTAATCAGAATAACGAGCCTCGAGAACGGGCACCTTATGTTGTTTTTAATGCTGGTGATGCTATCCAAACCCTTGAAGCACTAACCCCAATGCCGACGACCATTTTTTGTTATGGATACTGGGGTAAGCCCTCAAAAACGGCCTCTACTCCGTATGAAAATTTAATATTCTCTGTTTTTGCAATTCAAAAAGGTGACGCAAAGAGCGCTCAAAAGAAGGTTCAGTTGGAGTTGAATCTTCCTTCAGATGCTTTGGAGCAAATCTTGGATGTCTGTAAAAATTCATAACCTTGGCTCTGACAAGGGGAGGCAGTCAGCCATTGTTGCAGCCATCTCCACTTCACTTGTTCGGGAATTTAAAAAACGAGAAAAAGTTGTGCTTGTCGTTCCCGGCGGCCGTACGGCAAAACTTATTCTTCCCGTGCTGTCGCAACTCGACTTGCCGTGGAACCGCATCACAGTTTTGCCTGCAGACGAGCGGTGGGTTCCGAAAGATCATGATGACAGCAATGAAGGCCTTATTGCGGCCACCATGTCGTCGGCAATCAAGAAAGGCGCTCGACTACTCGGAATAAAAACCGATGGCGCCGACCCTTTCAAAGAATTAGAGACCATTGAGGCAAAACTAACAGCCATCGAGCTCCCTCTGGCGGTCGTTTTTCTTGGTATGGGTGAAGACGGGCATGTCGCCTCAATTTTTCCTTTTGACAGCCGGCAGGAGAGTCCCAAGGGAATGGTTTGCGCTACCCTGCGACCTGATCATCCGAGGGTCAGCTTAACGCCTCGCCTACTGCTCAATAGCACACGGATTGTTTTGGCCGTCAGTGGAAAGGCTAAATATGACGTTATCGCCGAGGCTCTCCAGCCGGGAGATGCTGACGCTTTGCCTGTCCGGTTTGTTTTGCACCAGGATCAAACGACAGTTGACGTATTCACCTGTTAAGGATCAGTCGTTTTTGCCCTCAACACTATTCTGGCCTAGCCAAAACTCGGCTTGAGGCATCTGATAGTCGTAATCCACATCGAGACCACCGCGTTGCTTCAATGGGAAGATGCGTTGTCCCATCCATTTCTGGGGCAGCAAGCCACTCTCCATTTCCACAAGATTCTGCGGTCTGACGATAGAGACTCCCATATCGGCGAACCACACATCGCCTTGGGAATCCCGGTCGCAATTAAGGGTCTTGGGGTCCCCGAATACCTCAAAAGGAACGAAAGGCTGTAAAAGCCCTTCGTCGTCTTCTTTCCTGGCTCGGAGCGGACTCCACATGTTGTAACAGGAAACGGTGACGGCTGAATCGTAGCTTGGGTTTTCCCGAAGAACCCGAATTCCCTCTTCCAAAGTATCGGCTGAGATGGTTGGTGCGTTGGCCATTAAGAGCACCAAGAGTTCAACCTCCTCGCCTTTTCCCGCCAGTTCCTTAGCGATCACCTCGTTTGCGTGGACATATGCGTCTTCGCCAAGGGCTTCCTTGGTTGCCAAATAGGCTGGGCGATCAATGATTTGAGCCCCATACTCACGACCGATTTCCTTGATTCGGTCTGAATCAGTTGAAACATAAACCCGGTCGATTGATGGTGCGGCATTTGCGGCCATCAAAGGGTAAGCGCAAAGAGGGCGGCCCAGTACCGGATAAACATTCTTGCCGGGAAAGCCGCTGGAACCCTCGCGGCCGATCATGATGGCGCAAATCACGACTTGTCTCCTTTCTTCGGAGGATGGGAATGATGGTTATTGATAATTGTGTTGGCTATGCACTTAAACATTTCAGTATGCCACTGTTACTTAAGGCCAAATTGCCAGCCTAAACCACCGCCCGTGAAAATTTTCGAATTTCCTGAAGCTTATAAAGTAGGGTCTTCAAGTATCGCCGTTTCATCCTGAAGGCGTTTTTGATCAATATGTTGGAGGCAGTCTAGAAGACCTAAACCCAGATCAATGTAGGAATTCCGTACAAGTTTCCGGCCAATCTTGGGGGTGTAGCTGTAGGGCGTTTGGACATAGTGTCCGGTCATTTCACCCTGATTGACCTCAACTTCTATGTTGCCCCCCATTATTTCCGAAATCATCTCAAGCATGTCGCCGGTGGTCATGCGTTCACTGCCGGTCAGGTGGGCGATGCCATTTTTGTACTCATCATCCAAAATGTCGACTGATGTTGCTGCGGCGTCGTGTACGTGGATGTATTCCCGCACTTCTTTGCCGCTGCCCGCGTAGTTGATTTTGTGAAACTGTAGTGCTTGGCTGAGTAAATTGAAAACGCTATTGCTTTTGTTCGCCCGAGGTCCATAGAGTGAGCCGAACCGGAGAATGGTGTAAGCTAAGCCATAACGTTCGTTAAAATCTTGTACCAGATGCTCTCCCGCTTGTTTTGAAGTCCGATAGAAAGAACCCTGGTTGCTGTATACGTAGATGCTGCTGGCAAAAACAAAACGTTTGATGCCAGCTTGTCTGGATGCCTCAAGAACATTCGCAGTTCCGATGACATTGATTTCTATGGTTTTCTGCGGAAGACCAATGGCCTCATCAAGGTCCGCTAAGGCCGCAAAATGATATACGGCATCACAACCGGCTATAACTTCTACAAGTTTTGGAAAATCGAGGATACTACATTCGACCATCGATTGATCGTTTCTCAGGTAGTCGGATTTGGTCACGTCCAGAATGATCACGTCGTGCCCAGCATCACTGAGCGCATCTGCAACATGGCTCCCAAGAAATCCGGCACCGCCTGTTACTGCGATTTTCATAATAAATTCCCACTAATTTCCGGCAAGTCTGTCAGCCAGCTCATACTCGCTTTCGGGCACTGGCGAAAGAAAGTCTTTTCCCTGGGCAAAACGAATGGCTTCTTCTGTCGCCTCAATTTCCATACGAGCTCGACAATCTCGAGTCATTGATCCCATGTGACAGGTCAGTACGATATTTTCAATTTCTGCTAGCGGCCCTTTGTAGGGCTCTTCCTCGAAAACATCAATTGCAGCACCGGCAAGATGGTCTGAAGAGAGGGAAGCAGCCAAAGATGTTTCATCGATCATCCCTCCTCGCGCTGTGTTGATGATAAATGAACCGCGCTTCATCATCGCCAGTTCGGCCTCTCCGACCAGCCCAATCGTTTCCGGTGTTAAAGGTGCATGTAGAGAGACAATATCCGCTTCTCGATAGATTGTTTCCTTTTCCACCCATTTAACGGAAGGAAAGTCTCGAAATGACTCTTGGACAGAGGGATCAACATCGTTGGCCAGAATTCGAACGCCAGGAAATCCGCCAGCCAGATGATTAAGGAGACGACCGCCAATTCTGCCGACGCCAATAATTCCGATTGTCGACAGGGATACGCGTCCCCCAGGAATTCGATTCCAATTACCGGCACGTATAACTCTGTCAGCTCTGCTGACGCCGCGAAGCTGGTCAATGATCAAGCCAATTGTCAACTCTGCGACAGCAGGAGACGGGCCATCGGGCGTATAGCTGACAGCAATGCCCCGCTGACGTGCCGCCACTAAGTCGATGCTATCAAGACCGATGCCTACTCGGCAAATGGCCTTCAGTTCCGGAGATGCATCCATGATTTTTGCAGTTATCGGTTCCGTGCCGGCAATGATGATGGGAAAACCTTTGATTACATCCGCCACCTCTTCTGGGCGTAGTTTTCGGCCAAGTGGATTAATGACGTGCTCAAGGCCGTTTTTATGCATCAACTCAACCGGTTTTGGGTCAATGCTGCCAAAAGGAACGGTTGTGACAATGGCTTTAAGTGGTTTGGACAATTCTTTATCCCTGTATCAAGGTGTTTCACCATTTATTAGATCGAGGCTCTGGTGGTCGATCATCTCTTTATACTTGTGTCCTTTTGCGTAGAGCTCATTGTGTTTCCCCTGCTCAATGAGACGCCCGCCTTCCATAACAAGAATCTTGTCGGCTTTCTGTATTGTCGATAAGCGGTGAGCAATAATCAAAACGGTTCGATCTTTACTAAGCTCCTCAATTGCTTTTTGGATAGCTTTTTCGGTCACAGAATCCAAGCTGCTGGTCGCTTCATCGAGGATCAGGAAATCCGGATTGGTAAGAATAGCACGGGCGATGGCTATCCTCTGTTTTTGGCCGCCGGAAAGCCTGAGCCCTCGGTCCCCCAATAGCGTGTCGTATCCCTGCGGTAAGTCGCGTATGAATGCATCGGCTGATGCTTTGATAGCGGCGTTGACTAGAGTATCTTTATCCGTTTCCGGGGTGCCGAATGATATGTTGTTAGCTACGGTGTCGTTGAAGATGACGATATCTTGGCTCACAACGCTAATCCGTTTGCGCCATTGGGCGACATCCAATTCACGTAAATCAGTCGAGTCAATAAGGATGCGGCCACTTTCGGGGTCATATAAACGAGACAGTAAGCCGACGACGGTTGTCTTCCCCGCTCCAGAAGGTCCTACAACAGCGACCATTTCTCCTCTTTTAATGGAAAAGGAAAGATTATGCAGGACATGCTCGGCGCCGTTATTGTAAGAAAAATAAACATTTTCCATGGAGATTTCGGATTTAATTTTCTGAAAATCAGAAGTACCGTTCTTTTGTACGGCGTTGCGCGCGTCAAGGATAAATTGTTCGCTCAAATCAAGGGCGTTTAGATTGGCGACTGTTCGGGACCGAATGATGTTTAACGTTGATATTGGTGCCAAAAGTCGAGACATCAGATAAAAGAACAAAAATATTTGGCTTAACCAGGTTTCCATTTCAGTGTCGTTTAGCCGTGCGACGAACAAGAGCATGACACAGATGAAAACGCCCGTTGCCGCGGAGAACATTGGTGCAGGGATAGAAATGATGAAGTATTGCTTGCGTTGGGCCTCAACTTGACTGTCATAGAGTTTACGAAACTTGCCAATCATTAATTTTTCGGCTGCAACCAATCTCACGAGACTCATGCCAAATAGCGTTTCAAAGGTATGTAGGTTCTTTCCTTCCTGAGCAACGGTGAGCTGCCGTCCATACTGATCGGAAGCCTTTGATGTTAAAACTTTCAAAATCAGTGAAAGTATGGCGACAAAAGCAAGTGTTACGATTGTAATTTCCCAAGACACAGCAATCATAAACGCCACGTAGACAGCAAGAATTAAGAGAGTCCAAAGCGCAGTGCCAAAATCGAACAGGACTGTTGAAACTCGTTGTGGAAGGTTATTGATTTGGCTTTGAACGACTCCCGCATCGCTTTTATTGATAAAGCCTAATTGGGCCGATAAAAGTGCTTCATAACTTTGAATGGATAGTCTTTTTTCAAGAAGAAGAGGAATAATAGAGGTAAAATACTGGGCTAAAAACTGTAGAATCCCCCGTAGAAGGAAAACTATGAGAAGGCCTAGGGACGCGTATTGGAGTTTTTCATTTCGATTAAACCCATCAAAAAGCATTGATGAGTATTTAAGAATTGGCATGTCTGCAAATGATTTATTTCCTGATAGGGTGTCGATAATTGGCACAAGAAATGAAATGGTTAGCGCCTCGGCTAAAGCGCCTAGCAATGAGACAATGATGAACATGACGAAAAGCCCTCTATTTTCCGCCATTTGCTTCAGACAGCGGAAAGAGAACAGGCCGTAAGTTTTTATTAGTTCAAACATTTTGATGACAGCACAATAGTTTTCAGAAATATTTATTATATTAAGCGGGTATTTTGGGTGTGGGAGATTTGTTCAACGCTGTAGAAATAAGTCGGATGACGTTTCCGTAGTTGTGTGCACATACATCGCGCATTAACGCGTTCTGGTTCTTGTACGGTGGTATGCCATTAGTCAAAAAGTAACCAATGGCATATTCCAACTCTTTTCCATTTGTCGGAATAATTGCAGGCTCCCGATTGCGATATATAAAAGCATCATCTATGCGATTGAAACAAAAACACATTGCGTGCTTATGTGCGTGAATGGCTTCTTGAAACATGGATGAGGTCGTGCAGACGACTAGGTCAACAAATGCAATAAGCTCCCAGGTGTCGAAGTTTTCCATTTCAATGGAAAAATATCCGTTGCGTATGCCCTCATCAATAAGCGCTGTAATTTCTGGAGCTGGACTGAAACTAAGTCTCGGGCGAATAATGAATCTTAGAGCATCATTTTCTTGACAAAGTTTCAGTAGAGTTCCGAAAAAATCTCTTTGTCGATCAACGACATTCCATACGTAAGGTGCAGGAGGAGGGGCGAGGATATTAATTTTTCCTCCATAAAGTTTTTCAAATTCTTTTCGCCGTGCTGGATTCATTTCGGCTTCTTGAATGAGATCAGCCCGAAGGGGCCCAATATTTAATATTTCTTGTTGCTTCCAGGCTTCGCCTAGAAGTTCTTCCATAATGGGACCATAGCTGAAGAGTTTGTGATAGTGGCTATAACACATCTCTGGAACAAGGCTTGCTCCTGCAACCGACGAGTGATGAATGCCGTAGTTCAATAGGCCATTCTTTTCAAAAGCTAGAGTTCGGGCAATGTGGCTGAATGTCTGATCATCAAAGCCAAGCATAGTTTTGGGCCTATAACTTTGGCAAAAGGACTCCCACCTTAAAGCGAGACCAAGAATAATTAGGGATGCCTGCATATGCCTCCAATGAGCAGGGCCATAGAAGAGTGTGGTGATCAATAGAGGGAAAGTGCGAATAAGAGTCCCATAGAGTACTTCACGAAAAAAGAAAACCTTCGTCGGTCGAAAAGTTAGGCCATCTACGCAGGTTCTGCCCATACTTCTCGCGTATTCCTCGATCATTTTTTTTTCAGAATCATCAAAATGCTTTTCGCCGTAGACATAGAGAAGGCGTTCAATTTTTGGCAGATTAGAATTTTCAAGAAAGAACGAGTTCCAACGAGTATGGCGTGTTTTATACCATTTGTTCTTTGTGTTAATGTTTTGGGTTGTCTCAGTCTGTTTCCAGACAAGTTCTACAGCCGCATCAAACTCTTCTGGGGAGGCTAGACTCGAGGCTCGAAAAGCCGAGGGAATGCACAATTTAACCAATTTTGCAGGAAGATAAAACAATCCTCGAAGTTGTTTTATCCAGAGCAATGTCTCAACTAAAAAGTTCCGGTTTAGAGAGTCATTCTGGCCAAAAATATTGTATGGGTCATGTTGATTTGGGATGACCGTATAGCGGCAGTTATTTTTCGTGATTAGCTCAATAATCCGCTTGAAATAAGCAGTTTCTTTAATTGCAAAAAGTGCCGCGCGTTTCAGGCCAGTCATTGCTGCTGGGTGATCGTGCCGAACTTGAATAGCTGTTAAGGCTGGAGATTTTTTAATTCCTTCGACGATTTGTTTTTCGACAATCCCGCTTAAGCTGGTGAAAACCTTAAATACCTCTTGTGGGAACTGATCGTTGCCAACCCATTCAATTTCTATCTGAGGAAAGTGTTTTAGAATAAATTGTTCGACTGGTTGGCGGGGGATCGGCGCATTGGTGATGGCCTCCGGGTCGATGATGATGATCCGCTCAGCTGACCTTAAGCTTTTCCAGGACGCATAGAATCTAAGCCGATCAAAGCTGCAAAAGATGATGGTTTGTTTCATTTTGAAGTGTGTAATTTCTCGTGGAGAATAAATTTAAACTTATTCGGGCGACTTTCTAGCCAAGACCAACAAGGTCGTTGAGTGGCCTTTTAAGAAACCCGGCAGATATTTCACTGTACCTGGGAATAGCAAAAGATTTTTGGCGACCCAGAAAGAGAGGGGAGGTGGTAAACGCCAAAAGAACCGGCTCTTTTTGACCAGCCATGGAATAAGGGCAATGGCTTCAAAACCATGAGCGCTCAAAACATCGCGCATGGAAGTGTATGAATAGGGTTGGTAGTGAGTATAAGAGTCGTAGAAAGATTTCCAGCAATATGGCCAATGTGGGGTTACCAGGAACAGATAGCCGTCATCCTGTAGAACCCTATGAATTTCGGATAGGTAATTACTGGGATTTCTTAGGTGTTCAATGACGCTATTGCTGTTAATAAAGCGGAAGGACTGATCTTTATAAGGGAACGGGTCATGCTCGAAGTTGACGCCCATATCGATATCGAGAGATTTGCATGACAAAGATATCTCTTCGCAGGCTGCCTCAAACGCACTATTTGATGAACCGGTGTCTAGAAAATCCCCTCCATTTAAGGATTCTCCCGTAAACATACTTAATAATTGGGCGTAAGTATCTCGTACACGTCGTTTCAGGTTGAGCTGGAGGTTGAAATCGTGCGTTTTGCGCGAGAGTAATTCTTTTTTATATCGTTCGGTAATTTTATTATCTGGATTTGTCACGGTGATCTGGGAGCCTATTTAAAATGAGGATGAGGGGCTAATCTGGATTGATTAATTCTTTCCCTACGATGGTTCCGATATCGAAGGCTGGATGGATTAAGCTTTTATCTAGATATTCCACAGGGATTTAGCCCATTTAAGGGCCCAGAATCTGTTCGTTTGGGCGTATTCTTCGTTGAAGGCGCAAATCGCGTCTCTTGTCTCCTGTTTCTGCCACCAGTCTTCAATATTTAACCATGTTTGAGAAAGGAAAAGTGCAGTATCTTTGGGGTTATCAAAAAGTATGTTTGCATTGTGGAGTTTGGCGAGAATGTGACTAGCATGATCTGAGATAGGATAAATTTTTTCTGACCAGTAACATACAAACGGAATATCAGCCGCGGCACAAAGGAGAAGTGTGGTGCCTGGATGATCGATGACAGGGAATATCCCATCAATTATTCTTTCATGTAAATCGCCATGTAAAATGCCAATATCATCGTCGATGAAATCTGTATCATTGAGCAGCCCTTGTTGGGTAATTTGTGGTCTATAAAAAAGTTTACTCCTAAGAGAGGCGTCAACATTTTCAATAAATTGTCGTTTCTGTAAGCAATATTCAACTGCATTGAAATCATTAAAGTGGGTGTCTAGGCGAAAGAGGCCATGACGAATTTGGGTTCCTATTAGTGTAAGGCCCGTGAAAGTGGAGGCGCTCCGGTTTCGGCAGCGTTTTTTAAACCGGGATAGAGTGGGGGAAGGGAGGCAAATATAGTTTGCATCTAAGTCGTATTGCGGGGCTTTCCCCCAGGTGATGAACGCCCATTGTTTGTGCTCTATTTCTGGCTGCTTCGTATGTGCGATATAGAAACCATTGTTCCCACCATGCTGGGTCCCCACGAGCAGCTCTCCCGCTTCTGCGGCAAGGGCATACTTAAACAGTTGCTGCCGTGAATAGGTTAGGTTTGGTCCGACGACTCTTACTTTGCCTTTGGTGAACCTGCTATGGTTGGACTCTGCAATTAATTTCGTAAAATCAACGGTATATGCTCGTGGTAATAAAAGGTCCGTAAGTTCGTCAAGCAAGTCGATAAGTTTAGCATCAAAATATTTTGGAGCTGATATCGGTAATTTTTCTGCAAGAACTTCAGATGATTTTTCTTTCTTTGGTTTTAGCGCGAGAACTAAGCCTAGAAATGGCGCCTCCAAGCGTCCAACACCTGCAACCCCTTCAATTCTCCATTTTGAGAGTGAATCACTCTTAACCTCGGAGCTTTCCGGTCGGTTGTCTCTGTCGTTGGGGGCGCTACACTCGATAATTTTCCAATGTGCTGGAGCAATTTTTCTTACAATGTAAGATGTGAGCCAGTGGCAGAATTGATTGTTCAACAAACCATTTTGTGAAAAATCCAGACAATCTGCAAAGCTCCATTCCATCTGCTTGGGTAGTAGGCGCACAAACAGTTCTTCTTGCGACGTATCATTGATAATGGATTGGAGCAACCGGACCCTAACCAAAATTAATTGCCCTAGATCCAACAACCATCCCAAAAGGGCCACTCTCCAGAAAATGTGGCTGAAGTCCGTTCCGTGAATTTCATTAAGTTTTGGAGTTAAGTCTCGAATTTTCCAATTTGCCCATTGGCAAATGTCCTTAGATGCGGCCTTTAATTCGCCTGTATCCCTAAAGGTGACAGGAAAAACAATGTTGGAAATATCAATCTCGGATTTTCGCCAGTCAGAAAAACAAAAAAGTCCCAGGGGAAGGTGTTGTTCCACCTTAAAATCTGAAGGGGCGGTATCGAGCAATAGTTCACGCATTGTTATTGCTTTTCTATTCAATTATACGCCCGACCATAAAAGCCTCCGCAGCTTCTAGGCCGACCGTAGCGCCTCGCCATTTTGCAAGATTCTCAACAGCGGAATAGGAGCGTGAATGCGGCCAATCACGCATTTCACAATCATAGGCCTTTAGGGCGGCTAATTTATTTCGCAAAGTTGATCTGATATCAACAAAACGAGTGGGTAAGAACGCTGAAGAACCATCGGGAACCTGCCATTCTGTGCTTGAAGGAGTTTCAAATAAGTAGATTTCCTTTATACCATTTCCGGGCAAAGGACGGCAGGCGGTGAAAAGTGCGTTTGATACCAGTCTATGATCGATATTCAAGTCACCAGCGAAGTGGGTATAAATGGTTTCGGGGCCAATTTCTGCTACCTGCTCCTCGATAGACTTTACAAGATCAAGCAATAGGAGGCCATCAAGTTGATTGTCGGGTAAGCCTAGGAAGCGAGTATTTTTCACACCCAAGATGTTACCGGCCTGTTGTGCGCATTGTCGTAACTGATCAACATATTCTCTATTGCCGTTGTTTCTTGACATTGCGCCTTCTGCAGCAATCACAACGTGTACTTCGTCACCATTTTTAGTATGGTGAGCAATAACCCCCCCACACCCAAGAATTTCATCATCTGGATGGGCCGCTACAACTAGAACCTTCTTCATGATGCGCTCTTTTAGAGTGTTACGATATCTAGTGATACAGCTTGATCGGACTTCACGTCAGATTTCAATTTTGCACCGATCAGGCGATGAAAATCTTTTGGGGGTAGACCATTTTCAGGACGCACGATTTTTAGGTCGTTATCGGAAATAGTGGCCCCAGCTTTTAGGTCGCGTGCAAAATGCACCGAACGCCGCATGGTATGGATTACCTCTAAATCAGGAGTAAAATCTTTGACCAGTGAGCCCTCGACTTCGCGAATGCCGTAACACATCTCCCGAAAGACATCAGGCAGGATGGCCACCTCGTGATCCATGCCAATCCCTGTTTTGTCGAGGGACACATGCTTTTCAACAATCCGTGCTCCAAGCCCGACGGCAGCAATGGGAATGTGGGTGCTGGGCGAATGGTCTGAGAGGCCAATCATACATTTCAGCCGTTCTATAAGACTTGGAATGTTGAGAAGGCGCATCTCTTCTGGTGGGCAGGGATATTTGGCAATGCAATGAAGGAATGCATAATCAAAATCCCCTTTTGTTTTGAATTGATCGGCCAGACTTTTGACTTCATCCAAGTGCGCCATTCCAGTCGAGACAATTAAGGGTTTTCCTATTTCAATGAGGCGTTCGATAAGAGGAGTATGGGTGATGTTGCACGATGCAACTTTATATCCTTCAGCCCCGTATTCTTCCATCCAGCCGAGGGTCGTGAAGTTTGTTGCAGTTGAAAGAAAATGGACGTTCTTTTTGTGACAATGCTCGATAAGACGACCATACCAGTCCCTAGGGACTTCCAATTTTTTTAGGCGTTCATAGTTCGGATCATTTCTGTCCAGAAGCTCATCGACAAGAAATCCTTGGAACTTAACAATATCGGCGGAACATTCAGCAGCCATGTCGATCAGTTCAAACGCAGTTTCTAGACTACCATTATGGTTCGACCCTATTTCGGCAATAATGAGAACGCGGTCGTTAGAAAATCTTAGCATGTGAAACCAACCAATTTGTTTGGAAGCTTGCGGAGTTTCGGTACGAGGGTAGTTATGTCCCTGCTACAACAGTATTCAAGGTCGTCTAGTTTGTTCTGTTGACGCAACTGCTCAGCTCCAGGGCCATTGCGGATCGCTCGGTCTGTTGCCGATGGGTCGTAGGGCAGGCCAAGCAATCGGTTTTCCATTTCGCGGGCGCATTCTTCATCTTCTACCGCTGATTTTGTGCCCGCCACACCAACCGCCCAAAAGGATATTGTAGAAGGAGGATAGTTCCTGACCGTGTTGATTATAGCAGAAATATTCGCAAAGCTTCCGATGATGGCTTGTTGATCTTGAGAGCAGGCATTGATACAGCGAGTCCCGCCAGAAGTTGTGAGAACTACGGTTTTTCCTACTATGGTCTCTGGGGTGAAAGAAGGTGAGTTATCCCCATCAAAACCATCAAGTTTTATGCCACCGCGTTCGCCTAAGGCCACCCATTCTGGATGCTTTTTTTTCAATGACATAGCTATATCTATTTCAAGAACAGGAACGACACATTCCGCCCCAGCTTGCAAGTGTGCTAGTATTGTATTGGAAGACCTAAAAACATCTAGAATGACGACGATTTTTCCTAATTTATCAACGTCTTGCAAAGTGCTGGCAACTGGCAAAACAGATTCCCTTATGAGTATGCTTTGACGTTCTCGATGTCGGACAATTGGACGACGACGTCTTTTCTAATCTTCAGAATGGCGGTTCCATCTAGTGGGTGGGGGATGGGGTCAACACTTTCGCCATTAGCCAGTGTTACGAGCAATTCGGCCGTGTTGATTCCAGATGCCAACAAGTTCATGTCCTGAGCAGCCGTTCTGCCACCGTTTACCTCAATAACATAGGGCTTGCCGTCCTGCTCTGAAACAATGAGTTCAACATTGTTAAAACCCTTTTCCAGGCCGAGGTTATGAAGAGCAGAAAGCGCCGTTGAAATTACGTCATCATTTTTTTCTATAACCGCTGCCACTGTGGTGCTTTTTATTTGCCGGCTTTCGAACTTTCTGCGGCTTACGCTATAAACGAGGTTGCCATGGGCGTCATGCAGTGTTGAGACATTGAATTCGGACCCCTGTATTAATTGCTGGGCAAGGTATTTCTCTACCTGGTCTTTGTTTTGTGCTGCCAAGCGCGAAGCATAGAATATGTATTCGTCCTGATCGCAGGGGAGCAGGATGTCACGCCCTCCGCGTCCAATGGCCTTCTTGATAAGCAACCGCCCATGAAGAGAATCGTATGGTTCTTTCAAGTTATTGGGCTCAAGTATCCAAGTCATCGGGGTGTTTACTTTGCCGTGCAAAGCCTTGAACATTTTCCACTTATCCCATGCGAGGTCTAGCCCATTAAGGTCCGGCATGAAGGTTTTAGCGCCGGCGTGAGCGATTTCGTCGGCATGGGCGGCCAAAACGGGAATTTCTTCGTCAAGGCCTGAATAGAGATATGCGATCTCTTCTTCCTGAATGATTTTACAAATTGATGGGATAAAGGTTTTGTTGCTGCAGGACGGAATGGTCAAGCGTTGATCGACTTCCGGGAGAAACAGATTTCCGGATGCTGCGTTTATGTCGACAAGAATGACGCGCCCTGCCCATAGTTTACTTTCTTTCACGGCGGCCAGCCATTGCAGTGTCCCGGGCCCCCCACCGCATGTCAGAAGAAAATTAAGTGATTTTTTAGACATTAGTCGGTCCCGTCCAGCGGGTTTGCCGGCAGATGGAAATGTTGAACGGTATCTCCCCTTAATCCGAGCCTAAGTGTTTCGAGATTAAGAATTTCACTGGGAGGAATATTTCCGAGGTTCACATTTTCGCCAACGGCCTTAATAAAATGGCACATCTGTCTTTTATGAGGAGCTTCAAAAATAAGATCGTCAAGATTTAGCCCGCTGTCGATGATATGATCAATAATGTCCATCTTTGGGCTGCCATCTGCATTGTAAATGCCTGCCGAAGCATCGGCGCGGCCTTCGGTGATTACTTTCCACGCCCCTGCAGCCTGATCGTCCTTAATGCAGCTTACCCATGTCTCGGGGGGAATGTTTTCATTAATATCTTTGCTGCCTACTTCAGAGAGAACGGTGAAGCCCTTTGATGAAAACATTTCAATCATCCGGACTTTTTCACTTTCTGGAATAGGTAATGAGCCATTAGAAATTTCCACCAACTTCAAATTTAAATCGTTGAGCCAAGCAATGTAACTATCGATTTTATTTTGTAGGTGACATATCTCGAACATCATACCGCCGAGGCAAGTCTCAATGCCATATTCGCGGAAAAGGCGTATTTTTTTCTGAAGTTGCGGAGTTAAATAGGCTGACGCCCAGCCTAATTTAATGACATCCACAAACTCACCGTGAGCCTGAAGTTTATCGTCGATTTCCCGTAGCCCAATTCCGTTATCGACTAAGCAGGTCAGTCCAGACTGCCTTGGCTTGGCCGTACGAATTGGTAAATCCAGAGACGGTCTATTGCAGTTTGGCACGATAGAAAATCCTAAACTTTATCACTGATATCTTTCTCGATAGTCAACTTATATCGGTGGCCCTTGTATTCAAAAAAAGCTGGATAACGTTGATTATCAACCACTCGTAGGAGGTTAAACTGTTGGGCGAGGGTGAGATTTACGTCCAACAGGCTATTTTCAGGTCGACGTCGGAAATAGGTGGATGGTTCTCCATATTGTTCTTCGCCAATAGGGCTCTCGCTAAAATCGAGGAACTGTAGGCACATCGAAATAGTTTTTTCTCCTTGGGCATTTCTAAGCTCATTTAGCAGTTCATGCCCTTGGAATGTTATCGTGTCCCGTAAAAAAACTTTCCCGCTATCCACCTCTTCCATGGCCTCAATTAAGCAAATTGGAATTTTATTTTTGCCTTCTAAAATTTGCCATGTCAGCGGAGAAAAGCCACGTCCTTTTGGCAAGTCACTCTCGTGAACAACGAGATTTATTTTGTGCTTTTTTAAGGTTTCCGGTTTTGCAATTTTTATGCACCCCAAAAGGAAAGCAATGTCACCTTCTGGTAAATCGTCATATTTGGAAAAGAACTGAGCCTCGTCGCCTGAAGATATGATCTGATCAATCAACTGATGTGCATACGGCAGAATCCAGCTGTCATTATCGACAATGACGCTTATCTTCCGGGGCTTTTTCCACCAGTTAGCGGGCTGATTCACGGGCTATTTCCTCAGCAATTCTTCGGGCTCCGTTGCCATCACATATTAAGGCGGCAGAGCGGCTCATTTCGCTTAGTTTTTCTGGGTTGTGGAGCAGCCATTCAAGGTGGTTGGCAATTATATTTCGGTCAATGTTTCCCACCTCACCCATAACAATTGCAGCTCCGGCCATAGATAGTTGATTGGATATCTTTCTTTGGTTTTCGGCGGTGCAAATGGTAAGGCTTGGCAAGCCTAAACAACATCTTTCCCACGAGGTTGTGCCGTTTGCGCCTATTGCAATGTCGGCCTGGGCCATTAATTTCCCCATATCATGAGTGGCGACGTGCAACGAAGTGGTTTGTGGAAGGCTCTTTAGCTCTTGCTTAACGGATTTAACATTTTGGGCTGCTTGCCCAATTATAACGTCCACATGGATATTGAGGCCACTTACTTTTATAGCTTCAAGGGCTAAACTAGTCATATTGTGGCGGTCTGCACCACCAAAATTGACGAGCACTCTTTTTACACCATTAAATTGTTTGCGGCGCTTGAGGGCCGTTGCCCTAAGCTCCCTGAACTCGTTCCTTAGTAAGGCGTATTCTGAGCCTAGAAGAAGTTTTGTGCTATGCTTGACCAAATCGGCATAGTCTGCCTGGGTTCGTCCAAAGGTTTGATCAAGAAGAATGTCAGCGCTATGCGTACGATTTGCTAAGTCATCAATGGCTAAAATGTTCTTCGCCCAAGAGTAGCATGCGGCCTCATGATCGGCCGTCCAGTCATAATGATCAACGATAAGAAGATCGGCAGTGTGAGAAGGCAGATTTGCCAATAGAGCCGTATCGATAGTGAGGTTTCCACTAAGTTTAAAGCAAGGGAAACGGCCTCCTAATAGGGCTTCGGGTATGTGGAATTCTTTCGGTGCACAAGCGAAAACGCAATTCCAGCCGAGTTGCTGGAGTTCAATTGCTAATGTTATGCAACGCATAATGTGGCCACACCCAATGTCAGAAGAGGCGTCGGACCGTATGACAGCGTGTAATGTCATAAACTACGTGCGAACTTTAAAAATTGGATCCATCGTTGGTGCGAGGAGATATTTGCTAAGCGCATCGTTGAAAACGCAGTCTGCCAAAATCGGCAGTACTTCATCATAGGCGATTACAGTTTGTTCTATCAGATCACTTGAATGAGAAAATGATATATTGTGCCCCCCTTGAACCAAAATGCCGCGGGCTAACATTTCTTGCATAAAAAGAGTCTTTAGCTGCCAGCTATTTATGCCATTGGTTTCTTTCAGTTGGATAAGAAGCCAGCTTGGGTGACCATTTAACGAAACGATATCGGTTAACTTATGTTTGGTGATGAGTTTATTCACACTAGAACGCAGATTTTCACCTGTTTGCGCAAGTTTCTCCGGTACAGAATGGCTGACCAACTTTTCAATGGTTGCAAGGGCTGCAACAATAGAAAGAGCTTCACCACCAGCGGTAAATGAGAAGAAAATTTCTTCCATTTGGCGCATAATTTCAGCTCGACCCACAATGGCGGAGATTGGAAAGCCGTTACCCATGCTTTTCCCGAATGTCGCTAAGTCTGGTGTGACTCTGAAAATGTTTTGTGCACCACTGATATCAAATCTGAATCCAGTGATGATTTCATCAAAGATCAAGAGCGCACCATGTTGATGCGCTAGTTCCTTTACGCTTTCCAGAAAACCGGGGTTTGGAAGAACGGAGGTCATAGGCTCAAGGATAACGCAGGCGACGTTGCCTTCATTCTTCCGTAGTTCTGAATCAAGGGAAGAGAGGTCATTGTATTGAAATGTATGGGTTAGGTCTCGTACCGCATTCGGGACACCCTTATTTCGCGCCGTAGAGCCGATATACCAATCCTGCCATCCGTGGTATCCACACGCGATGACATGATCCCGACCTGTGTAGGCACGGGCAATGCGAATAGCTCCCGAGGTTGCGTCAGAACCGTTCTTTCCAAAGCGTACACTTTCGGCACAAGGAATTAGCTCAACGAGCTTCTCGGACAATATTATCTCAGCTTCAGTTCCCAGTGAGAATGAGACGCCCTTAACTAATTGCTTTTGGACAGCTGAAGTGACATGAGGATCGTTATAACCAAGGATAATGGGCAGTAAACCATTCACATAGTCGATATACTGGTTGCCATCGATATCCCAAACAAGCGCTCCATCCCCATGGGTAAGAAAATGAGGGGCATATCCTTGTGGGTATCCAAGAAAACTTTTTGAGAACGTTTGGCTGCCTAGCGGAATCGTTTTTAAGGCTCTCGCCAACAATGCTTGTGATTTTGAGTAGCGGTTTGGCTTCATTGTTGTTTCGTTCACTCGTCTTCACCAAATACAAGTGGCCAACAAATTTTCAAATTCTCTAGGCCATTTTCAAGGCTATCCAAGGACTTGTCGACCTGATCGATACGGGTAAAAAAAGCCGTGCTATCGGCCTCATACATTGGTTCGGCAAAACCATGTTGAGGCTTTCCTTGCATTGGCGAGTCGGCGGATAAATTGCCTTGAAACGGCTCCTCAAACCATTTGTCGTCAGAAGCAATATAGACCTTCAGCTTGTGTTCCGGATGATTGTGGATAATTGCGCCATTCGAACAGGAGAAAAGACTGCGTCGCATAAATGGTCTTTGCAACATGTCTGTATGCAATACAATTTGTGGCCCATCCTTAAAATCAAAAATCTGTTGAACGATGTCGTATGTATCAATTTTGAGATCAGATTTTTTGCTCGACATGTGTTTGGCGCGCTGAATATCGCCAAAAAGATAGCGCAACCAGTCGATATCACAGATCGAATCGAGCCCCCCTCCCATCGATATTTTCGATGGATAGTAGTCTGTATAGGGTTCATAAGGGTGCCAATCTGGAAGCCATTCGCCGAGATCAACAATGCCGGTCAATACTTTCCCAATGCGACCATCGTTGAGGACGCGCTTAATCGCTTGAACTCGTGGTGAGAAGCGTTGGTTACATGAGACATGGCAGATGATTCCATTGTCCTTCACCCTACTATAAAGAGTTTTAATGTTATTAAGAACATGCGTAATAGGCTGCTCCACCATAAAGGGGGTGCCATTAGAAATTGCTATATTGATGTAGTCTTCGTGGCTACCTGGAGGAACGCAAATGAACAGCCCGGAAAAGTTTGACATGTCCAAGGCATCGATAGACTCAACAGGGGTTACGGAAAGCTGTTCTTCAACCTCACGTACTCGGTCCTCACGAATATCAAAGCCATATACCGTAGCGGCGCGATGTTTCTGAGCATGCCGGATGCGACGCCGACCCATGGAGCCACAACCAATAACAAGGAAGTTTTCAGTCATTTTTGCACTTAAGACGCTGGCAACCTTCTAGAACTTCACTGAGCGAGAATGGGGCTGAGAATTTCAGATTTTTGGTTAAAGTAAGGTAGAGTTTCCGGTTGCATTCCAAGTCTTCTTTTGTGTCGATCGAGAGCGGAAATCCATCAAATGGTTGGCTTGGACAAATTTGTAACTGCGGAAATTTATCTGGGTTTGAGATGATGTAGGGTGAAACGTGTTCGCGTTCCCTGGGCTGTTTTGCGTCTTGATAAGCAATGGCGAGTGCTTTGAATGAAAAAAGCTCCAGGCCGGTGCCGTAGGGAAATTTATCTGATCGTTCAGTGCATACAACGTCAACTTTTCCACCCAAGGCGCGGTAAAATAATACCAGGCTATCTACTACTTTGGGATCGGGCCAGATATCGTCGCCGGTTACTCTCACGATAGCAGTATTCTCATCGGCGCCAAATGATCGTGCAGCCTTATAATATCGCCCAAGTACATCATCCTCGCTGCCGCGAAAAACTTTCCACTCCTGCTGCTCAGCGTAAGCGGCTAAGGAGTCATCTGCCGTGTTGTTCGTTGTTGCTAGAATGTTGTTTGTGACTGTTTGGCACCCGGAAAGCTGATTAAAAAGATGCCAGATCGTCGGCTTTCCATCAATTTCAGCAAGAGTTTTCCCGGGAAACCGGCTGGACCCCATCCTTGCCTGAATAATGACGAATGCGTTAGAAGACACGTTGCATAGGATCCGTTTGTGGTTTGAAAATACCTATTCGCCCGAGGGCTGGTTGACCTTTTCTTCCCCAAAGACCAGTCGAGCATGTACGCCATCGATAAACGGATTCTCTTTACTGTCAAGTGAGGCTCGGTTAACTCCTGAGGAAAGAACCTCCCTAAGCTGATCGGGAGCCAAGTATCTCTGGGGGCGGGAGACAAGCAATTGAGACGGGCATATGGCGTTCTTTGAATCAATCTCAAAGGCGTATTGCCGATCTCGGTCAGTGGGGAAGAAGCGCGCCCTTAAATCAAAAACACCGCAATAAATTTTGGTTACCAAGTGGTGAAGGAAGAAAGGAATCTTGTGGGGCAGCCATCCCCGGATAGTTGAGATAATAGTCTCTTTTATAAGCGCCTTCCGTTCTCCAGGGGTTTCGCAAAGGCTCAGGTTTCGTCGAAGTAAAGGAAGAGCGTTCCGCTGGAATGCTGCAAACAACTGGCGTTGCCAGAAACTGAGCACCCATTTTGGATAGGGGGTCATATTGATCACAAAATTGCTTGCATCTTTGTCCGCAGCCTTCAGTAAGTAGGCGTGTGTATCCTCGATGAGGCCTTTTTCAACAGCCCAATCCCATGTGCGGCCGCCTGGATAAGGCTGGGCAAAGAAAACGCCGCCTTTCGGCATTTTAGATTCACGAATTGCTGCAACGGTTTCTTTCATGGTGGAATCTGTTTCTCCAACATTACCGACCATAAAAGTCATAGAACAACCAATGCTTGACCGATCAGCATTCACAAATGCATCAATATTCTGTTCTCGGCTGATACGCTTTTGCATCAAATCGAGCATTCTTTGACTGCCGGATTCAAAGCCCCAGGCGACTTGATAGCAATTTCCTTTTTCAAGTTCTTGGATAATATTTTTCGTGACGTGATTGGCTCTTGTGTTTCCGGTCCAAAATATTTCAGGAAATTCATTTACCATCAGTTCGTTGAACGGCTTGATGTTCTTTAGCGTGGTAATGAACATTTCTTCCCCAATATTTAGGACATTGATGTTGTATCTTTCCCGCAAATGACGAATGTGTTTTCTCAGGTAGTCGATGGAAAACCGTTTTAGGCCGACGAATTCCTGTTCATGAACACAGAAGGAACAGCGGTCCGTGCAGCCTAGCGTACCTTTGATTTTAGCCATGCGCCATTCGGGGGCGGTCTTCCCTGTGACCCGTCGATACTTGTCAAACACCTCAGTTGGGCCATTGACCGAAATGTAGTACTCCATATCGATATGGTGGTACGCGGGAATAGGCAGCTCATTGACATCCTTGACGTATTCCCTACCTGGAACAGAAACGATGTGGCGACCATCGCGGTAGGTGAGGCCTGGTATTTCATTGAGCGAACCATCACCTTCTAAAAATCGCACAAGCTTGAGTAGCGGAATTTCACCGTATCCGGATATCGCGTAATCAATTGCCATATGCTTGAAGCAGTTGATTAAATTATTGATGACCACTTGAGCCCCAAGCACAATTGGGGTTTCTGGCATATTCTTCTTAAGGGCGTGAGATAACGAAATTATGTAGGCGTATGATGTAATAATCCCACTTATGCCGATCAAATCGGCCTGTGCCTGTCTGGCGCGTTCAGCGAGTTTTTCGGGGGCTTCGCGCAACCGTGCTCCGTCCAAAATCTCAACTTGATATCCGTGTTTTTCCAGCCACGCGGCAAGCCACATAATGCCCGTCGGCATATCTAGATTTGGCGCGTAGGTTCTTGCCGGGGAGGATATAAGGAGAACTTTCATGGAAGTTAGCCCAGTCTTATTTCTAATGGGGATTGTTCGGCGAGGTGAAGTTTGGGATCAATGTTTCTGATTTCATTTTTCCCAGGACAATTTTGTTCATTTGATTTGCCATAGGGATGGATTGAGTAAATAAGGGTCATCATAACTGAAGCCAGAAATGCTTGATATGTCTAGGTCGATGCTGGCTGCGGAAACTATGTCTTTCAACTGTTCTAAACTATTTACTCCACAAAGGACCGTATCGACATTGCGGAGGGTCAAAGGATAGGCGAGGGCGGCCTGAAGGGGACTGATATCTAATTTGCTTAAATTATCCCAATAGGCTTTCAGGTGATCCAAAAAGGGGGCGAAGTATTCTGAGAGGCTGTTAGGGTCGGTCAGAAGCAAGCCTTGTAGAAAAATGGATCGGGCATGGAATTCAATGCCTTCTCTCTTGAGGCGATCTAGGGTGCCTGTTGTAACAAGCCGTTGGTCAATGATGCTCAGGGGCGCTTGAACTAAATCGATGGCGTAGCGATCAGCAACGACATTGATTTGATCCGGGGTATAGGCCGAAACACCGATTTTCTTAACCAAGCCTTCATTTCTAAGATTTACTAGTGAATCCCAAAGCTTGTCACCGTCCTCGGTCAGTAAATCTTTGCAGTGGTGGACTATCAGGCCATAAATGTGGGGAATTCGCAAACGATCCAGGGAGCGAAGCAAGGTTTCGCGAGCAATGGCAGGATTGGGCTTTTCGCCAAAGCCAGGTGTTTTCGTGACAATACGAAATGAGCTGTCTGGCAATATATTACGACCAACCACGATTTCCGCGTCGCCGTATAGCGGTGCCGTATCGAGAATGGAAATTCCCGATTTATTCGCATGATTTAAAATGCCGCGCACAACGGACTGAGGAGTTTGGCGTGCATTGGTGATGCTTCCGTAGTCCATTCCCCATTGGACGGTTCCTAAACCGAGCTTTTTGAGTCGGTCTATTTTAGCAACTGGCATAAGGCGTCAATCACATAGCTTTGTTCGTTCTCCGACAAAGAAACAAACAAAGGCAAGCTGAGTGAGCGGAGATAGTGTTTTTCGGCGTTGGGAAAATCCCCCCAATCAAACCCACGCTCTTTGTAATAGGGCTGGGTATGGATCGGGATGTAGTGAACTTGGGTTAAGATATTTTTCTCGCGCAGCTTTTGAAATAGCTGTGCCCGGCTAAGCGAACTTTCCCTTTCGTTCAGTCTGACGACAAACAGGTGGTGCGCAGACAAACTATCAGAATCATTTGATAGGGGGGTCAACGGCAACCGGCTATCTTGAATAGCCTTTACATAACGTTCTGCCAGTATCTGACGATTTGAAATGAAGACATCAAGTTTACGAAGTTGGCTACTTCCTAAAGCCGCTTGGATATCGGTCATCCGGTAATTATATCCAAGGTCAATTTGCTCATAATACCATGGTCCATGAGATTCTGCGTGGAAGTGGTTTTCTGTGCGGGTAATCCCATGACTACCGAATTGCCGGAGCTTTTCGCAAAGCATATCGGAATTGGTGACCGCCATCCCACCTTCACCGGTTGTTAGGCTTTTCACGGCATGAAAACTGAAAACGGTTATATCGGAGAAAGCGCAGTTTCCTATGGGAGTTCCCCGATAACTCCCTCCAAGGGCGTGGCAGGCATCTTCAATAATTGAGAAGCCGTATCGTGCTTTCAGCTCACCAAACCGTGCCATGTCACAGGATTGGCCAGCAAAATGAACGGGAATGATAACATCCGGCAGAGAGCCATTCTTTTCAGATGCCAAGAGCTTTTCTTCAAGCGTCTGGATATCGATATTGCCTGTATCATAATCAATATCAATGAAGTCAATTGTTGCTCCGCAGAAGAGGCCGCAATTTGCTGAACTGACAAAACTATTGGGAGAGGTCCATAGAATTTTCCCAGGACCAAGGCCAAGCGCTAGCGCACTAATATGCAGAGCCGCCGTGCCACTGTTAACGGCAACTCCGTGGCGTGCGTCGCAATATGCCGCTAATTGACTCTCAAACTGACCAACAGCCGGGCCTTGTGTCAGCCAATCACTTTGCAGCGCGTCGGTAACAGCCTGAACGTCATCGGCATCAATCAACTGCTTCGCATATGGGATCGGCCTCATGTTTTGAGAAGTGACTGAATTTGTTTAATACTCATAAAGTCAGGATTTGTTTCGGAGCTATAGGAAAATCCTTCATTGACCAGCTTACCAGTTTCGCCTGTAGGGTCGCTCTTATAGTCAATACTCTTGGTGTCAAAGGATGTTGGTGAATTCAGTTCAAAAGGCATAATAACAAAGTGATTTTTGAACTCTACCGTTCGAAGTGCATCATCTGAACCGCACAATAATTCGTGTAATTTTTCGCCCGGTCGAATTCCTATGATTTTTTGCGGTATCCCTGGAGCTATAGCTTCTGCAAGGTCGGTAATCCGCAGCGACGGAATTTTGGGGATGAAAACTTCTCCACCCTGCATGCGCATGAAGCTCTGAATGACGAAGTCGACACCCTCTTCCAAGGTAATCCAGAAGCGGGTCATTCGGTTGTCCGTAATAGGTAATGATTGGGCTTTTTCCTTAACCAATTTTCTAAACAAAGGGACAACGGAGCCTCTGGAACCAGATACATTGCCGTACCTAACAACGGAAAAGCGCGTTTTACGTCGACCGACCAAGTTATTCGCGGCAACAAACAGTTTGTCTGATGCGAGCTTCGTTGCGCCGTAGAGGTTTGCAGGGCTTACAGCCTTATCAGTTGAAAGGGCGATAACCCTTTCAACATCGGCCGTGAGTGCTGCACTGATAATATTTTCGGCACCATGAATATTGGTTTTGATACACTCGGTTGGATTTTCTTCGGATGCGGGCACCTGTTTCATAGCAGCTGCATGGACGACGCATTGGACGTCTTGCATTGCCTGAGTCAACCGATCCATATCTCGAACATCGCCTAAAAAATAACGCATTTTCCAAGAATCGAACTCTTGCTGCATCTCATACTGCTTAAGCTCATCTCTGGAATAGACAATTACTCTACGAGGATTGTGGTCTTTCAGGAGTGTTTGCACGAAGTGTTTGCCAAATGACCCCGTTCCACCTGTTATCAGGACTGATTTGTTGTCAAACATTAGATGCTCTTAGTTGTAAAAAGAGTTTACGCTTGTTTTGGATAGTCACTTAGAAAATCTACTGAGGCACTTAGGGAGTGTTTCTGAAGTAATTCCAAGTTCGCTCCATGCCGTCAGCAAGTGATACTTGGGGGTCGAAGCCAAATACAGATTTAAATCGTGAAGGGTCTGCATAGTTTCGAATGATTTCACCAGCCCGTGCCGCCTCGTACCGAATATCGACTGTCATATCCGAAGTCGAGGTTACTAGGTCGGTTAATAAAGCATTCAGAGTTTTTAAGGGAGTCTCTACGCCTGTTGCAATCTGATAAACCTGCCCAAAGGTTTTTTCTTCTGGCTGATTCTTGATCGGCGAACCAAGAGCAAGTCTAATTGCCTCGCAAAGATCATCAACGTACACAAAGTCCCTAGTCTGTTCGCCATCTCCGTAAACAACAAGCGGTTCTCTATCCAATACCTTTTTCATGAAATGGGCGACAACTGATGACTTGTTCTTCGAGCCGGGACCGTAACAGTTTGAGAATCTTAGGGCGATTGTTTTTAAGCCGTAGGAATGATAGAAGGCGGAACAATAACCCTCCATGGCGAGTTTGCTTGCCCCATAAGGAGACGCAGGACAGGGCGCAAGGTCCTCGCGCATCGGGGGAGGCTGCATGCCGACAGGAGCGGCGGATGATGCAAAGACAAAACGGTCTATTTTATTTTTGGCCGATGCTTGAAGCAGATTCAATCCACCTTGAATATTTATGTCAAAGTCGTGTGCTGGATCCTCAATGGATTTTATGACGTTCGTTTGGGCGGCCAGAAGAATGACGGCATGATGGCCTTTGATCGCAGCATTAACAGCTTTACGGTTACGGACATCACCGTGAATAAAGCGAGAAACCTTCAAATCAGCAAGGTATTCACGCTTGCCGACGCTTTCATTATCGAAAACCGTTATGTTGTGGAAGCCACTACGGTTGAGCAGGGTGATGAGGTTTGTGCCTATGAAGCCACACCCCCCCACAATTAGAAGTTTGTCGTCATTAGTCATTGGACTTAATATAGCTGGATTTCTGGCGTTTACCATCCCAGCGAATGTCGGGAATGAGCGCTTCTTTGCGGGCTTCGATCCGGTTTTGGTATTTCAATAGGTCTTTTAGGGTTGCCTCAATTTCGGCTTCCATATCCCGTGTTGGCTCATAGCCAAGATCAAGCAGCTTCTGATGATCTGGATTGAAGTAGTGCTGCTCGGATTCGTGGCGGGGGTTTTCGAGATGTGTGATTTCCGCATCAAGCCCCATGGACTGAGCGACTTTCTGGACCTTATTGGCCAAGTCGTAGATATGGTAGGTCTCTTCGAACTGATTGAAAACCCGATACTCGCCTTTTTTAGGTGGGTTTTCCATCGCCAGCGTGAAACATTGGATAGAATCGCGCAACGGGAGGAAGCCTCTGCGCTGACCGCCTTTCCCGTAAGGCGTGATTGGAAGACCAATTGCCGCCTGTGAGCAGAAACGGTTGATCGCGGTGCCAAAAGCCTGGTCAAAGTCAAAGCGGGTTAAAAGTCGTTCATCATCGCCCATTGCATCTAGCCGAGTACCGAAGACGACCCCCTGCATAATGTCGGTGGAGCTTATGCCCCAATTCCGGCAGGCAAACATGATATTGTTACTGTCGTGCACTTTAGTTAGGTGGTACATGCTGAATGGCTGGCGGGGGAAAGGCAGAGTGTCCTTTTTGCCCCTAAATTCGACCTCAAAAAATCCTTCAGGAATATCCATGTTTGGGGTGCCGTATTCACCCATGGTACCCAATTTTAGGAGATGGGCATCTGGACAAGCTTCGCGCATAGCATAGAGAACATTGAGTGTGCCAACCAAATTGTTTTGGTGGGTGAATACGGCATGATTTACATCAATCATTGAGTATGGGGCCGACGGCATTTCGGCCAAATGTACGATGCAATCAGGTTGGAAATGTTTCAGTGCGTTCAGCACAGTATCGTAATCGCAGAGGTCAGCGCGTTGGAACTGTAGATTGGTTCCGTGAATTTCTCGGAAAGCCTCCAGCCGTTCTGTCATTTTTAAGATGGGCGTGGCCGACTGTGAGCCCATTTCCGCAACCCAATCCCGGCGCATGTAGTTGTCGATACCTGCAACATCATGGCCTCGGGAAACGAGATGCTGAGCCAGCGCCCATCCCAGGTATCCATCGACGCCTGCAATATAAACTTTCATGTGTTCCTCATGATCATTGTGACAACACCGTCACGCACTTTAATTAACAAAACTGCATCTTCATGAAATGCGGCATAAAAACAAAACAACTCCCGATAAACAACCCCTATCATCTAAGAACACCATTTTGTCTTGGAGGAAATTGCCTAAGGAGGGGATTTTCACAGTCGGTTAAAAACCAATCCACGGTTTTGATCAATAGGGTCAGGCCAGAAATACCTTTGAAATATTCGAGTTTTTGTATTTCGTTTGCCCCGATTGACAAGATTTCAGTAAAAGCTTCTCACCGTCACTGATAATACACAGATTAACCGCTGTCCAATTGATGAAGAGTTTTCAAACTTGCGCTAGGTTTCTGACGATGGCAATGACATCGACATTGAGAGAAAAATAGGTCTCAGGAGTAGTCCACCCTAAGAGACTTGATGAGGCTGAGACTGTCAGACGGCAGAAAGTTAAATATGCGCACCGTAATTATTATAATCCTCGTAAGGGAAGATTTATGACGGACATGGTTTAAATAGAGCCACGATTTTAACGGCCAAGCAGCATGAGCAATCTGAATGCGATTGCATCAATAAATTCATGCCGGGGACCTTCTTTTAGGGTCCTGCCAAACTCAGCACGCAAAAGAAACGTTTTCAAGCGGAATAGGGAATCGAATTTTTTAAATGGGGGAGGCGTAACGCCTTCCTTCTTCCTGGCCATCACCATAATTCGCGTCGTTCCTGGAACTGCCCTCATCTCGAGCACCTCGAAACCGGATTTTCTGAGAAGAATTTCTGCCGTATAAGGCGAAAAAATAATCCGATGCTGCTGGGTTAGATAGTTTAGGCCTAAGTCGTAGATATTGTTTAGGCCGAGCATCAACAACCCATTGGGCTTAAGCTGCTCAAATGCTGCAATCGTAAAATCTAAGGGATGATCCACCCGATGGACTACTTCCATTGCAGAAATTAGATCAAAACTTTCATCTGGATAAGCACCCTTCTCAAACAATGCACACTTTGCCTCAATTCCACAAATTTCTTTGAGGACATTGACTAAAGCCTTTGTGGGCTCAATGAGATTGGCGGTATGGCCGTCTTTTTTGAGTGCACGAGGTATTACACCTTCACGACTGCCGATATCTAGAGTTGCACATTTACATTTGCCATATGTTGAATTGAGATGCTTTTGAATAAAGTTCCATTCATCCACATATTTTGATGTGGGATCGCTTGCCAATCGAGAGTACTCGTCTTCAATACGGGAAATGACTTGATCTCGACTAAAATCTTCGAACCGGTCATGGTAGTTTTTGAATAGTTCCTTAAAATCAATTAAATCTCGCCGAAACACGCCATGACATTCTCTACAGATCATCAAGGGTTCGCCAGCACCGTCGGGGCTAAGTGCGATCTCACTGCGTTGATATCCAACGAAATTCACATGGGTTTGCAATCTACTAAAAACGTGGAATTCCCTTATATTGTCAGATCGGCAGATTGGGCAGGTGCTTCGGTAGATGTTTGGCAAAGCTTTTTCTTCCTCACAATTCAACATCAGCTCTCATGATGGGGGTATTAGCTGCAATTTGTTTGATAACGGGCTTGCCAATGAGGTCATTCACATGCATTGGAGAACAGGCATCGGGTAGCCAAGGACGGAGTGGGACTAACATTTCTTCGGTAATTGGTGTGCCGACGGGAATGTCTTGTGTAGCATAGATTGACCGGCGCAAGGTTGTTTGGAAATACCTCTCATCGTGCTGCACCACTTTTCCTGCGGAACCCCGCATTTTTTCGACTCGCCGTATCTCCTTCACCATCAATTGGAATTGATTGACACCTGCTGATAGAGCTTTATCGGCAACTTTCCGGTTATCACTAGGCAAAAAGTGTTTTTCAATGATGTCAGCGCCCATGGCCACGGCTGCGATACAGGCGGTAACGCCTTCACTATGATCGGAATAGCCTACAGGCAAACCGATTCGTTCAGATAGGAATGGAATAGTCTTCAAGTTGACCTGATCATCGGGTGTTGGATATGCACCGACACAATGCAGAAGATGGAGTTGTTCCTTTGGAACCTGAGAGACTGCCCAGTCGATTTCCGCTAAAGTTGAAAGGCCCGTCGATAGAATAAGAGGTTTGCCGGTTTTGATGCAGGAGTTTAGCAAACGAAAATTAGTAAGATCGCCTGAAGCGATTTTGAAAGCCGGGACAAAAGGGTCAAGAAATTCTATGGCGCCTTCATAGAAGGGCGTCACCATAAAATGTATTCCGGCTTTTTCGGTTGCTTCCGCCAACTGGACGAATACGTCTTCTTCCAGCTGTAAACTTTTAAAGCGTTCGCGCTGGGTGGTGTGACTTTGCTCTATGTACTTAAGTACGGGCATTTTGTCGTCAACCAGTTGTTCCGCTTTGTACATCTGGAACTTTACGATGTCGGCTCCTGCCTCTTTGGCTGCTGCAATACTTTCCAATGCGAGAGCAGGGTCACCAGCGTGATTACTCCCAACTTCCGCTATGATGAGTGCCCGGCCATTTTCAAAGAGCATTCTTTTAGACATTTGCCTTGATAGCCTTTTCGCCTGCGTAACCTAGTTTGACTCTTGAGAACTCAGGGTTTTCTTTGCTGTCTTCTGCGACGGATGGTGGATGGTAGGACAGATTAAGAACATAGCCACAGGAGCAGCCGCCACATTTTTTGCGGTACATATCGGCGCAGCGTTGCCTGTATTTCTCACTAGAAAGAATTTCTTTCAGCGGTGTTTTGCGGATATTGCCAAGGGCTGCAAGTCCCCAACAATTGGAAAATACCGAACCGTCTGCATCTACCTCGCAGCCGATGTAACCAAGATAGCAAGGGATGTCAGCTTGTTTTGGGTCATCGAAATAACGCCTGGCGTATTCAAGCGAAGACATTGAGTTCCCTATAAGGCCGGGCTCTTGTCGCTTCGTTTCGATGAGGCCGTCGATCATTTGATTGAAGGTGGTGCGATCATGGAGCGTAAACAAATCTTTGCTCATACCTTCAAAAAAGTATGTTCCATTGTCTATGAGGTTTAGAAGTAGTGTTGCATTATACTGCCGAGCTAATGCTAAGACGCCGTCAATCTGACTTATGGTTCTATTCATTACTGTTGTGGCAATTTTAACTGATGGCCCCGATTTTTTGGCTTCTGCTTTAATTTTTGCGAGGTGTTCGAGATTTTTTTTGACCTTCTTGAAGTTCCCGGCGACACCTCGAATCTCGTCGTGGGTTTCGCACCCTTCAAGTGAGAGAACGACTTCAGTTAGGCCTGCGGCAACAAGGGAGTCGAGCTTTTTCTCCTTGAGGGATAGGCTATTGGTTGTAATTCCAATACCTGAAAACCCCTGATTTTTGGCTTCATCCACCATATCGATGAGATCTTTCCGGAGTGTTGGCTCGCCTCCAGTAAACATGACCTCTTCAATGCCTAATTCTCTGAAAACATGAAGTGTATCGTATATTTCTTCGAGGGTTAGCTCGTTGGTATATTTATGCTCCCAATAGCTGCAGGTAATACATCGGCTGTTGCAGTTGTTGGTCGGTTTTATTTTCGCGTACCGTAAGGTCGGCGCCAATACATCGATCTTGGCGGGGTCGTCAATTGCGGCAACAAACTCGTCAAAAATATCAGTCATACCAGAGGCGATCAGTTTTTGAGTTTTGAGACAACGTTATGTGAAACCGAGGCGTTGATTGCTGCAAGAGTTGGCGTAGCGGCGACCAGTTTGATCGCCTCACCTGTTTCCAAGTTGTTTGGATTATTAGGTGATAAGTTTCCAAACAAGTGCCGGATGAGTTCAAGGTCTTCGGTGGTGTCGACGGTGAAGCGGAGGTGTGGATGTTTCCACTCTGCATAACGCCCCGTTGCAGGAAAGGCTCCAATCGACCATCTTTCAGGTTCATCGTATACGGCGAAGGTTGTGAATTCCCTGAGTGGTGAGCCGCGGGTTTTTTTCGCGACGGCTTCTAAAACTTTAACTCGTACTATTTCGACAGATATTCCTCTTGGAAACTCCCGCTCGGCTTTCCAGTTATCAGAGTGCCCCATCATCGTTGTTGCTGCATAGTCCAAACTGTTTTCAATGCAAAAGGCAACGAGATCGTCAATCAACTGACCTTCAATTAAGGGATTGTCCCCTGTTAACCGAACCAGCCAGTCGAAATGAAATTCTTTTGCGGCAGCAAGGCTACGGCCCATAACGTCTGTTTCACTTCCTCTGAAAACGGAAACCTTGTTGTTCTTGCAATGTTTAAAGAGGCTGTCATCTGCTGAGTTTACAGTTGTTGCGACGATGACATTTGAAAGACATTTGGCGCTCTGAGCCCGGTGGACGATGACGTCAATCATTGGCCATCCAGGGAGGAGCTCTGTAAGAACTTTTCCTGGCAATCTCTTTGATGCCATTCGCGCCTCAATGATAGCACCTATTTTGGGCATAAGGTGGAAAGCCTACTCAGCTGCACCGGCTGGTTTAGGGGGGCGATTCTTCTTCCAGCGGTTCTCTTTTGCATTCATCTCTTCAGGCTTAATTTTTTTGCCTGCGTGAATCCGAACAGGTAGTTCTCGTCCTTTTATTGTGATCCATTCACCAGTATCGCCTTTGGCACCATGATCGCAGGTGCGACATGGTTCATGGTTCTCTAGACGAGTTCCTTCCATCATTGAGCGGCGTAAAGCTTTAATTCCATCGCTGTGCCAAGCAGAATGGACGCTTTGCTTTGAGACATCTGCAACCATAGTTCGTTCGCCATAGTCGGAGTAGCACTGGGTCACTTTGCCATCCCATCCTATAGCCATGCGATTGAAAACAACTCCGCACATATAGTCAGGATCCAAATCATAGGCATTCTCGTTGTGGTCAACACGATATTGATCGGCAATAAAGTTAACCCGATCAACGATAGGGTCCCATAGGTCTACGTATTCTTGATAGTTGTCCTTAATCGCGGAATAAATTGTCTGAACCCGAATGACGGGTCTCTCAAGCTTAAGCTTATCTCGTTGTTGAACGAAATAGCGGATCATTTTGACGACTTCATCGAATTTCGCTGGGTGGCGGATGCGCTCATAAGTATCGCCCAAACCATCAAAAGAAATGCTAACGTAATCAACCCCCGTTGTTAGCAAATCATCAACCATCGCTTCGTCGTAACGCTCAAAATTGGTTAAAAAAGCAACACTCTTCATTTTCCTTTCAAGCTTGGCATAGCGAATCATATCGTGCAGATGAGGGTTTAATGAGGGCTCGCCGCGCCAGCTAAGCTTGATGGAATAAACGTCGCGATGGACCTCATCGACGATTTTCTTGAAAAGGTCGAAGTCCATGTTGCCCATCTTTAGGCCTTGTTCGTACATCTTTCCTTGGCCGCACATCGGACATTTCATCTGACAAGCAGCCGAGGCTTCAAGTTCGATGTGGCAGGGATAACGCGGCGTAATAAAAAGGGCGGGACATCCATACCATTTGATGCGATCCCAAATATGGGCAATCACATGACCTTGGCGCAGGAACCAGCGGATATTGTCCCAGCGGGCACTCATTGACACGTACGTTTTCTGGCGCTTTGTCGTCAGGTTGCGCAAAATTCGGCGTACGATGGTCAAATAATTCATCTTTCTTTCTCCGACACCCCTGGCTCATGTGCCGCTGGATAAAACCTTACGGCAGTATGATGCGCCATTTGGGGACGAGTATCATTGGTTTCTATATGTATTTCGATAGGTTCCTTGGTAAATGCCCAAGGATTCTCTGCCAGCATGGTAAAGGCGGCGTTTTCAACATCAATACGCTCGGCCAATTGGGCAGGGTGGTCCCATAGCTCTGAAACACGTAAAGTTCCTTGACTTCTCATATAGTGTTCCAGCGCATGAACGTTAGCTCTAATTGGTGTGCCGAGGTATTTCATAAAGCAAAGCCATGGCCCGGTAACTTCGGCCCCATCACACAGGACAGGAACATTGAAAATTTTTGTATAACGGTGATTGACGCCATAAAGCTGCTCAAGGTGATGAGCGTATGTCAAAGAAGCTCCCAAGGAAGCGCCTAGGCAGAGAAAGCGTACATTGACGGTTTCCAGGCGGGCAAAAACACTGAGGGCACCATAAGCAGCTTTACCTTTCAGTCCTTCCAGTAATTCGGCTGCATGAGCACCAATGCCGACAACTGAATGCAACGGATGGAGTGATCGTACAGCCTCGGGACGGCGGCGCAAAAACTCAGTGAATGGGCCGGTTTCTGAGGGGCTTTCCTCGTGGATATAAGGTTTTTGATGAGCCGCATAAGCATAAGTAAAGGTTGGAGCTAAAATGGTGCCTTCGGCTCCAACGATGTCCATCAGTACGTCGAAAAGGAACTCACACCACTTTTGTTCGCGCTCCCTGAAGGCTTTCCGGCTTAATGCTGCAGGGAAGTAGGGTAACGGTAGTTGCCCCATATCAATAGCTAAATACAGTATGTCGCCCCGCCTAACGCCGAGGTCGGCGAGGATGGCTTCCAGCTTTGAGCGGGCTTCTGCTTCAGTCATGGGTTTCCAGCCTAAAAAGTTCTAAATCGGCAGAGTGGGTTGCGTTAAAACGCGGAGCATCAAAAGTAATGACGCCGTCACCATCGTTGAGCCCGTCAAAGGCAGTATCCTTTAAAAACATGCGCATGGGTTCATTGCGTTCTGTGGCTACAAAATCAAAACTTCGTGGTGCTATGTTGGTTTTGGCTGAAAGCCACGCCAAAAAGGCATGTTCGACACGACGTTGAAATACCCTGCATGACATAACGAGTGACAAAACACAGCCTTGCTCATCAACCAGACACGATAAAATTTCACCGTGATTTCCGTGTCGATCCTTTAAGCTGGCCCCCCAAAGTCTCCCCCCTTTCTCCAGTATTGCACTTACTTCTGCATCGATAAGCCGTTTTCCGTTGAGATTAAACTGATTGGTTTTGTTAATCAGTTGAACTGCCCGGGTGCGATCATTTTTACCCCGGTCATGGATAGTCAGCGTCATCTCCAACCCAGAAAGAAAGGTTGCCAAATTGGCTCCCGTGGCTTCGGCGGGGGCCATGCCGGCCAAGCGGATACGATACATTTCAGTTCGGTTTTGATCTTCGGCAGTCACGGTCTCGCGGTGAAAGGCTGCTCGGAGAGCCCCCAATAATTCTGGAAGCTTTTCTTCCGAAGGTGGGAAGGGGATGCAATTGACTTTTGGAAGCGCCTCCGATACCTCGGCTAATTCTATGGGGTTGTCATCGATAAATACAAAAGCCTCAAGACCAAGGTTCAATCTTTTCGCAAGTTCTGAAATTTGGGCGGATTTTGCCTGGTAACTGGCCAGAATAGCGACAAAGTCATCTGCTCTTAAAACCATCCCCTCACGCTCAAACGGCGCGAGAGCATCTTCAGGATCATTCCGACTTACTGCCGCGAGGATCACACCCTCTGCCTTTAATGTCTTTAGCAAGCTTTGATAGATGAAATGGTAGAAGCCAGCGCCATCGGGCGTGAAAGCCAGGGCATCAATCCCGTCTTCCCCAATTGCTCCTTTCCACATGACATTATCTAAGTCCGTAACGAGCACCTTGGACGGCTCGTCAGCCTGACCAAGGACTGTGGCAATGACTTGTTTGGCCACCTCGCTCATCCCAGCTCCTGTAACCGGGCATCCTGACGCCAAAAATGAACTCAATGCAAAGGCATCACCGTTTAATAACCGCGCTCCGGAATGAGTTGCTAAAGAAGAAAGGTTGGCGGATAGAGCGTTATTGACGTAAGGATCGGGGAAAATTGGTGGAATTGGTGCCGGAACGTATAGAAGCTTTGCTTCTTTACGTTTGCTTATACGGGCAAGGAACCTTTTCGCTTCCTCCAAAATATCCTCATATTTTGGCGCGATTTCCGGCAAACCGGACCGCCAGTTCAGGGCGCCGTTTAAATCCCACGGAAAGAGTAGGAATACTTCTGTTTCATGGGGCCTAGGTGCCTCAAAAAGTGCTTGCTCTAAGGTGCCAAAGGGGAGGGTCCGCGGAACTGCGGTGTGACCATGCTTTGCAGCGAAAGCGCGCAAATAGATGTCCAGCGGGTCTGCCGTTCCTGATAAGGCAAGAAGGAATGGTAAATTGGGGCCTCCTTTGAAGGCGCGCAGAATACGGTTTGCTTCGAGAAAATTCACGGTAATGCCGAGCCATCCAGTATTAGGGTCGATCCCGATGCAAGGAATGATTTATTTTCCAGCATCCATTTAATTTGAGCGGCAGCTTCTTCTGGCGTGGCTAGGCGACCAGCAGGTGAGCGGTCAGCGTTGGCTAGTTTATTGGCCGGACTTAAGCCTTTATTCATCCCGCCATCAAGCATGTCAAAAACAACACCCATACAGCGGTGTCTACTGGCGGCAAGCTCAAAAGCAAGAATGCGAGCCAAAGTTGGGACCAATGATTTAGCTAAGCTGTAGAGTGGTGATTGCCAAGCGTGACGCCCGGAAAGTGCAGCAGTAGACCCGACTATAATGAGTGGCGCGTCAGGCTCCCCTCGTTCTGCAAGAACCCGTCCAAGTGCCAAAATTTGACGCAATGGTGCGGCTAGGTGTGTTTCAATTGCGGTAGTCGTATCAGGTAAGTGCAATAAGGCCTCGTTGTCCATTTGTGGCCAAGCACAGTGGATAATGCCTGAAATACTTCCCTCCAGCTCACTTCCGTCCCAGTTTTCTAAATCGGGAACCAGCAAGAAATTGTCACCGCCCTTTCGGCTTAAACCTATAGCGTAATCTCCTAGGTGGTGGATGAGGGCCCCGCCCAACGCGCCTCTTGCACCAGTGACAATAGTCCTGGCCTGTCTATCAGGTTCTTTTTCTTTGGAGGTGCTGTTTTCCGCTTTTACAGGGGAAACAGCTGATTTTTGCCCATATTGGTGGTGGCCAAACTCGTACGATGCGGCAACGTAGCGGCGGCCTGTTTCTCGGTCTGCAATCGTTACTTCAGCTTTACCGGTTCCCGTTAGGTGGCCAGAAACTCTTAGGGAGACTGGGGGGATAATTGGCGCGAGGAACCGAAGGTTTAAGCCGTGTAGGAGGCAGTCTTTGCCTGGTAAGTGCATTCCGGCCATCCGCGACACCAGTCCGGCTGAATAGGCGCCATGCAATACCGGTTGCCCATAGGATGTTGTTGCGGCGTGGGCGGCATCTGTGTGTAGCGGATTCCAGTCGCCGGACATTTCTGCAAAGGCAAGGGCTGCATCGAGGCCGACATCTACGTCAAACTGAGCTTTGCTCGGGATCACGTAAGTTTTTCCTCTACCATAAGACGGATAGCCTCAAACGAAGTCATTCGTTCGTAATCGGCTGCAGACAAACTGAGATTGAATTCGCTTTCTAGTGCCGCAACCATTGAGACGGTTGCTAAAGAATCCCACCGACGTTCGGTTAGTTTGCGCAGGTTCGTAACATCAATTGAATCTTCAAGGTCAAGAACGATGCGGAAAATTTGTTGGAGTTTATAGTCCGTTGTTTCGGTCATGATTTCTCCGGTCTTCAATCTGGCTGCCAGGATTGGGGGGACAACTCCACCAAACCCTGATTTTCCATGGCCTTCAGTACTTCTAATACTTTGGCGTGGGGAAGGTCGACATTATCGGCAATGTCAAAGGAAGATAGATTGCCTTCAAGACTGGTTGAAATATCCTGGACGGCACGTTTTAGTTTTCGTGGTGTTTTCCACTCGAAACCAAGGTCAACACCGCTTAGAAACAGCGGCCCTTTAAATGTTCGGCGAGGATAAACAGTATTTTGAAGAATATCGATTACACCGACATAAAGATCGCTGATTTCAGCTAAGCGGTGGGGAACTATGGCTGATGGGTTGTCGTCTGTCGTGTGGTATAGAGGCCAACCCTCATCAGGCCACCGGTTTAGCGCCACCGTGGGAATATCGACACCGGGAGCATTGGATACCTTTTCATCGTTCGTGATGATGGTATGGCAGTACGCCCCTTCGATAAATCCGTCCGGGCCGAAATGTTCGGAAAGTACTCGGCGAACGACACGATCCAAAAGGTGGTTGTCTTGCCGTGTTCGTTGGAGACGAATAGGGTCATTGTTTCCGGCAAATTCAGTGAAGAAACCAAACTTGAAACGGCTGATTAGGTCTTCATTGTGGGCAAAATATGCTACCGAACCAATGGTTTCCGGCAAGAACAACATCTTGATGCCATAGCGCTCTGGTGGGCAATCAGCCAAACGATGGGCCAAGTCTACCGCCGTAACGACTCCGCTAATCGAATCATTAACCTGCCAAGGGTGGCAGACGGCGGCCATAATTAAAATCATTTCATCTGTTTTACCCGGAATGGTCAACTCCCCAACCCTAAGATGACCTTTCTCAAATCGGGTTCTCATGGTCACTCGGTATCGACCGTCCCGTGGAAGTTTTTCGTAAACTCGGTGTGGCAAACAAAAGCCCCATTCGCGGTCATAAAACTTGAAAACCCACGGAATGGCATCAGGCCTATTGGGATTTGTGTGTAAGTGCAGATCTAATTGGTCAAAGGATATTTCACCCTCAAAAGGCGGCCCATACGAGACGATGTGTAACGAATTGTCAGCAAAATCAACGATTCTCTGCGGCCCATCAGGCGTGAGTAATTCAAGGTAAGCCTCATCCACCTCATACTTTTCCGGAACAGTCCAGGTCCAAACTTTTTCCCCAGTTGGGTAAGCATTGATGTGATAGTCTAATGTGTCTGGTAGGACCTCGCCAATGATGTCCAAAGCTCGGTCCATGTCATCACAGACCAAGGTCCGGTGAAGCGGCCAAAGGCGCTCCATTAGAGCCATCATCATCGAAGTGTCTGAGGAATTCGTCATCAAGGCTTTTCCACTATAGAAAGCAACATGTCGGCGTATCCTTCTTTCTTCAAAAAATCTCTATACTGCCGGTCGATATCATCGAAGAATTCCTGCAGCCTATCTGCTAGAGGAGATGGAGATTTCGGAGGAGAAGGAAAGGTGAATCGGTATCCAACTTTTGTGCTTTCCTGCCCCTTTCCGTTTGTGGCCCAATGGATGTGGTTGGTCAGTGAATAGGCTTGATGCAAGTCTAGAGTGTGGTTTCTGAATCCCGCAGTCTCAAATAGTTTGGCCAGACTTTGTTTGTTGAAATCATACAGATGCTCTGGCCGGAAATAGAAGTTTGAATAATTAGGCACATCATAAAGAGACAGCAGTGGGTCTTGTGAATTGGGCACTTCTATAAACAATACGCCCCCAGGCTTAACAAACGACATCGCCTTGGTTAGGAAATCAACTGGGTCAGGAACATGCTCAAGAACGGAGAACGCACAAACGATATCGAATTTCTCGGTCATATCTAGTGCTGAAATAAGGTCCTCGTGAACAGTAATATTATGGGTTTTTCTGCAATAATCAGCCTGTCCTGGATGAAGTTCTACAGCCTCCACATTGAGCACGCGATCTTTAACATGAGAAATGAAGTGGCCTGGTCCGGCCCCAATGTCGAGTAGGCTCGTTGTTTTTTTGTCCAGCAGATGATCAATATAGGACACATAAGCTAGATAGGGGTCATAGTCAGTGCCCAAAAGAGAGCCCAATGACGGTTTATAGGTATAGTTAGTTGAGTACTCTTGAATAAGTTTGTCGGAGTCCGCAAAACCAGGAGGTAGATAATAGACTGTGCATTTTTTGCAATGCCTTACATCACATTGGACACCGCCTCGAATTGTGGTCGAAGCGATACTGTATTCTTCTCCCTTGCATATAGGGCATTTCTCACTAACCCGACCTTTTGTATTGTAGACGTCAATTTCCACTTTCAAACCACAGCCTTGTCATAAGTACTACTTGTTGGAATGGATAGAGTTCATGGCCAAATAAATAAATGTTTCTTATCCGGAGACATCAGCTTCAGGACTTACTTCCATGCGTAAATAGGCCTCTTGCCCCAGTTTATTTCCTGGCTTTTTATCAATTTCCCGTTCCGCCATCCGAAAGGTGAAATCGCTTTCGATACGTAGCCCTTCCCTTTCATCAATTTCGATGTGGCCTATGCGGTCGCCAAGGAACGATTTTGATTTTAAGTTTCCTGCTGAGAATACGGCAATTCCGCCGCGTTCCTCGAAAACAGCCCATTTTTCGTCGGTCAGCATATTTCGCGGATAGGTTACAGGATCTAAGCCCTGCTCACCCCGTTTCCAGTGGAACTTATAATCAAGTGTCACGCTAATAACGGAATCGCATTTATAGACAAAAATGGTATCGATAGCTTCTTGGATGTGATCGCTTCGGATGAGCGGATGATTATAGGAAACGGTTGCTAAAACATCAGGTTCATAGCCATCATGTTCTTTTAGTGCGCCAATTAGCCACCTGAAATGCTCTTCTGGCACTACATCTAATCCGGCGAACTCACGGGGCCTTATGAACGGTACTTCAAGGCCCAGGCTTTGGGCGAGCTCTGCTACTTCCATGTCTTCGGTATCGACGATCAGGCGGTCGATTCCTTTGACCTGCTTCATTTCTTCAGCCAGATAGCTCATAAGCGGTCGGCCGGACAATTCTTCAAGCGGTAGTCCACGCTTATAGCGATTTTCCATTGTGATCGGCAGAACACCCAGAATATTGCTGCCATCTTGATCGCGACGTTCCTTGACGAATTTCTGCTTCACATATCGACGGGCCTGCATTCTCGGACCGGTATTTGTTGACATGGAACGATTGTGTTGCCGGTAGTACATCAAGGGGAGGCGGACGTTATGTACATGGAAACGGTCAATAAACCTTATCCAGTAATCGTAATCCTCTTGGTATCTCAGTTCTTCGTTATAGCCGGCTAATTCATTGAAACAGCTTCGCCGATAGAGGGCTCCGGCCGCAAGGGCGCTTCGGTCTAAGAGCTTTACCTCGTCGTTAACTTTTAACTGGCGGACCTGATCGATGATGTCGCCATGTTTGCTAATACGATAGTAGTCGGGAAAGACCATGCCGTACTCTGGATGCCGATCAAGTACGTTGTTTAGAACGAGAAGTATATTTTCATCAAAATAATCGTCGGCATCGAGCCGTACGATATATTCGCCTGACGATTGGCGTATCCCTGTATTGGCCGCTTTAGCAAGCCCTACACCGTCCAGCTTAAGCACTTTTACTCTCGGCTCGTTGTCGTAGTGTTCAAGCACCTCGTCCGTATTATCGGAGCTCCCATCATTCACGATAATAAGCTCGAAATCGGGAAAGGATTGAGTAAGCACACTATCGACAGCCTGACTGACATAACGCCCATAGTTATGCGCCGTTATAATAACGCTGATTTTCGGCATATTCTGAGTTTTCTAAGCTGCTCGACTATTTGTCGGAGAGTGGTGATGGATTATTAAAAAGGAAAAATTCTGGCAAGCTACCGCACTCCGGGTGACAATCACCCAGAAACTTACCTTTAATCAGTCGAAACCACTTCGATTGTGTAAACCACCTTAAAGGCCATAATAGAGCTGTTTTGAAGCCAGAGCTGTCAAAACAGCAAGCCTTCAATAGCGATACTTGTCAAGATACAGACCTTGTCCCATCAAATCAAGCTTACGAGGTGGCCTGAATAATCCGTATTTTGCCTAAGTAAACCACTCTGGAGAAACCGAGGTCATGAGCTGTCTGTGTCGCCGGGACTTTTCCGTTGCTTGCTTAAGAGCGCCTCTCTCCACCTATAATACGGCGCCAGGGGGTGAAACACATGGCGTTTCGCATCAATGATGATTTCATTATCTACGACGCTGAGAGTGTGTAGACCATCTCGATAGCGGGACCGGGGGGCTGGTTTCACAATTGCGACCGTTTTCTCTTTGAATTCACGGGGCGTCAATTGTTCGATTTGATTCAGCACAACGGCGGCGCCATACGTCGTAGAACAATCTTGTGCTGGTCGGATAAGTCTCCCCTGCCATATGAAAGGGGTGCCTCCGGGACGACTCGATGTGATATCGGTTTTGATCGGATTGCATTGATGAGGCGACCAAGGCCCGAATAGAGAGTCTGCATGCCAAGCATACAGCGTGGTATCTGGATCTTGGTCCAGCCGAGTCCCAAATAACCAGTAGCGGCCCTCATGGTGGGTAATAGATGCATCGACCAAGGGAATCCCTTGCAATCCGTCAAGAAGCACGCCTGACTCTTCCCATTCTTCGGAAATGCTTGTAACGGGGTAGGCCGCTGGACTGGCCTTTTCAGACATTTCGGGGATGGCATACAACTGATCGCCGTTCTGTATAAGAAACGGGTAAGATGCATGGCAGGCGAAGTCCCCAATAACCTCTTCTTTCCCATTGATATTCCGGACGATGCGGCCTTTGCCGTCACGAAAGTCGAAACCCTCGTAAAGCAGAACAGTATTTCCTTTTTCGTCGTGCCAGCCAAATGGATCTCCCCTGAAGCAGAGGGACGGATTGGGCGGCAGCCAGTCCACGCTGTTCATTAGGCTGCCATTAAAAATAAGCTTAGGGTCACCCTTTATCGTTCCGACGTTCCATTCTTCAACAAGGCATTGCTCCTTTACGATACGGGCTAGATTAATCAGAGTTGTTAACCTAAGGCGCCAAGAGGCGGGAGCTATGCCGCTTGTGATTTGTATTTTTTGGGTGTCGTAGTATGTCGCATCGTCGGTGCGCGAAAGAGTGTTGGCTAACCAATTGACCGTCCTGTCTCTGACGTCGCCGATTGAACGCGCCGGTGTTTTTCGGCTTCTCAAGCGACATAAATCAACCGTTTTAGCGGCTTTGTTTTCTGTCCGCCATTCGACGATTCTGATCTCGATATAGGGCTGGTGTTCAACAAAACCCGTCTGAATGCTGTTCTCTAGGTCCATGCGAATATCTGGCCCGTGACAGAGCAATCTGACCGGAATGTCATGCTTTTCGGCCAGATCGATTCCGACGCCGCACTCGGAAAGATCGATAATCAGAGCAATTTCTGATCGCGTTGCTTCAATCGTTTGTGAATATGTTTCCGCCGAACAAACGATGGTGTTTCGATCTGTAGCTGAAATAGATGCCTTGATCGCGGCTTCCCAGTCAGAGGGTATTGAGGATTGAGTGATAAGTAAGACGGACTGCTGCATAGAGGTGTCATCGCACACTGTGAGGGAAGGTCACAATTTCACAGAAAATACTGTCAATTTGATCCGCCTGAATGTCATTGCCGCGGTAGAGAATAGGTTCCCGCTCCCTTTCCGCTATAGCCATTGATGGTCGATTAGCGCAGCGGCGCTTTTCAATAGCCGTTAAGGGGAGTTTGTGTCTTTTTAAAACAACCTGCGAAAATGTAGGAAGGGCGCTTTCCAGCATTTCATAGTCACTTGCGTAGACAATCCGGGCGCCTGGCAACTTACGCCATTGACACCGTACGAATATGATATGGCAAAAGCGTCCATCGGGCCCCAGCACACCGACGTGACCAACGTTTGAATTGTCTGCATGGGCCTTGTAATTTTCAAGCGCTGGTCCGGTCAACAGCCCGTTGAAGTCTTGACTCTCAGAAAAACCATTGAGTGACCATCTTGGTAAATTAACAATAATCCACTCGGTCACATCGATTGAATGGAAGCCAACCCGTAAATAGGTATTTACGGTTGTTGGATCGGGGCATTGGATGGTGTAAACCGCGTCAGTATCGGCTAGCGCCTGTTGGATTAGCTGCCCCCCCAGGCCTTTACCACGGAGTTCCGGTGAGACGAACCAACTGGTGATATTGCACCCTTTCACAGGCTTTTCGCCATAGGTGCGGATACATTGCTGGTTAAAGAGAATGCCACTTACAACGCCATTGACAATTAGCATCAGCCCAAGTGATTCTCCATCCCAAGGCCAATGGGGCACAACCGATTTTTTCCAATCCTCAGGGGCTATATTAGGCACAACTCCGTGAAGAAATTTACAAGCTTTATCTAAGTTGTCGGTTGTGATTGGTATAATCTCATGGCTCATTTCTGGTCAGTCCAAGCTATGTGAATTCCAGCCACAATAGAGCTGTCATGAGTTTATTGACACTCCGAACAGGCATGAGGACAAGTTACCCAAGAGGGTCATGCTCAGCAAATGAAAAACACTCACTTCAGCGGAAGCTTTACGCGCTGTAAATGCGGTGCTGCTCTGCTGGTTGGTTTTTGCGCTGCGAGAGGCTAACTTAATTCTGGCGTTATCCCTACCCCAATTCCTTTTTGTGCATAAAAGAACTGTGTTTTTGGTGTCTAGGTATTGCGATAGAGCACAGGGTTCTAATAGCATTGCCCAAACTGTTTTCCGCCGTGTGATTAGATGGAGTGGCTAAGCTTTTGCGGTTTGTGTTTCTTTTTATTGCAGCTCTTTCTGCCATCCTTTTTTTCTCCCTCTATCAATTCCGTGGCGACCTCTACGAATGGACGGAGGTTGAGCCGGCGACGATGGCTGAGCTTTACCCGGTTGCGGGCGACGCAGCTGCAATAATTGGAATAATTCCAGTTGTGCCGGGGAAGGTTGAGGTCAAGCTTAAGAACCTCGACGGGTGCAGAGACTGGAAGGTATCATCATCAAGGGGTGGAGTTCAGCGTGAAGGGGGGGGGCAACCGGTGGTTTCTCTCCGTTCTGGCGTCGATAACTACATTCTTGAGCCACTGGACTGTAAAATACAGAAGCCACAAATTGATGCAATCCGACTGAACATCTACTTCGGAACAGCTGATACGGTTGCCCATCTCGGTATCAGCAGGGACCAGATACAGCTCAATGAAGCAAACCTTCCTTGGCTAAAAACATCGCCAGTTGATTTTAATAAATGGACTCCACGAAAGAATGCCTACAAGAACGAAGATAATCAGGCTGCCCTAATTGCTCTGAAAGAGGCTGGGTTAGATTTTGAGGCCTCTACAGAAGAAAAAATTAGATTCTTGGTCAGGTTTATATTGGAAAGAATGCCGTCAGGAGCACCCCCGGCTTACCTGTACCAGTTATCCCCTTGGGCTGTCCTGCAAGAGGCCGAGAGCAAGGATGTCAGGTGTTACTGTTTCCAGTGGTCATTGGTATACGCCTATCTCGCCAATCTGGTCGGCATTCCGACCAGGAATCTTTTCACGGGTGGTGCTGATCGGCATATCGACCTTGGCTCTCATGCATTTTCTGAAAGCTACATATCGGAGGAAGCGCGTTGGGTGTTTGTCGATCCAGCGAGTCGAATTGTTTTTGTTGAGACGCCAAACGGAAATCGGCTCAGCGGGGCTGAAGTTTATTCCGCAATAGTTTCAAGAAACACCTCTAGTCTGGTTGCTCATGTGCTGAGTGGGGGAATCATTGAGCCGCGATCTTTTGATGAAGTTTCAGGCGGTATAAACACTTTCATTCACCGGGAAAATTTTCTTATATACGTAGGGAGTCTCGATTCGCGCTATCAATTTACCGATACAGGAATAGCCAAAGCTTTTAGGCAGCTACGCAGGTTTCTATTCCAGCCTCAACAGTATCTTGGTTACACGCATTTTGTCAGTTATCACTGGCTGCGTCGTTTAAGTTTCTTTTCAACGTTTTTTTTCGGGTGTGGAGCTGTGCTTCTATTCGTTATAGGAAGGAAGCGATAAAAACTGCACAATTGTTTTTATAGAGCATTATTGCTGGGGAAGATTTTGAAGGTGGCAATTAAATGACCAACCCTATTCTAGTTACAGGTGGAGCCGGGTACATCGGTAGCCATGTCGTTAATGCTCTAGTTGACAAAGGTCGACCGGTCGCCGTCATTGATAATTTGTCATCAGGCTCTTTGGACTTTTTACCTAAAGGGGTTTCTTTCCTGCAGTCAGATATTTCCGATGGCCCAGCTGTTCGTGATTTTATGAACAAACAGCGCTGTTCTTCGGTTATTCATATGGCGGGGTTCGTAAGCGTCGAGGAGTCCGTATCCAACCCACTTGCCTATTACCAAAACAATACCTGTGCAAGCCGGTCTTTTATTGAGAGTTGTGTCGCTACAGGGGTTGAGCATTTCGTTTTTTCATCATCTGCGGCGGTTTATGGTAATCCAGAAAAAATGACCGTTTCTGAGGAAATGCCGACGGCACCAGTCAGTCCTTATGGATGGTCCAAGTTGATGACTGAAGTGATGTTGAGCGATGTGTGCCAGGTAAGTCCTATGACAGCGGTATCGCTCCGCTATTTCAATGTCGCAGGCGCTGACCGAAAAGGCCGCTGCGGCATGATCACTAAAAATGCTACTCACCTTATTAAGGTGATGTCTGAGGTGGCTTTAGAGATTAGGCCAGAGATCGTTGTATTTGGTGATGATTACGACACGCCGGATGGGACATGTATCCGGGACTTTATTCATGTGAGTGACCTTGCCGATATCCATATTGCGGCTTTGGGCTATCTAAGTGATGGCGGTGAGAGCGCAATATTGAATTGTGGCTATGGAGAGGGCTATTCCGTCAGGCAAGTTGTTGACGCAATGGAAGAAGTACTTGGCAAATCGCTCAATGTAAAGGTGGGGCCTCGGCGGGCTGGCGATGTCGTTGGTATGGTTGCGGATACAACGAAAATGAAAAAGAAATTATCCTGGTCGCCAAAATATGACGGCCTCCTAGAAATTGTAGAGTCGTCGCTTAACTGGGAGTGGCGATTGCGGGGGATGGACTGAAACCCTCCCTCCTGAACTGTTCAATTGAGTTTGTCCTTTTCCCCTTGGCATGTCCTTGACGTTCACGGCATGAACAGTGTAGTGTTCATGCCGTGAACGAGGGGTGTGATGGACAACTCGACCAAGAAAATTTCGGATAGCAATCAGACGGTTGAGACGACGCTTGGGCTGCTTAAAGCCGTTCAAGCGGAAGGTGATTTGTCTCAGCGTGGTTTGGCTGAACGGCTCGGTGTTGCGCTGGGGTTGACCAATGCGCTGATCAAGCGCTGTGTCCGTAAAGGGTTGCTCAAGGTTAGTCAGGCCCCGGCTCGACGGTATGCTTATTATCTGACGCCCAAGGGGTTTAGCGAGAAATCAAAACTGACGGCCGAATACTTATCGGCGTCGCTGGATTTCTTTCGTCGCGCCCGTCTTGAGTATGGTGAATCTCTCGACTATTGCGCCAATCGAAAATGGCAAAGTGTCGCCTTTGTCGGCAGCAGCGAATTGACGGAAATCGCGCTTCTAGGCTTAGAAGAAAGTGGTTTGAGCCTCGTTGCTATCGTTGATAGCGCAAGGAATGAAGAAACATTTCAAGGCTACCCCGTTGTTCGATCTCTAGATGAGTTGAAATCCGTCGATGCTTTTGTGATTACGGATTCGCGAGATCCGCAGGGTGTTTTTGATCATCTGGTGGAAAATATTCCGGCAAGACGGATTATGACGCCCAGCCTGCTCCATGTTATTCGTGAAGCGGGCTCAACTGACGAGGAGGCGGCGGAATGACGTGGTTTGTCGTCTATACGCTTCCTCAGCAGGAAGAGGTGGCCGCTCGTCATCTCATACGCCAGGGATTTGATGTCTATTTGCCGCGCTATGAGAAGTCGGTTCGTCATGCGCGAAAGTCGAGCAAGGTTATGAGGCCGCTCTTTCCCCGCTATTTGTTTGTTTCTATCGACCTGGATACTCAACGCTGGCGGAGCGTTAATGGGACGGTCGGGGTAAAAAATATTGTCAGTTTTGGCGATAAACCGGCAGCTGTTCCGGAAGGAGTGGTTGAGGAAATTCAGGCTCGGGAAACGGAAAATGGCGCGGTGCGTCTTGAAGAAGTTTATCCTTTCAAAGAAGGTGACCGGCTTGAATTCGTATCGGGGCCGTTCCGCGATCATGTGGCGGTTTTCCTTGGTAAAGCACCGGAACAAGATAAGGTTCATGTCCTTTTGAGCCTTCTGGGACGGGAAACGCGACTGGCGGTTTCCTACAACAGTGTTGTTTCCTGCGCTTAAAGGATCGGCTAAAAGAGGAGCCGATTTCTGATCCTGGGGAAGCGAATGTCCCAAAACGATTCCAGTATAAACGGCCTGCAAACCTTGTTGCTCGGGCTCTACGGATTGGTCCGGAAGAGCGGCTTTCTTTCGACTTCGTCCGGGCGTTGGCTGTTTGAAACGTCGTATGAAATCTACAAAGAGATGCTTGAAGCGGGCGAAGTCAAGCATTTGGCGGCTTACGTGAAGCCTGGATCAACCGTCATAGACGTGGGGGCCAATGTCGGCTTTTTCACCAAACGGTTCGCCAAGTGGACCGGACGGGGCGGTAGAGTTATCGCCGTTGAGGCCGAGGAACTGAATTTTCAGCGACTGCTGAGGCGCGTCGAAAAGGAAGGCCTGACAGGTCAGGTTGAGCCGTTGCAGGCCGCCGTGGCTGAACAGGCGGGAACGCTGATGCTGCAACTCAATCCCGACCACCCGGGTGACCATAAACTGGGTGAGGACGGGGTTCCCGTTGAGGCCGTAACCCTTGACGGATTGGTGGAAACGCGAGGCTGGCCGGATGTTTCGTTCATCAAAATCGATGTTCAGGGGGCGGAGATGCGGGTCTTCGCCGGGGCTGAGGAGTTGTTTAAGCGGATGAAGCCCGCCCTCTTCGTCGAGGTGGATGACGCGCACCTCAAAGCGCAAGGGACGAGTGCTGCAGAACTGATCAAGCACCTCATGGCTCTTGGTTACGCACCGCACCGGGTTGAAAAGCAAGGAGTGTCCGATGCGATGAGTGCAGAGGATGCTCTCGCTCTTGTCTCCACTCCGGGCAGCTATACGGATTTTCTGTTTCTCGCCTGATCGAAAATTAAAACTTTTCTTTGAGCCTAACCCATTTGGGGGATGTCCGAAGGGCGGTCTACGCCTACATACCGGATATCGATAAAATTTTATGTAAATTCGGTGTGATCGCCATCACTTTTTACTGGACGGGGGGATGGCTAGATTGGAGCCATAGAGGTTGGCGCCCGAATTTAGGAGAGTTGGCAATGTTTACCCAGAACCCCATGCATGTTGCGCCGTTTATTCGCGTAACCCTCGGTATGGTGAGTGGTGTGGTATTGGGTTCCGTGCTAACCCTCGTTATGGCGGTCCTTTAAAGCCAGAAGCTTATAGGACTTCGCTAAGACAAAACCTGCCGCGGAGGCGGGTTTTTTTGGTTTAAGGGATATTTCCGTTGCTAGGTGGCTGTGCAGAGGGGGGCATCGCGGCGGTCCCTGCGCCATTGAGCTTATTCACCATCGCTCCGAGGCTGTTTTTCAGCATGGCCAGTTCTTGTTTCATCTGCTCCACCTCGCCCGAACTGCCTGAAGCGGCCCCTTTAAGGCGTTCCTCCAACTGATCGACGCGCTTATGCGCATTGTTCAACTCAATGCGCAGATCGGTGATTGACTGCTTGATGTTGATGAGATGGGCATCGACGAATTTCTTCTGTTGTCCTTCCGCTCGTTTGGAAGCTTCAGCGGCGACCCAGAGCGCGCCCAAGGAGGCGAGCAGCGCAATAATGGCTAAGGCAAGACTCATAAAACACACCTCAATCGACGAAGCGGTATTTATTTAGATTTAGGAAAGCCCCGGTCGGCTCCGGCGGTTTCCCGGCTCGTCCACGATTTCAGTTGCTCCATGGGGGGGCTGGGCAACTCTTTCTTATTTGTGTCTGAGTGTATATCAACAGCCCGATGAGTCCGAAATAAAAATTCCGGGAGAAAAGGGCTTAAAGGGTGATCCCGCTATCGTCTTCGTCGTCCCAGTTGAACGTGCCGAGCGGTTTGGCGTCGGGCTGGCGAGCCTCAAGCATGCGCTCGACTTTTTCCAGGTTTCGCTCGGCGATCTTTGCGGTCTTGGTGAGACCGTGAGTAATATAGACATCGATGGCGCCTTGAAAGGCTTCCGCCGCCGCGACCAATTCTTCAACCGCCTGTTCGTCGAACTTGGCCAAAAGGAAAAGCGCCGAGCCGAGACTGTTCATGGTGGCGGCCCAGGGCAGAGGGAAGCGCTCGCGGGTGCGGACTTCCAAGGCGTCGCGCCCGGCCTCAATGGCCTTGTTGAGCAGGTCTGGACTGCGGGCCTGACCGCCTAATATCTGTAAGGCCTGCCCCAGATTATGCTTTGTCTCCGCCCACTTGAGCGGTGTTTCGGCCATGGTGTAAACGGTCAGCGCACCCTGGAAGGCGGTGATGGCTTGTTTCAATTGCGCGCTTTCGGTGCTCGTGCTGTCGCGCATATCCATCTTGTAGGCGAGCAGGCCCCGCCGGTTCTGAAGATTGGCCCAGGCGATGGGAAAATCTTCGCGGGTTAATACCGTCTGGGCTTCTACGAAGGCTTTGGCCGCTTCGGTGAGCAATCCGTCGTCTTGTTTCTTTTCGCCAAGAATCTGCAGAACCACGCCCAGTTGTTTGTGAGCGACGGCGCCGTCGTAGCGTGAAGAACTGCGGGCCAAGGTTCGGATGGCGGCCTGATAGGCGGTCTGGGCTTCGCTGAACCAATCCAGGTTGCCCGTCGTCCATCCGGCGGCCGCGGCGGCATTGGCGAAGCAAAGCATCATCGCGCCTTGACTGTTTTTGTCGAGGTCGAGCGGTGGTTTGCGGCCGACCGCCTTGCAGGCGTCCAGCAGTCGGGGCAGATGGGTGCGGATGTGCTGAACCAATCTTTCCGTACGCGGTACGGTAGCCGCCAGAGTGACGGCATGGAGCAACCCAGCTAAATCGCCTTGGAAACCCAGCGGCAAATCGAGGGCGGTGGCCGTGCCGAAAGCGCCGGGCCGGTCATCATCGTCCTCCAGTGCGGAGAGGAAACGCAGGCGAACGGCTCGTTTGTCTTCGGTTAGCGCACCCCAGATCAAAATATCGCCTCTCGTCCCGGCGAGCATTTTGCGGCCTTTGGCGGCGAGAGCGGCCAATTGTCCGGTGATCCCGTCGGTTCCGTTTTCCTCGGGCTTCAGCGGTTTTTTGATGGCCTTGACGGTGACGCCTTCCTGGCCTTCGAAAGCGCTCATGACGATCTTGCCCTGTACGCCCCCTTCGTCGCCGATCAATTCGGCCACGGTGACGGTTAAGGGAGTGGCGTTTTCGGTGGCTGGTCCGGGACGCCCCATGAGACGTGAGAAAAAGCCGGGCTTTTGCGGCGGGGCGGCCGGGCGTGATTGTTGCGGGGAGGGCTGGGATTGCACCGTGGCGGCGGCTTGCCCTTGGGGCTTGAGGAGGGCTGGTTGAGCCGGTTGAACAGCCTTTGAAACGGCCGATTTACCAACCAGCATTTCATCGGCCTTGCGAAGCCGGGTCACCAGTTTTTCCATCACGGCGACCGCTTGCTTGGGGTTTTCGCGAACCATGGTGAGAAACTCTTCGCGAGAGATGATTTCCAGGGTCACCGGCCCTATGGCGCGCGCCGAGGCGCTGCGGGGACTATTGTCGAGCAGTCCCATTTCACCGAACAACTCTCCGGTCTTGAGCACGGCGAGGCGCATGGTTCCCTTGGGGCCGACCTTGGTCAGCTCCACCTCGCCTTCCTTAATCACGTAGGCGCAGGTGCTTGCCTCGCCTTCGCGAAAGATTGGCTTGCCGTCTCTGTACTTCTGCCGTTTGGCCATAAACTGCGCGCCCGGAGCCTCATTGGATGCCAAAGTTAGGTTATACTTCCGAAAGGGTTAGGAAAAGTTTATCGAAAGCGTCATGGAAACCGTCGAACATATAAATGAGCTTCCTTCAGTGGGCGGGGCTTATGCCCTGGTCATTGATTTGCCGCGAGATACGATCTTGCCCATCCGGCGGCTCAACAACCCTCCCCTTATTGCCGGTCGATACGTTTATGCGGGCAGCGCCAACGGCCCCGGCGGTTTGAGGGCAAGACTGTCACGCCATCTAAAAGCCGAAAAAAGCATTCGATGGCATATCGATTATCTGACCGGTATTGCAGGGGTTTGCGAACTGGCCGCCCTGCCCGGCGCGACTGAGTGCGATATCGTCAGAGTTTTGAGCGCGATCAAAGGAGCTGACTTTCCTTGCCCCGGCTTCGGTAGTAGCGATTGTAAAACCTGTCGAAGCCACTTCCTTGCGGTGCCTGAGGCGGTTGGGGCCAAAAAGGTTCTAAAGTTATTGAAGGCCAAAGGGGTCTTCTGGCGTCGCCCGCCCGATTAACCGTCTATGGTTTTTAAAGCCAGAGCGGCGAGGTCGGCTTCCACCTGTTCGAAAACCGGGTCCCAATCGTTGGGGTGGGGCTGGCGGTAGAGTTTCATACTCGGATACCAGGGGCTGTCGTTGCGGTCCATCAGCCAGCGCCAGTCCGAGGCGTAGAGCAGGCAGGTCCAGACCGGGCGTCCCAGCGCGCCGGCGAGGTGACTGACGGCGGAATCGATGGTGATGATCAGGTCCATCTGGTTCATCACGCTTGCCGTTGTGGCGAAATCGTTCAGCCGATGTCCGAGCGGCACGACCAGACCGTCGGCGGCATAGGATTGGATGTCTTCGGCGCGGGCGTCTTTTTGCAGGCTAAAGAGGCTAACCCCAGGAATTTTCGCCAGGTTGAGGATGTGGGAAAACGAGCAGGAACGGTCTCGGGGCGTTAGTTTTCCAGCCCAGACGACACCGACTTTTAATGTCTTGGGTCCCGGCTGATTGATGGTTAGGTCGCGCGGTTCGGGTTCGGAGAAATAAGGGACGTTAGTCGGCAGATCGTCGAGAGTAGCGCCAAATAGATGCGGCAACTCGAGAAGCGGCAGGGTGACGTCGCACTCGGGCGGGAAGGAGTTGGTCAAGGTCACGCCATCAATGCCCGGTAGGCTCGACATCAGCCGGGCGAGGGCGTGTTGACATTCGATGATCACTTTTCCGCCATGACGTTCTTTAACCAGAGAGGCGAAGCGGGCGAATTGGATCATGTCGCCGAAACCCTGCTCCTGGGTTAGCAGTAGTGTCCGATCACCCAGGTCTGAACCGTCCCAGCGGGGCAGGGGAATTTCACGCTTCGGTGTGCGGTCCAGGTCCCATCGGTGGTGGTATCCGGCGAACCCTTTTTCGTATTCGCCCATTTGCAAATAAGACAGAGCCAAATCCCATTTGCATTCTCCACTATCGGGGTTCTCGGCCAGCATTTTCTCGAAACACTCGACTGAGCCGGTGAGGTCGCCCAGGTCGCGCAGCGCCAGACCCAGATTATATTCCGCCTGTCCTTTGGGGTCGGCCAATTCAACAGCTTTGCGATGCGCCTGGACGGATTCCTCATAGCGCCCAAGATCGCGCAAGGCATTGCCCAGGTTGGAGTAGGTTACCGAATCATCGGGTCGTAAATTGAGTGCTCGGTAATAGCAGACGACAGCGGCTTCGGTTTTCTTGGTGGCCCTGAGCGCGACGCCCATGTTGTTGAATACGTCGGGCGCCTCGGGGTTGAGCACCGAAGCTCGGGCGTAGAACGGCAAGGCTTCGGCCAGCTTTCCCTGGCGGTGAAGCTGCACGGCGAGCCCGGTTAGCCGGGCCGCTTCCTGCTTTTGTGGATTGATAGAGTCATCATTCATAGCGGGCTGACCGTAACGCATTTCCCCGTGATAAGAAATGGAGTAAACAAGGGGCCATGCTTTACGATATGCCCCTCTATCGACCGCCGTCAGAAGGCAACAATCTAATCTTTCAGGCGACCCTTGGCTGTAGCTTCAATGGCTGCACCTTCTGTTCCATGTATAAAACCAAGAAATACCGGGCCAAGCCTCTGGAGGAGCTATTTGCCGATATGGACGATGCGGCGGAAGATTGGCCCGAAGCGTATCGGGTTTTTCTTGCCGATGGGGATGTGCTGACCCTGCCGACCGATCATCTGTGTCGGATTTTGGATCGGCTGAACGAGACGTTTCCCAACCTGCAAAGGGTTTCCTGCTACGCCACGCCAATCAACCTGTTACGTAAAAGCGTTGCCGATCTTGAGAAGCTGAAGGCCCGTAAACTCAAACTGCTCTATTTCGGCATCGAGTCCGGTTCAGGCGATATTCTGCGCCGAATCAGGAAAGGCGCGACGCCCAAATCGATGGAGCAGGCCTTGATCCGCGCCGCTGAAGGGGGGATGAAGGTTTCCGCCACCGTGGTCTTGGGGCTCGGTGGACGCAACCGGTGGCAAGAACATATCGACGGCACGGCGGACCTGGTCAGTCGCGCCCCGCTCAATTTTCTCTCAACCCTTCAACTGGGCCTGGAAGAAGGAGCGGCGCAACGGTTCTTCGAGAAATTCGGCGAACCTTTCGAGTGGCAGGATGATATGGCGCTACTGGCGGAACAGGTGCGGCTGATTGAGCAGATTGATCCGCCGCGTCCAGTAATTTTCCGCTCCAACCACGCCTCCAACGCCCTGGCGCTCGCGGGGAACCTGCCCAAAGACAAAGACCGGCTTTTGGCCCAACTGAGGGCGGCCCATGACGGTGAGGTGCCTTTGCGCCCCAGATTTTTGCGGGGGCTTTGAGCCAAAAAAGACGCTTCTTTGATTCTTATTCTTTCCTCGGCCTACTTGGCCCGCTAGCATTTAAAGAAAAATATAATGGGTGGGAGGTCGAGATAAGCTGATGGAGCTATCAGGTAAAAAGGTATTAGTCGTCGACGATAGCGCGACGGTCTGCAAGTTTTTAGGGGCGGGTTTACGCCAAAATGGGTGTCATCCTATTATTGCGCGGCGCATGGAAGACGCTCTTGAAGCGATAGAGACTATGCGGCCCGATATGGTGGTGACGGATATTTTTATGCCGGGCGTGGATGGCATTACCGGCATCCCGATGCTGCGCAAAAAAATTCCCGACGTTAGCGTTATCGCCATTTCAGCAGGCAATGCGGCAGTCGAATCCGACGATATTCTCGTTGCCGCCCGCCGGGCTGGAGCCGACATGGTGATGAAAAAGCCGTTCACCATCGATGAGCTTGTCGATTGCATGGGAAAGGTGTTTAGCGGCTATAGCGAAGCCGGGCGCAAGCCTCGCCTTTTGGTCGTCGATGACAGTCGCACCGTGCGCAAGCTATTGACCGACGGTCTGGTGCAATGCGGATACAATTGCGTTTCCGCCGAGTCCATGGAAGAAGCCTTCAACTCTTCAGCTATTGTCGGTCTTGATTTGGTGATCACCGACATTTTCATGCCCGGCGAAGGCGGGATTGCGGGTATCCAGCGCATCCGTAAAGACTGGCCTGCGGTAAAGATTATCGCCATTTCTGGCGGCACCGACGGGATGGAGGGCGAGACGGCTCTGGAAGCGGCCAGCCGCATCGGCGCCAATGCGGTCTTAAAAAAACCCTTCGGCATTGCCGAGCTTGCGGCCACGGTTGAGCGGGTGATGAGTTAGGGGCCTTACCCCTAATTTGCTGGTTGCCGTGACTGTAGGGCCACGTTGATGGCGTGAACCAGTTGGGGAATATCGACAGGTTTGGTCAGATAGTTCTGGAAGCCGGCTTTCAGCCCCCGTTCGATATCTTTGGGCATGGCGCTCGCACTTAAGGCTATAACCGGAATGACGTCCATCTGGTCATTTCTGCGCAACAGGGCCAGGGCTTCGAAGCCGTCCATCCCGGGGAGGTTGATATCCATAATTATCAGGCTGGGAACGGCTTCTTTAGCGATCTCCAGTCCTTCCTCAGCATTGGACGCCGAAAGCATGGTAATATTGTCGAAGCGTTCGAGGACTTCTGCCATCAGGGTCAGGTTGGCCGGATTGTCTTCGACGTAAAGAACCGTGTGTTGACCGGCCATGACGGACAGTTTTTCGAGTTGTTCGTTGTCCTTTTTCCGTGCGCCCAATCCGTTTCCATCGGCAAATGTGGCGATGGGTAGATCAATCCAGAATGTGCTGCCGATATCCGTCTTGCTGCGGACGCCGATGTTGCCGTCCATTAATTCGACAAGCATGCGGGTAATCGTCAGGCCGATACCGGACCCTTCAATCTCACCGGCTTCGGCGCCCAAACGGTTGAACGGCTCGAACAATTCACCGATTTTTTCTTCCGGGATGCCGTGGCCCGTATCGGTTACGGAAAACCGGAAGAGAGATTCTCTGTTGGGAGACGGAATAGCTTCTATGGTAACGCTGCCCTCGGGGCGGTTGTACTTGATGGCGTTGGAAACCAGGTTGACCAAAATCTGCCGAAAGCGCCCTCGGTCAGCCATAACGGTGACGAGGTCAGCTTTTTCCGTTTTATCTATCAGCGTAACGCCTTGTTTTTTGGCGATGGGGGCGACCAGAGCCAGGCAATCTTCGATGGAATCGCGCGGCTCTACCGGTTCAATGGAGAGTGAAATATTGCCCGATTCGATCTTTGAGAGATCGAGAACTTCGTTGATCAACGAAAGCAGATGATTGCCTGCCGTCAGGATATGACCGACGTATTCCGTCTGTTGCCGGTTCAATGGATTTTTCGGATTGTATTCGAGCAGTTGGGCGAATCCGAGAATGCCGTTAAGTGGTGTGCGCAACTCGTGACTCATAGAGGAGAGAAACTCCGATTTGGCCCGATTGGCGTTCTGCGCCTGATCGCGGGCGATGCGCAGGGCGTTCTCTGTTTTTTTGGCGTCCGTCATGTCGCGAACGATGCCGGTGAAGAAGCGCTTGCCGTCGACTTTCGCCGTGCTGACGGCGAGATAGAGCGGGAACTGATCGCCGTTTTTGCGTTCGGCGATGACTTCGCGGCCCGTGTCGATGATGTGTTTTTCCCCTGTGGTGAGAAAGCGGGCGATGTGGCCGTCGTGTTCGTTTGCCGCGCCATCGGGCATAAGTAGCGAAATGTTCTGTCCGATGACCTCGTGGGCGGTAAACCCGAAAATTCTTTCCGCTGCGGTATTGAAGGTTTCGATACGGCCGGCAGGGTCAATGGTGATGATGCCGTCGGCGGCCGTGTCGAGGACGTTTTTCAGGCGTTCGCCGTTTTGCCGCGCCATTTCCTCGGCCCGTCGACGAATCGCCAATTCGTGCTCCAGTTCGCGGGTCCGGTCATCGACCCTTTCTTCTAGCTCTTCATTGAGCTTTTTGATGTCGTGTTCGGCCTGTTTGCGTTGGGAGATGTCGGTGATCGCCGTCAAAATCGCCTTTTCCCCATCGAAGGTCATGGGTTGTTGGGAGACGAGGCAGGTCTTGGGCGTTTCGCC
>CBDUMN010000008.1:0-55608 GCA_965368335.1 uncultured Rhodospirillales bacterium
CATCAGCTTCTCAGGCTGGGATCGAATGAACAACCTCGTGAGACATCACAGCTAGTGTACGCAATTCGGCGTCTCCGGCACGAGGTCGTTGCCGTTTGGGGTCGTCGTTGCCTACGTATTGGCATGGATACATGAATACCGGAGGATTTTCCTGTTCAGCGCTGGCACGCTTTTCGACCACAATGTAGGATGTCTTGACCCGTGCATTTGAACGCTGGAATGCGTCGCCTGGCAGCGAAACAACAGCCTTCACAAGGAACCATGACCGTAATTTATCTCGGAACCAGCGGTAGTCGTCACCGCTCAGAATGCCGTCATCAACGACGGTTATCATGCGTCCACCCGGCTTTAGGAGTTGGGCATATCGCTCGAGGAATAATAGTACCGACCTTACTAAGCCACCAGCGCTAGCCCGATTGCGTCCGATTTCAAATGAGTCAAGTATTCGTATTTCCTCGTCTGTGGATCGATCAAGTGCCTTAGCAAAAGGAGGATTCGTGATTACCACATCGAATGAATTACTGCGGAATAGCCGTCTCAGCTCCTTTTTCTCTTTGATTGTCTCCGGTGTGTCGGTTTCCGCATCAGCTAGTTGTGGATCAAGTGCGTTTAGGTGGAATATTCGTGTGCCGCCATCACCGTGCAAGTACATATTCAATCGGGCTATCCGCGCCAGGATTGGCGCATTCGCGATGTCCACGCCGACAATGGCCTCATTAGCAATAGTGTTTTTCAGTTCCAGTTTTCGGTCATCAGCAAGATCTGTTCGAGCGTCAACTTTTCCCCACATATCTGCAAGCACGTCAATCAAAAAGCCCCCAGTTCCGCAGCAAGCGTCCAGCACCAGATCAGTATGCCGACTGCCATCTTGCTGGGGTGTGTGGGCTTTCAGTTGGGCAAGCTTTACACCCAGTTTGACCAAGCTGCGAGGTGTGAAAAATTGCCCGAGGTCCTTGCCCCGCATTGTGGCATTGAGAAAAGTTTCGAAAAGACGACCATTCAAGTCTGCATCAATTCCGAACAGGAATAGCTTCTCAAGCTTTCCAACAACTCCTTGGATCGTTTCCGGTTTCAAATTGATTTGCGACCCTGCTTCGAAAATCCGTTTCCGTGTGCCTCGTGCTATATCGCGCTCCATGTCGTCCATGAAGCGCCTGAACAGAATCTCGCTCACGGGATTTGGTGAGTTGGCTTCGTTTTGCTTAATCCACGCTAGCGAAAATTGGACATCTCCCGCCCCAATCTCGAAGTCGTCTTGCTCGAGTACCTCGGGGTAGCTATTGCGAATACGGCGATCTGAAAGAAGCTTTAGAGAGATGAGTTTCACAAACTCAGAGAACGCATCGGATTGGCTGATGTTGTCTTTCTTATAGATGTGCTGGTGGCACCAACTGAACGCGGCGTTCACTTCCGAGAGTGATGGCCGCCCCATCTCAAGCGTCTCTGTCGAGTGTCCGGCATTAGCGACGATGGAGTTACGGCTCAACAACCCTCGCAATTCGTCAAATCGGGCCGTGCCTTCTGTAAACCCAGTGAATGGCACAGAAAATAGGGGGCGGTTGCGGTCGGTGTGATAAACTCGTGTTTCGGTCCCGTTGGTTAAAAGATAATAGCGGACAGGCCGTTCATCTGTTTCCTCGCCGTTCAGCAATACCGCATAGGCTCGCACCTGCCACTCATGGTCATCGAGATTTGCACCCGGTTCCTTGGCTTCGATAAGACAGCGAACTGCACCGTCAACGAGAAGGGCAAAATCGGGTCGATAAAGTGCCTGACGGCGACCACGCATCCCTCCTACAGTTAACACATTCAAGCTATCCTTCGGGCGAATTTCTCTGTCGCTATAGCCGAGATCCTGCAGCATACGCCGAACGAAATTCTGCTCAACATCAGCTTCGTTTTGCAGCGTATCGTAAGAGCAGTACTTATTTTCCATGCCAAATCACCTGACTTTTGTTTTGGTGTTTATATAGCTTTATTTGCTTGAAAGAGTAATGAATGTGGAGGGTTAACTGGTTTAATAGGCTTTCCATTGTCTTTATGCCCAAGCATACCAAACCTCGTTGATGGAAGTATTTAGGTGATCAAACTTTCCTGATTTACCTGTGGGTTTTGTGACTATCACCTTCAAGTTTAGATTGGGAAGTATATCAGATAGTTAGCGTAGTCAACGTAGGTGTCATATGCATTATTTTACCTATCTCACATCGCCGCGTCTAATTCAGCAAGCATTTCCTTCGTAAGAGTTTTTAATCTATGCAGATCGAAGCTTGGCGCAGACAAAAAAAGGGGGCCGACGTTTGGGCGTCGGCCCCGAGTTATTCCAGCAACGGTTAAGCGCTAGAACGGGAAAAGGATATCCCAGACTTGAGTGCCCCATCTGGGCTGCTGCAGATCGGAGATCGTGCCCCGGCCGCCGTAGGCCAGCCGCATCTCGGCGATCTTGTCGTGGGAAACTGAGTTGTCGGTTGCGATGTCTTCGCGGCGAACGATGCCGGTGACCTGCAACTCGCGAAGTTCGTAGTTGACCCGGATTTCCTGACGTCCGGCAATTACCAGATTGCCGTTGGGTAGGATTTGGGTGATGACGGCGGCGACCTCCAGTTCGATAGCCTCAGACCGGTCGATCTCACCGTCGCCACTTGTCGAGTGGTCATTGCCAAAGCTGATCAGCGAGCCCAAATTGGCGCCCTCGGGAAGGATTTTGGTCGCTTCGGCCTCAAGACCTAACAGGTTGGTGACGTCGGTATCTTCCGAGTCCTCCCGAGTCCGTTCGGTGCTGTTGGCTAGAGACGCTTCGTTCTCCAGGGCGATGTTGACGGTCAGGATATCGCCCACTTCCTTGGCTCGTTGGTCCTTGAAGAAGGCTTTGGCGCCAGCCCGCCAGAGCGAGTTCGGATTGTGGCGCGCGACCTGCGGTGCGGGCATGGGCATGCTGACCGGGCGGTAGTCTGGCCGTTTGGTCGGATTGATGATTGGGGTGTGTTGCGGGCCGTCGCCGACGGAAGCCAGCCGAGAGACCGTATTGCAGGCCGACAGCGTGGCGGTAGCCGCCAAAACAATGGCGAAACGGCTTAATAATTTGAAAGACTGTTGTTTCATGGCCGTTCTCCTAATTCATCGCAATCTGTTTCGGGGCCTGGGAAGCCAGAACGACGGCCGCCATGCTGGGCCCGGTGACGATGGCCTCGATAATCGTGTTGCTTTGGGTGTTGGAAATTCGAATGGTGTCGCCAACAGCGCCGTCTTCAAGGGCGCGGCCCTTTGAGGTCATGGTCATCATGGGGGTCTTGAGCACCAGGGTGACCAAGCTCCGGCGTTTGACCATCATAGGGCGTTCGATCTCGGTCGCCTCGATGGTTGCGCCTTCTGCCAGTACCCGGCGCGGGGTCATGCCGATGAGGTCCTGCGGGTCGAGTACGGTGCGTTGCGACATGCGGTTCACGCGGACTTTTTTCCATTCGATGTCGCCGCTGCGGATCACTTCGCCTTTGGTGATGCGTCTTGTCGGCACCGGCACTTCCTGAATTTTGAAGGTACGCCCTTTAACCCGATAACGTTGGGCCGAAGGGGTGTTGGCCGGAGCCGCCAGAATGGCGACGAAACGGTTGGAACGGTCGTCGTAGGAAATCTCTTCGACGGACAGCGTCGTGTCCTGGTCAATCGCCGTATGGATCTGAAAAGACCGGTCGCTGATCGTTGCGATGCTATTGTCGGCCCATCCACGGTCCTGCAATGCGGTGAGCAGTGCTTCTTCGACTTGTGGGCGGTAGATGGTATTGGACTCGCGGGTCACGATGGTCCGCTCGTTGGCCATCCGGGGGCGCCAGCCCACGCCATAAGCCTTGGCGACCTTGTAGAGCCAGCGGGTTTCAAAAACCTGACGCTTGCCGGGAGCCGGTGCGTAGGCCACCTGGGCGTCGGCATTTTCCTCGACACCGGTAAACAGGTCGCCAAGATGAATATAGGGGCCGCCGACCACGACATGAGGGTTGAGGGAGACCGGACCCTGACCCGCCAGAGCGGGAAATACCAGCAGAGCTGCAAGGGTCAAGCCTGTGAGGATGCGTTTCAACATGATCGCCTCCTTACCTCAGGTTACTCACCGTACCCATCATTTCGTCCGAGGCGGAAATAACCTTGGAGTTCATTTCGTAGGCACGTTGGGCAGAGATCAGATTGGAAATTTCGGTGACGGCGTTAACGTTGGCGGTTTCAAGGAAACCTTGCAAAACGGTGGCGAACCCAGGAGCGCCGGGTGCGGCGGTCGTTGGCGAACCGGAAGCACGGGTTTCCTTATAGAGGTTGTCGCCTACCGCTTCGAGACCGGCTTCGTTGGCGAAGTTGGCCAACTGGATTTGTCCGACGTTCTGTTGGGCGACCTGGCCTTCGAGAGTGACGAGAACTTCACCGGATGCGTTGATCGATACGTCGACGGCATTCGGCGGAATAGTGATGCCCGGACGGAGCTGATAGCCGTCGTGGGTGACGATCAGGCCGTTGGGGTTCAGCTGAAAAGTGCCGTCGCGGGTATAGGCGGTTTCGCCGTTCGGCATATCGATCTGGAAAAACCCTTTGCCTTGCAAGGCCATGTCCAGGGTGTTTTCCGTTGCCGTCAGGTTGCCCTGTTCGTGAATACGGTAAACGGCTGCCAGCTTGACGCCGAGGCCTAACTGAACACCGGTGGGGACCACGGTGCCGGCATCCGAAGAAGTGCTGCCGACGCGGCGCAGGTTTTGGTACAGCAGGTCGTGAAACTCGGTCCGCCGCCGCTGGAACGCCGTCGTGTTCATGTTGGCGATGTTGTTCGAGATAACCTCGACGTTCTGCTGCTGGGCGTACATGCCCGTCGCTGCGATGCTGAGTGATCTCATTGTTCCCGTCCTTTCTTAAACGTTACCGTTCACCGTTTAGCGGCGAATCAGCTCTGCAACCGCACTCATGCGCTTGTCTTCTTTGTCGATGAATGACTTGATCGAGGTGTAAGCCCGCTGCGATTCAATCATCTTGGTCATTTCGATGATCGGGTTGACGTTGGACCCTTCAAGCGATCCCTGGATTACGTGAGGAGTTTCCACGGGTATCGCTTCCTCGGAAGTTATGTAATGGCCGTTCGGTTCTTTCTGTAGACGTTGCTTGTTTTCAAACGTCACGATATCGAGCTTGCCGATGGGACCGTTGGAGGTCGAGACCGTGCCGTCCCGGCTGATATCGATTTGGCTTTCATTGGGGGCAAAAAAGAAGGGCTGTCCCGCGTCCGAAAGCACCGGATTGCCGTCGCTGGTGATCAGCTGACCTTCCTCATTCAGTTGGAAGTGGCCGTTCCGCGTATAGCGCGTGCCTTGAGGTGTTTCCAAGACGAAGAAGCCGTCGCCGTGCAGCGCCAGATCCAGGTCGTTGTGGGTCTGGTTGATCGCGCCTTCATTGAAGTTTTGGTACTGGGCTATATCCCGGACATAGGCCAGCTTTTGCGGAAGTAGCCGCTCGCCGCCTTTGCTTTTAACCAGATGGTCCACGAACATCATCTTTTCGCCTTTGTAGGCGGTGGTGTTCATGTTTGCCATGTTGTTGGCGATGACCGACATTTCGCGTCGAATCGCCGATTGCCGTGAGAGGGCTATGTATAATGTATTTTCCATCGTTCTTTCCCGTCCGCGCTCGTTGTCGCGAGAATTGATTGCCTGGAGTAAATGCAGGGACCGTGCCAAACTTTAAAACACAATAAAAACAATTGGTTGCGACTGTATCGCTTGGGTTTTTGCTAGGCAAGAGAAGGGTGCGGCAGGGGTTGCCCGGCAGCTTTTTCCTCGTTTGGCCGAGGGGGAGGAGGAGAAACGATAAAAACCTTGTCGCCGCTCTATCGAAAACAACGAGAATCGCTTACAGAGATATTGCCGGTTGCGCACCGGATGGGGTGCGGCCCTTTCAATGACTTGTTAAGGTTATGGGCCTAAAGTTGTTCAATTGTAGAGGTGTGTCCGTCTTTGTGCGGGTGCGTCTGTAAACTCGAGGAGCGGGTCGAAATTCATGGCAGACGACGATCTCGACGATGACGATCTGGACGATGAGGATCTAGACGATCTCGACGAAGATGATGAGGGATCATCCGGCGGTGGCGGGAAAAAGAAACTGATCCTGCTGATCCTGTTGCCGCTGCTTCTGGTTATTGGCGGGACGACCGGCGCCTACTTCGCCGGCTTGCTTGACCCGGTGATTGCTATGGTCGTCGGTGAGGAAGCCGCGGCAGAGGGTGAAGAAGGTGCAGCGGAAGAAGAGGGGGGTGTCCCCCAGGCTGCCGTTTTCTATGATTTGCCCGAGTTGCTTGTGAACCTCAATACCGGGGGGCGCAAGTCGAGTTTTTTGAAAATTCGCGTCGCGCTTGAGCTTCAAAAGCAGGAAGACGTTGCCTCAATGGAGGCGGTGATGCCGCGAATTATCGATAATTTCCAGGTCTATCTGCGTGAGTTGCGGATTGAGGATCTGAAGGGCTCCATGGGAGTCTACCGATTGAAGGAAGAATTGCTGACCCGGGTCAATGCGGCTGTTGCGCCCGCCAGGGTCAATGATGTGTTGTTTAAGGAGATGCTGGTCCAGTAGGGCCCGTGCGTTTTAAGGAAGTTGGATGGTTCCGCCGATCGACGATGATGAAGATCAAGACGCCCTAGCTGCCGAATGGGAAGCCGCGCTGGCTGCCGACGGTGGTGGCGATGGCGGCGATGGCGGCGACGGCGATCAGGACGATTTGGCTGCCGAATGGGAAGCCATGGTTGCCGGTGGCGACGGCGATGACGGCGGCGGAGACGTCGGCGGGGATATGATGACCGGCGGAGTGGGGCGTGAATCCACCCGCGTACTCAACCAGGATGAAATCGACAGTCTTCTGGGGTTCGACGACGAACACGAAGATCAGGTCGAGCAGTCTGGTATTCAGGCGATCCTCAATTCGGCCCTAGTCTCCTACGAGCGTCTGCCCATGCTGGAGGTGGTCTTCGACCGCTTGGTCCGCATGATGTCGACGTCTTTGCGGAACTTTACCTCCGATAACGTGGAAGTGTCGCTCGACAATATCGTATCCATTCGCTTTGGGGATTATCTCAACTCTATCCCCCTGCCGGCCATGCTCGGCGTGTTTAAGGCCGAGGAATGGGATAACTTCGGCCTGTTGACCGTCGATTCTTCTTTGATCTACTCAATCGTCGACGTGTTGCTTGGCGGACGCCGGGGAACGGCGGCCATGCGGATTGAGGGGCGACCCTATACGACCATCGAACGCAATTTGGTCGAGCGTATGGTTCATGTAGTGCTCGGCGACCTGAGCGCCGCTTTCGACCCTTTAAGCCCGGTCACCATGCGGTTTGACCGGTTGGAAACCAACCCACGATTCGCCACCATTTCGCGGCCCTCAAACGCCGCTATCGTCGCCAAGCTTCGCATTGACATGGAAGATCGCGGCGGACGGCTTGAGTTGCTGTTGCCTTACGCAACCCTCGAGCCGGTTCGTGAGTTGCTTCTCCAGATGTTCATGGGTGAGAAGTTCGGTCGCGACTCGATTTGGGAAACCCACTTGGCGAATGAGCTTTGGCAGACCGAGGTTCAGCTAGAGGCGGTTTTGGATCAGCAGATTCGAAATCTGCGCGAGGTGCTCGATTGGCAGGTCGGTTCGCAGCTTCCTCTGACCGCGACGCCTGAGTCAAATGTCGTGCTTCGCTGCGGAGAAGTGCCTATGTTTATCGGCAAAATGGGGCGCAAAGGAGACCATATCGCCGTTCGCGTGGGCGGCAAGGTCAAGCGCGAAACCAAGGAGCAGGGATAGCGGTGTCACTCTCATTCTCTCTCATTCTCGATATTCTGATCGCGGTGCTTCTGGTCGCCACCATTGGCTATGCCGTAGCGCTGAACCGGCGTCTTTCCCTGTTGCGTAAGGACAAAGACGAGCTTGAGGCTCTGACCCGCAAGTTCGCCGACGCGACCACCAAAGCAGACGCCAGCATCCAAAATCTCAAGGGCTCAACGGAGAGCGTTGCCAAAGAACTGCAAAAAGGCCTGGATAAGGCTGAGGCTCTGCGTGACGACCTGTCGTTCCTCATTGACCGCGGTGGTTCAATTGCCGACCGTCTGGAAAACGGTGTGCGCGGCGCGCGTAAGGAAGGGGCTCCAGTTGCCAAGGCGGAAGTCCCCCGTGAAACGCCGCGCGCCAAAGAGCCGCCCCGGCGTGTGCCTGACCCTTCGGAAGAAGGGCCGGACGCCCGCTCAAAGGCTGAGCAGGAACTGCTTAAAGCGCTCCAGGAAATGCGCTAGGAGGCTGAGATGGAACTTCTTGCTAAAATCCGGGTGCTGCCAGTCACGATTTTCGTCGCTTTGATGCTTTTGCCCATCAAGGTCAACGATATTTGGGATGGATACGAAGATTTGACCCAGGGGGTTGGAATCGCATCGGCCGAAGCGCAGCAGAGCCCAAAAAATCAGCCTCCCGCGGATGCCGCCGATATGGCCGCTGAGGAAGAAGGGATGGCTGAAGGCGAGGCCGCCGCTGAAGAAGAGCTCAGAGACGAAGATTTCGCCATGGAAGAGGAAGAGCCCTCTTTCGCCGATGATCCGACCTTGCTCACTCAGGCCGAAATCGATCTTCTCCAACAGTTGGCGGATCGCCGAGAAGAGCTTGAGCAGCGCGCCCAAGAGATTGAAGAGCGGAACGCTCTGTTGATCGCCGCTGAACAGCGTATCGACCGCAAGGTTGTCGATATGCAAAACCTGCGCAAAACTATTGAGGGCTTGCTGGTCAAACATGACAAGCAGCAGGAACAGAAAATGTCCAGCCTGGTGAAGATTTATGAGAATATGAAGCCCAAGGATGCGGCCCGTATTTTCGAGGAATTGGACATGGATACCCTCTTGATGGTGGCGGAGCGCATGAAAGAACGGAAGCTGGCTCCGGTTATGGCTAAAATGAACCCGGAAAAAGCCAAGGAGATGACTGTTGAATTGGCGCGGCTGAGAAATATGCCAATTCCGGGTGAGAATGACGGTGGATAGTGGAAAAAAGGTTGCGTGGGTGATTCCCTTGTTTTAACAAATATATAGGGAATTTAGTGCTCTTCTAAGGGGAAGTCCGAAACGGGACGTAATGGAGTTGTAAATGGCTGTCGATAAAAACATGAAGGTCTTAATCGTTGACGATTACAAGACCATGCTTCGGATCTTGCGCAACCTGTTGCGCCAGTTAGGCTTCATGGATGTCGAAGAGGCCACCGACGGCTCCATGGCGCTGCAAAAAGTTCAGCAGCATGATTTCGGTCTGATTATTTCCGATTGGAACATGGAGCCGATGACCGGCCTTCAGTTGCTTCGCGAAGTGCGGGCTGATGCCAAACTCAAGCACATCCCTTTCATCATGGTCACGGCGGAAAGTAAGTCCGAGAATGTGATTGCGGCGAAAGAAGCCGGTGTGTCCAACTATATTGTGAAGCCGTTTAACGCTGAAACCCTTAAGTCCAAGATGGTGAGTGTCCTCGGCGACTTCTAGGAAGCGGCCGAGAGTGGGGTCGATGTTACGCGATCTGCTCTAGGCGGAGGGAAATGGGGAATGGCCTCTGGTGCGAGCGCTGCCGATTTAGATAAAAGGTTGGAAGAAATTCGCCAAACGCATGGCGACACCATTCCTTTTGATAAATTCGCCAATCTAGTCACCCGTTTTCTCGAGCATTTGACCGGTGAAGAAGAAGAGCCCGATTCGGCCATGTTGACCGAGCTTCGGGCTCTCGCCACGTTTATCGATCAGTCGCGTCATGAAATCGCCTCCATTCAAGCCGAAGAAGTCAGCGGGTCGATCATTCCCGGGGCAACGGACGAACTGGACGCCATTGTTGCGGCGACGGCCGATGCGACCGACCGGATCATGGATGGCACGGAGGCTATCGAAGCGGTCGCCCAGGAGATGGGCGGCGAGGCTGAAGAAAAAATCATGCAAGCCACAACCGGGATTTACGAGGCTTGCACTTTCCAAGACATCACCGGTCAGCGAATTACGAAGGTGGTTTCGGCGCTGAAAGCCATTGAAGAAAAAATCGACGCCCTGGTGGATAAGTTTGGCGGATTGGAAAACACGGGAGAAAAACAGGGGAAAGCTGACGATAAGACAGGCGGGGCTATATCCGACGAGGATTTACTTAACGGCCCTCAAATGCCTGAAAAGGCATCCAAGCAAGATGAAATCGATGCGCTTCTCGCCAGCTTGGACTAGTCCGATATGGACCAAAATGACCTTCAGTTCGATGAGACCGTAGGACGGCCGGAGGGGGCCGATACCTATACGATTTTTCTCGGCCTCTATCTTCTCATTCTGGCGTTTTTCATTATCCTGGTCAGCATCTCTTCCCAAGAGGAAATCAAGGCCAAAGCGGTACAGGACAGCCTGACCAGCACGTTTGCCAACCTGATGACCTCATCGAGCATGACTACTTTTACAGGTCAGACAGGGGAGATTGTCGCTGGGCAGCAGTTTCAGGAACGTATCGAGGGGCTGTTTGCCTCGGCGGTTCAAATCGCCAAGGTTAAAATCGTTCAGCCTGGACGACAGATGCGGGTCATCATGCCGTCCGACAGTCTTTTCTTTCCTGAAAAATTTGAAATTCGTCCGGCCCAGTTCCAATTGCTCGACCGTATGGTCGCGTCATTGAGCGGCGCACCGCCGGGCTGGCGTTACGAGATGGAGTTCGTTATCGGTTCGCAGTACGCTATCGGTCAGAGTTTGCCCATTGGTGAAACGCTCGAAATTCAGCGTGGCGGCGCTTTCGCCCGTGAGATGCGAGCCCGCGGCGCACCGCCCAATAGCATGTCGATCGGACTTGAGCCTGGGAATCCGGCTGAGATTACCCTTTGGTTTTTCATGCGCGGTGAAGATGAAGAGCCCGAGCTGATTGAGACGCAACGCCGTGAGAGGCCACCGGAAACCCCAGAGTTTTTGCCGCCGAGCACACCCTCGACGGCGCCTAATGAAGCTCTTATTCCACCCGCTCCGTCGGAGGAAGCCCCTAAGGCTACTCTGCCGATTCCTCTTCTCAAACCGGACGATCGGTAAGGAGGGGGAATGTATAGCGATATCGAAAAAGACGTTATGTCGGAATTTGCCGCCGATCAACAGGACGGCGCTCGTAAAAAAGCCTGGTTGGTGACCTTTACCGACTTGGTTTCTCTTATGCTGACCTTTTTCGTTTTGCTGTTTTCCATGTCTTCGGTTCAGGTGGATCGATGGGAGGAAATGATCGATACGCTGTCCAGGACGCTTAACCCCAATAAGGAGGAAGCGGTTTCGGCTCCCACGGCGCAGTACAATATCTCGACCGTTTTCCGCCGCCGGGCGATCAATCTCGATTATTTGGAGGCGGTGCTGGCGGATAAGATGTTTGCCGACGATATCCTTCAACAGGCGCGCTTATTCTTGGGCGAAGACCGCTTGATCATTTCTCTGCCCGGCGATCTGTTTTTTCAACCCGGCAATGCGATTCTTTCGGAAAAAGCCAAGCAAGCTCTGTTCGTGTTGGGGGGAATATTGCGGAACGTCAATAATCAGGTTGGCGTCAATGGCCACACGGACCCCAAACCGGTCTCCGGCGGTAAATACACCTCCAATTGGGAGCTCTCTTTGGGCCGCGCTATCGCCGTGGCCAATTCGCTCAAGCGATCTGGATATACGGACGATATTATTGCATATGGCTATAGCGATTCTCGCTACCTCTCACTTCCTGCGGGATTGACGGAGGAGCGGCGTGATAAGCTGGCCCGACGAGTCGATATCGTCGTCATGGCGACAGGGGTTAAGTCATGATGCGCCGCTTCCCGTTCGTCTTGCTCGTTCTCTTTTCTTGTGCCCTCTGGGCCTCTCCGGGGCTGGCTGATCGGGTGCCGGTCAGCGGTACCGATCATGGCGATTATGGGCGGTTTGAATTCAGTTGGCCCGGCGCGGTGGGGTATAGCGCCGTCCTTCAAGGGGATCGCGTGATCGTTACCTTTGACCGGCCTATTGAGACAGATTTCTCCCAAGCTCTTGGGGCCTTGCGTAAGTATGCAAGAAATGCCGTCGTCAATCCTGACGGTCGTAGCATCACGATCCTTCTAACGGCTGCCTGGGGGCTTGATTATTTTGACATGGGACGTGCGGTAATCGTTGATCTGCTAGACGAAGGGAACGCCACTCCCTTCGCCGCAGCCGAACCCGCTCCGACACAACAATCGAGAGCTGCCGCGCCTTTGCCGCAGACAACGCCGCAGCGCCCCTTCCTTGGTGTGCGGTTTGGCGAGCACCCGTCCTATAGCCGCATGGTTTTCGATTGGCCCTTGGCCACGGGCTATGAGGTGGTTGCGGAAGATGAAGCCGCAACGCTTCTTTTCAACCGTAACGCCGAGATTGACCTGTCGGCTCTCCGGTCCAGTCTGCCGAAAAACATTCGTTCAGTCGAAGCTTTCTCAGAGGCGGGTGGCCTAACAGTGGTTTTGGGCATCCCGAAAGGGAGCGAGCTCAAACATTTCTTAAGCGGTCCAAAGGTGGTGGTTGATGTGGCCAATCCGGCATCGCAAGCGCCGTCTCAAGCCGCGACTGCGCCGGAATCTGCCCCGGCTTCCCCTGCGAAGACCGATCAGTCGGCGCCACCGCAGCCAGCCAAGGTCGCTAAAGTGCAAACGGCAAAACCAGAGATGTCGCCAGTTTCTGCGGACGCGCCAGCGCCAAAGGCCAACAAGCCGGTTTCTCTCGTTCCGCCGACAGAGCAAAAAATGGCAGGATTGCCCTCGGCCAAGCCGCCTACCCTAACGGCAGGGCTGCCGCCGGGGGTAATTCCCAGCTCGGCTCGTCCGAATAAAGCGCCGATAGCTCCCGCCGCGATCCCTACGCCCACGCCGACGGCCAAGCCGCCTGCACGGCCACAAGGTATGAGCCCCTCCATGGAGTCTGCGCAGGTTGCGCCAAAAGATGCGCTTTTCTCCATCCAATTCAATTGGGATGAACCGGTTGGGGCGGCCATATTCCGACGCGGCGATTCGCTTTGGGCGGTATTTGATAAAAAACGGGCCCAGGACTTGGAGGCAGTGCGGCAGGCGGCGGGCGATCAAATTCCCGTTGTCGAACAATTGGAATCGCTGAGCGCCACTCTCATCCGCATGGAGACGGCCCCCGGATTGAACCCCAGTTTGCGGCGCAATGGGCTTACCTGGATTCTTGATTTCAAACAGCAAAATCTTGAGCCCCGAAAAGCCATAGAGGCGGTGGGTGAAACCGTCGGTGAAGTGGGTCGTCGCCTCTTCATTCCCATCCAACAAGCGGGGAAAGCGGTTCCCCTGCGCGATCCCAAGGCTGGAGATAATCTGGTTGTCGTTCCGATAATTCCGTTGGGGCATGGCGTTGGTTTGGAGCGGGAATACGCCGAATTTTTCCTGTTGCCGACCGGGCAGGGTGTCGTGATGCGACCCAAGGTCGATAACATCCGGGTTCGGCCTTTCCCTCAAGGGGTGGAGTTGACCAGCGATACGGGCTTGAAGGTCACCCCCGCCGGAAAGAAAGAAGGAGCGGCCAGCACCATGGTGGCCGCGGGGCTGGTTAAACGCATTTTTGAGCCGGATACATGGTTGTTGGGAGATCGGAAAAAGTTCCAGCAGTTTAAGCAGGAAATTCAATATGAGATTGCGACGACCAAAGCGGTCAAACGCCGTGCCGCCCGCATGAAGCTCGCCAAATTCTATATCGCACAGAAAATGGGCCACGAGGCAGAAGCGGTGCTCAATATGATCGCTGCCGAGGATGAGGCCATGCAGTCTCGCCCCGAATTTCGCGCCATGCGCGGTGCTGCACGTTTCTTGAAGTCGCGGTTTAAGGAGGCCATCGAAGATCTTTCTCACGGATCGCTTGAGGGCATACATGAAGCCGAGTTCTGGAAAGCGGCTGCTCAGGCATCCCTGGGACAGATCAAGGTTGCTGCGGAAGAAATGCGGCGGACCGGGACGGTGCTGCGCAAATATCCGCGCAATCTGAAATTCCCTCTCGGTGCTCTGGCGGCGGAAACGGCGATTACCGTCGGCGATGTAGAGCAGGCCCAACATTTCATCGATATGCTGGCGCTGGACGATCCTTCGCCTCAGGAAGAGGGGCAACTGGCTTATTTGGAAGGCCGGATCGCCGAGTTGAGCGGCGACTTCGACAAGGCGGTAGAACGTTGGGAGGCCGCTACGGAAGGAGCTCACCGACCGTCGCGCGCCAAGGCGTCTTATGCGCGCGCCGAGCTGTTGCGGCGGACCGAGGAGTTTACCGCGGAAGACGCCATCGAAGCGCTTGAGAAGCTGCGGTTCTCTTGGCGGGGCGACAACTTCGAGTTTACCCTATTACGCAAACTAGGCGGTCTTTACTTCCAGAAGGATGATTTCCGTAACGGGTTGCAGACGCTTCGTCAGGCGGCCACATATTTCCGCAATCACCCTCAGGCTCCTATGGTAACCCAGGAAATGGCGCGAGCCTTCCGGCACCTTTATCTTGAAGGGGGCGGCGACACTTTGTCTCCGGTGACTGCCATCGCTCTGTTTGATGAGTTTAAGGAATTGACACCTGCCGGGGATACGGGCGATCTGATGATCCGCCGTTTGGCTGATCGGCTGATCGGCGTTGATTTGCTGGACAGAGCCGCCAAGCTATTGGAAAATCAGGTTCATTTTCGTCTTAAGGGTGAAGAGAGAGCCAAGGTTGGAGCTAAACTTGCGCTCATTTATATGCAGAATCGCAAGTTGGAGCAGGCGCTTAAATCCCTCGATCAAACGGTGGTAGCCGGTATTCCTGAAGAGTTGGTCGCCCTGCGTAGGCATTTGAGGGCGCGCGCGCTAATGGAGTTGGGGCGAACGGAGCAGGTTATCCTGACGTTGGAAAAAGACGAGAGCATGGAAGCCGATATTATCCGTTCCGAGCTTTACTGGCGTAAGCGCGACTGGCCTAAGGCTGCGCAGTCGCTTCGCCGGGTTGTGCGTGGCGTCAACGCCCGGCCCAATGAGACGTTGGACAACAAGCAGGCTAAATACGTGATGAACCTAGCCGTAGCCTTGACGTTGGGGGCCAACGAGCGCGGCATCAACCGGCTGCGGAGCAGCTATGGCGAGGCCATGGCGACGAGCCCCTACGGCGATGCTTTCCGTCTGATCACCAGCTCCGGTGGACGTGGATTGATCGACTACCGAACGATATCGCAAAAAGTCCGTGAAGTTGAAAGTTTCCAGGCCTTTATGTCGGCCTATAAGGAGCGCCTCAAAGCGGCTGAAGAAGGCTCGTCGGGTTAGAAATTCTGGAAGGTGTCACTTTGTCGTCATATAAACTTCATGTATGGGCGTCGAATCCACTTGCATTCCGCTGCGGAATAAACGAAAAAGCCGCCTTCTGTCCGCCTTGGGGACATCTACTGGTTTGGAGGGAGTGATGGCGAAAAACGCCTCTCTTGCCGAATTGGGGATGGACTTCGGGGGTCCTCTTGAGGAAACCCACGACATCGCCAACGAAAATAACAACGATCACATCTATCCGGTGATCGACAATGACAAAGACTACTTTGTCGTTCGCGACGGTGTGAAGTTTGCCGGTACCCATTTGATCATCGATTTATGGGATGCGGAGAACCTCGACAATCTGCAGATTACTGAGCGGGCTTTAACCCGAGCAGCCGAAGATGCCGGAGCGACAATTCTGCATACCCACCTGCACCATTTCACGCCCAACGGAGGCATCTCCGGCGTGGTCGTGTTGGCCGAGTCCCATATCAGTATCCATACATGGCCTGAACGGGGCTATGCGGCGCTTGATATCTTCATGTGCGGTGATTGCGATCCTCATAAGGGGATTCAGTCGTTGAAGGATAACTTCCTTCCCGACCGGGTTGGGGTTAACGAAATCCGTCGCGGTATCGTTGAGGATGACGTTTCATGAGCCATGGGGCCATGTGGTTTGAAGAGTCCCTCTATGCCGAGGATGACGCAAAAGGATACGCCCAACAGTTCCGCGTAACCCGTGAAGTCTACCGGGAGAAAACGGAATTTCAGGATCTGGTGATTTTTGACAACCCGGCCTTTGGACGTGTTCTGGCATTGGATGGCGTCATTCAGACGACCGAGAAAGATGAGCATTTTTACCACGAAATGATGGCCCATGTGGCCATCGTCGCCCATGGCGCAGCCAAGAACGTCTTGATCATTGGCGGTGGCGATGGCGGCGTTTTGCGAGAAGCGCTCAAGCACAAGAATATCACCCCGACGATGGTCGAACTCGACCGTAGCGTGGTCGATATGTGCAAAAAGTACATGCCCTCCTTAAGCGATGGCGCTTTCGACGATCCGAGAACCGAGTTGATCATTACCGACGGCATCAAGTTTATGGCCGAGACGGATCGGAAGTTTGACATCATTATGGTCGATTCAACCGACCCTATCGGGCCGGGTGAAGTGCTGTTTACCGAGTCGTTTTATCGGGATTGCCATCGGTGTCTGACCGATGGCGGTATTCTGGTCAATCAAAACGGCGTACCGAGTTTTCAGCCTGAAGAAGTGACGACGACCTATCGACGCTTAAGTCCGATTTTTAAGGATGCCCGGTTCATCGTGGTCCCGGTTCCCACTTATGTTGGCGGTTTCATGACTTTGGGGTGGGCGTCCGATAATGCTGAGCTTAAGGATCGGGACGGCGAGGTGATCGCCAAGCGGGTAAAAGAGGCCGGTTTGGGGTGTCGCTATTATAATGCCGATATCCATAAGGCCTGTTTCGCCCTGCCGGAATATATCAGCAAGTTGATGGTCTAGACCCTGACCTAACAAAAGGAGCCCGGAGGCCCGGACTCCCAGTCTAATAAGACGTTAAAGAAACTCCCTAAACGTTCTTACTGAACTATTATTGACTCTTCTTTTTCCGTTATCAGAAGAGCGACAGCGGGAACTCCTAACAAAAGGGACGCCTTGCTATCGGCAATTCCACAACCACCTATTGTACTTGTAAAAAATGTAAATAGTAGCACCATTCTCTCACCGCAGCCATGCGCAGAGAGAATGGCTATTCGGAAAAGGCCCTAGAATGGGATATGGCCCTAGCTGGCGCCGAAGCTTTTAACCAGACTTCCTGCGACGAGGTGCCACCCGTCGACTAGAACGAAGAAAATGATCTTGAAAGGCAAGGCGACAATGATCGGTGGGAGCATCATCATGCCCATCGACATCAACACGGACGCTACGACCATATCGATAATCAGGAAGGGGACGAAGAGTAGGAAACCGATCTCGAAGGCGCGACGGATTTCACTAATCATGAAGGCCGGGATCAAGGCTTTGAGGGGGACATCTTCAATAGTTTCGCCGATTTCAGCACCGCTGAGGTCCATGAAAAGGGCAAGGTCTTCCCGCCGCACATGCTTGGACATAAACTGGTGAAACGGCACGATAGCCCGTTCCATGGCCTCAACTTCTTCCAATTCACCATCCATTAAGGGCTGGATACCTTGCTCGTAAGCAGCCTCGAATGTGGGGGTCATGACGAAAAGAGTGAGGAAAAGAGCAAGACCGACAATAACCTGCGTCGGCGGTGTCTGCTGGGTGCCCATGGCGGTTCTGATGAAACCCAAAACGATAACGATGCGAGTGAATGAGGTCACCATCATCAATAGGGAGGGCGCTAAGCTTAGGACCGTGGTCAGCGCGATGATCTGGACGATACGGGTGGTCGCGGATGTCCCGTCGCCCAGATCCAAGGTAAAGGATTGAGCCAGGGCGGGCTGAAGTGCGAAAAGGCCGGTCAGAAAAGCCGCCGTTGCGGCGAACAGGAAAACATGGTGGCGGGTCTTCATGGCCTCGGTTCCTTGTCACCTGATTTTTCGACCAATTGAGCAAAATCGTCGGTAGGTGTTTCTATCGGAATTCCGGTTTCGACAACGACCTCATTGTTGGCGCCTAACAAAATCAAGTGATCCTTGTCGTCCCGACGGATCAGCACCAACCGTTGTTTCGGACCGACCTGCAAAAATTCGAGAATTTTCAATCGACGGGGACCGCCTTTGCGCAAGGCTGATGTTGGAACAAAGCCGCTTTTGCGAATGATGGCGGTCAGCAAAATGATCAACCCGATTACGAAAATCAGGGCGAAAACGAACTGGAGATAGCTATCGAGTTCCATGGATAGTGGCCGCCTCCAGTCAGTCTTTTTTCTGGGGAGACGACTGGTAGGCCTTTGCCGCCCGCTGCCGATCCGTTGTGCCGAGCGTACTTGCGAGGCCGTTAAATTGGGACTGAACTTCGTGGGCCAGACTGTCCAGATTAATAATGATCTCATCGACGGCTTGGGCAATCCCGGTATCTTCGTCCGGCGGGTTGGATTCGATGGCCAGGCAAAGCTCTTTGACTTTTCCCTGCAGGGCTGAAAGGTCGACAATCTGCCCATCCGCCAGCAAACGTCGGGCGGCGTTGATTAGCGCCGCAACTTTTTGAGTCTTATTATCGATGTCTTCGATTGCACTCAGCGTCATAGCGGCGTCTCCGTTGTCGAACCGTGGGGCGACAGGCCGAATTCCGTTGTAATGGCGTCCGGTGGCTCTTCACCGCTTGCCCGGTAAACATAGGCGAGAATTTCGGAAACCGCGGCAAAAGCTTCCAGGGGGATTTTTTCACCCACGTTAAGAGCGGTCAGCAGTTGCGCCAGATCAGCGTCCTCGCGTACTTTGATGTCGTTGGCAAAAGCGAGTTCCAGAATTTTTTCCGCTAGTTTTCCTCGGCCTGTCGCCACCACGTCGGGCGCATCGGTGCTGCCGATTTCGTGGTGCAGGGCTACCGCCAAGCTCTGTGAATGTCTCTTACCGCCTTTGAGGTCGGTCACGCTGATCACCGAATTTTATGGGCCTGAGAGCGAATCGCTTCAACTAGTCTTGGAGTCTGGTTTATGTAAGCTTAAAAAAGCTTTAAATGGGCAATTTTACATGGTCTCGTTTTGCGGTATTGGTGTGCGGAAAAAGATTAGTTAAAACAATGTGTTGTGTCGTTTATGGGGAGGGGAGTTGATGATTCATGCTTTCTTAAGCCGCAAGGCTCATACTCAAATGAGGTAAGTGGATTCAGCGCGGTTGGCGCTTGTTTGACGGTAAGGTTTTTGGGCGATGGATTTTAATAATCTGAAGCTGTTCAGCATGATTAAGAGCCGGGTGGGTTGGCTTAACCAGCGCCAGCGCGTCTTGTCGCAGAACATCGCCAACTCCGATACGCCTGGCTACAAGCCAAAAGATCTGAAGCCCATGAAGTTTCGCGAGGCGTTGGACAACAACGTTATGCGGATTGAGATGGCGAAAACCGGCCCCAATCATTTGAGCGGTAGGCCGGACACGGAAGGCCCCTACAAGGAAGCGAAAGAACGAAAGCCCTATGAAACGGCTTTGGCCGGTAACGCGGTCGTGTTGGAAGAGCAGGTCCTGAAAGTAACAAAAACAAAAATCGATCATCAGCTTTCCAACGAGCTTTACCGTAAGCATCTGGCCATGTTCAAGGCGGCTCTCAGGGGCCGGTGATCGATGGGATTTTAGAAAATGGATGATCTTTTTAAGAGTATGAAGATATCCGGTTCGGGGATGAGGGCCCAGGGAACTCGGCTGCGCGTAATTTCAGAGAATATCGCCAACGCCAACTCCTTGCCGACTCAGCCGGGCGACAAGCCTTATCAGCGCAAGGTCGTATTGTTCAAGAATGAGCTTGATCGCAACATTGAGGCTGATTTGGTGCGAGTGGATAAGGTGCGGCCCGACCGTTCCGATTTTAAAAAGCGCTATGATCCCAATCATCCAGCGGCCGATGATACGGGATATGTCTTGACGCCCAACGTCAACTCGCTTCTGGAATCCATGGATATGCGGGAAGCTCAGCGCTCATACGAAGCCAACATGAACGTGATCCGAGCGTCCAAAGAGATGCTCACCAAATCGATTGAAATCCTTCGATAGGAACGTAAAGGATAGAACCCATGACGGTTCCCATTAATCAAGCGATTAACGCTTATAATAAGGCGACCGACAAACTGACCGAGGGGCTGGGGGCGCGGGAAGAGCCTAAGGGCGCCGAATTTTCCAAAATGGTCAAGAACAGCGTCCGCGAGTCCATTGCCGACAACAAGGAAGCTGAGAAGCTTTCGATGGCTGCTATTGCCGGGAAGGCCGACATTAGTGAGGTGGTGACAGCGGTTGCGGAAGCGGAATTGACGGTCCAGGCAGTGGTTTCCATTCGCGATAAGGTGATTGAAGCCTATAAACAAGTCATTAGGATGCCGATTTAAGGGTGCGGAATCGAGCGGGACCTGGGTATGAATGAAGTTGCAGTTTTGGAAGTCGCGAGGGAAGCTTTTGTCGTCATTATCAAGACGGCTGGCCCAATTCTCATTATCGGTCTTGCCATTGGCTTGATCATCGCCCTCTTTCAGGCTCTGACCTCCTTGCAAGAAATGACCTTGGTTTTTGTCCCGAAAATTATCGGTATTTTCTTCGCGATCCTCCTGTTCTTGCCCTACATGATGCGGGTTGTTATCGAGTTTGGGGAAGCGATGATCGGGCGGATTGTGCAGCTTGGTTAGAGACTCGGTTTCATGTTTGCCGAACTCCTTTCTTTAAATGTTTACGTTTATCTAGTCGTTGTCGCTCGCATCGCCGGGGCGCTGATGTTTTTGCCCGGTTTCAGTTCGCAAAATGTTTCCACGAACATACGGGCGTTACTTGCTTTGGCTATTGGCCTCGTGATTATGCCGTCGGTTGCTCATTTGGTGCCGACTATACCCAACAATCCCCTTTCGTTGGGGTTGCTGTTGATGGGCGAAATTCTCTACGGCTCGATTATTGGGCTATTGGCTAAAATTATCGTCGGTGCGCTCCAGACGGCCGGGACGGTGATTTCATTTACCTCGGCTATGGCCAATGCGATGGCGACAGACCCGATATCGGAACAACAAAGCGCCGTGGTTGGCACCTTGATCACCGTCACCGCGACAACAATGCTTTTCGTGCTCGATCTGCATCATTTGATGATTACGGCGGTCGTTGATAGCTATACGCTTTTTGTGCCAGGTAGTGCGCCGCAAACGGGCGATCTTGCGGCGTTAATTACGGGGCATGTGGCCGGCGCTTTCAGGCTTGGAGTTACGCTTGCCGCGCCTTTTATCGTGATCTCTTTTTCGTTTAACTTAGCGCTTGGCATCATGTCCAAGTTAATGCCCCAATTGCAGGTTTATTTCGTCGGCTTGCCGTTGGGAATTATGCTAGCCTTTGGAACCTTACTGCTCTGTATTGGGGCAATTGTAATGATATTCGCGGGATATTTCGAAAATTCCCTCGAAGCGTTTTCCGCACCCTGAGGCCGGATGAATGGCTGAAGACGACGACACAGAAAAAACAGAAGACCCGACAGCAAAGAAGCTTGAAAAAGCAGCGCAACAGGGGCAGGTTGCAAGCTCCCAGGAAATCAAAAACTGGGCGATTCTTCTCGGCGCAACCCTAATGGTCATTGCCCTTGCGCCCTGGCTAACGGGGCGAATTTACCTCGTTATTCGCACATTTCTCGAATCACCCCATGCAATTGCTACCGATGTTCGCGGTATTCAGCATGTTTTTAGTGATCTTATTGGGAGCGTTGGGTTGGTTGTTCTACCCGTTATGGGGTTAATGTTCGTTCTGGCTATTGGTGCCTCTTTAGGGCAGACGGGTTTTATCTGGTCGCCAGAAAAGATTCAACCCAAGTTGACCAAGTTTAATCCTATTTCGGGGGCGAAAAAGCTCTTTTCCGGAAATCAGCTTCTCGAACTGGTTAAAGGTCTCCTCAAGATTATCATCGTTGGCGTTGTCGCATTCGCCGTTGCCATCCCTCTGCTGAGCGATCTGGAAACCCTGGTCGGGAGAGATCTTCTCCATATTCTTGACCGGATGTGGCTTTTGGCCATCGGCCTGGTTATGGGAACTGTCGGTGTAATGACCGTGGTTGCCGTTCTCGATCTTTTCTACGTCCGCTGGAAACACAACAAAGACCTGCGGATGACCAAGCAGGAGGTCAAGGACGAACGCAAAAACCAGGAAGGCGACCCGGTCATCAAATCCAAACTTCGGAGTATCCGGATGCAGCGGGCCCGGGTGCGCATGATGGCCGCCTTGGAGGATGCTACCGTCGTGGTGACCAACCCGACCCATTATGCCGTGGCGCTGAAATACTCTATGGAGGATACCCAGGCGCCAATCCTTGTCGCCAAGGGACTCGATAAACTGGCTTTGCGAATCCGGGAAAAAGCCGAGGAACACGACGTTCCGATTGTCGAGAATCCACCCCTTGCACGGGCGCTTTATGCCGGTGTCGAGTTGGAGCAGGAAATTCCTGAAGAACATTTCAAGGCGGTTGCCGAGGTGATTGGCTATGTCATGAAGCTGAAAGGGAAATTGAACTAATGGATGGTTCTTCCGGACAGGCCCTCGATCCTTTGGCGCTTTACGGTGCGCGTACCTGGCAGCGACCGCCTTTCTGGACTGTCGCTTTTGTTGTTTCTGCTTTGGCGGCGGGAACGGCTTTCGCTTTGTTTAACGCTCTTTCGCCGCTTCCCATGGGTTTGACGGCACTTACTCTTATTTCTTTTGGCGGGCTTTGTTGGACGCTGGGGGCATCGCGCCGCACCAACCGGGCGGGGGCTTATTTAGCTGCGGCAGCCGAAACGGCATCTGAGGCGGTGCTTATTACCGGACCGGACTCGCATGAAGTCTATTCGAATGGGGCCTTCAAGAAATTGTTCGCCGTTCCGGGGCGGGACGATGGCGGGGCAGGGATCGGCGTAATTAAAGCGGTCTTGCACGGCGAGCGTTCGGATGAAGAATTCCAGCGCATAGCCGCCAATGCTGCTGTTGGTATAGCTGATAAAGGTGAAATCAGTGTTCGTAGTCCGGCAGGACGGATCGAGTGGCGCTCGCTTTCGGTTTCGCCCATCCATCGTATTCCCGGTTATAGCCATTGGGTGGCGCGGGATGTGACCGCGCGGCGCGAGGTGGAGGCCGCCCGGCGACGCGAAGAGCGTTTGATCGAAGACTTTCTCGGACGGATGCCCGTAGGCTTTTTCTCATCGGATTCGCAAGGACGGTTTATCTACGTCAATCAAACCCTGGCGGATTGGCTGAACATCGAAGAGGGTGAGCATCCCGGCGATCAGGGGTTGGCGGACTTTCTGGCTCCCGACCCGGATGGCGTGGAACATCGGGATTCGGGTGAGCATGGTGAGGTCTTGCTCAATTCACTGGATGGTGAAAATTTTCGCGCCTACTTGCGTCAGTCTCAATTGACCGGCCGTGATGGAGAGTTCATCTACAGCCGCTCGGTCGTGCTACGCGATTTCAGCGACCGGGGTATCGTCACCAAGGCGATGCGTGAACTGGAGCAGCGGTTCCGTTCATTGTTTATGGATGCGCCGGTCGGTATCGTTCTGGCCGATCTTTCGGGCGAGGTCACCGATGTTAACCGGACGTTCCTGAAATATCTGGGACTCCACCGCGACGCCTTGATCGGCAAGCCGCTGGCCAATCAGATCAAGAAGGAAGATCGCGCCAACCTTGAGGCCCACCTTTCCAAGCTGGTCATGGGGGCGATTCCGGCGGCGCGTTTTGAAGCGCATCTCCCCAGTAGTCTCGGCAAGGAGCTGATTACCTCGGTTTACGCCAGCCGGATTGACGACCCCGACGGCGATGTTGCCGGTCTGCTGCTTTATTTCATCGATACGACTGATCGCAAGGAACTGGAAGCGCAGTTCACCCAGGCGCAGCGCATTCAGGCGGTCGGTCAACTGGCGGGGGGCGTTGCCCACGATTTCAATAACCTGCTCACTGCGATGATCGGCTTCTGCGATATGTTGTTGATTCGTCATGGACCGGGCGACCCGTCGTTTGCCGATATTATGCAGATTAAGCAGAACTCTAACCGGGCGGCCAATCTGGTTCGGCAGCTTCTGGCGTTTTCTCGGCGTCAGACCCTGCAGCCCAAGGTGCTTGATATCACCGACGCGCTCTCTGATATGACCAATCTGTTGCGTCGCCTGATCGGTGAAAACATCGAACTCAAAATGGAGCATGGTCGAAACCTTGCCTCGGTCCTGGTCGATCCGGGACAGTTCGACCAGGTCATCGTCAACCTGGCGGTCAATGCCAGAGACGCTATGCCTAAAGGTGGCATGCTGACTATCGTGACCCACAACCTGTCGATTGAAGAAACCCTTTACCGGGGTGAAGAAGCCATTGAGCCCGGAGAGTATGTTCTTATTGAAGTGGGCGACACGGGCACCGGGATTGCCAAGGAGGACTTAGAAAGCATTTTCGAGCCGTTCTTCTCGACCAAAGGTGTGGGTGAGGGGACGGGCCTCGGGTTGTCTACCGTGCATGGTATCGTCCATCAAACTGGCGGACGTATAACGGTGGATAGCGCTTTAGGCGAAGGAACGAGCTTCTCCATCTACCTTCCTCAACATGAAGGAAAAACGGCAGGAGAGGACGGTGAAAACGGCGAAAAAACTAAGCCGGAACAAACGATTGACCTGACGGGAGATGCGACAGTGCTGCTCGTCGAAGATGAAGATGCTGTGCGGTTGTTTGCCTCGCGAGCCCTGTCAAGCAAGGGCTATCATGTTGTGGAGGCCGACAACGGCGAGGCGGCGCTTGATGTGATCAATGGCGAAAAAGGGGCAATCGATCTGATCGTTTCGGATGTGGTGATGCCCGGTATGGATGGCCACACGATGATCCGATACGCCCGGGAAAGCCTTCCCGACGTCAAGGTCATCCTGATGTCCGGTTATGCCGAGGACGCCATCCCCGAAGAAATCGGCTCCGATCCGTCGATTCATTTCCTCCATAAGCCGTTCAGCCTTAAACAACTGGCTGGCAAGGTGAAGGAAGTTTTAGAAGGCTAAAAGCCTCCCGACCCCAGCATCGATTCTGTTTGGGGGATTGGTAAGACTATTCCCGATTGAAAAGTTTGGTCTTGTTCCGTTTGATGAGAACAAAAAATGAAGATAAATCTAATTATTCATTAGAAACAACATGCTAAAAGGGGCTTTTCAAAATAGAACAAATAGGGTACATTGCTCTCCATTGCAACGGTGAACGCCCTGTGGAATAAGGAAGGGGAGAGTTATGAGTCAGACCGCATTACGTTTGGTGGAAAAGGACAACATGGACAAAAGCAAGGCCCTTGAAGCGGCCGTCTCCCAGATCGAACGGGCGTTCGGCAAGGGATCGATCATGAAACTCGGTCAGCGGGAAAATGCGGTCGAGACGGAAGTTATTTCCACCGGTTCGCTTGGGCTCGATATCGGGCTCGGTATTGGCGGGTTGCCCTATGGCCGGGTCATCGAAATCTATGGCCCTGAAAGTTCGGGTAAAACGACCCTGGCGCTCCATGCCATTGCAGAAGCCCAAAAGGTTGGCGGGACTTGCGCCTTTATCGATGCGGAACATGCGCTTGACCCGGTCTACGCCCAGAAGCTCGGCGTCGATGTGGACGAGTTGCTGATTTCTCAGCCCGATGCCGGTGAGCAGGCTCTGGAGATCGCCGATACGCTAGTGCGTTCCGGTGCGGTCAATGTGTTGGTTATCGACTCGGTCGCCGCTTTGGTGCCGCGAGCGGAACTGGAAGGCGAGATGGGCGATACCCATGTCGGTCTTCAGGCTCGTCTGATGAGCCAGGCGCTGCGTAAGCTGACCGGTTCAATCAGCCGGTCGAACTGCATGATTATCTTCATCAACCAGATTCGCATGAAGATCGGCGTTATGTTCGGCAACCCGGAGACCACTACCGGCGGCAATGCGCTTAAGTTCTATTCCTCCATTCGTATGGAAATTCGTCGTATCGGCCAGATCAAGGATCGTGACGAAGTGATCGGCAACCAGACCCGGGTCAAGGTGGTCAAGAACAAACTGGCCCCGCCGTTCAGGACCGTTGAGTTCGACATTATCTATGGTGAGGGCGTTTCCAAGATGGGCGAGTTGCTCGATCTAGGCGTCAAGGCGGGTATCGTTGAGAAGTCCGGCTCCTGGTTCTCTCATGCCGATCAGCGTATCGGACAAGGGCGTGAGAACGCCAAGCAGTTCCTGCGTGAAAACCCCGATATCGCCGATTCAATTGCGCAGGCTATCCGCCAGAATGCGGGGCTTGTCTCGGAGAAAATGATGGGCGAATCCTCCGGGGAGACCGAAGCGCCGGAAACCGAAAGTTAAAACAAAAGCAGATCGATCCCGTTTTTGCGGAGATTGAAATTTTAAGGCGCGCGCTCATCTGATAGGAGAGCGCGCGTTTTTCTTGCCACAACAAAGATCAAACGCTTCAGGTTGGTTGCCCATTTCTGGACAGCCGGGGTCGGACCCTGTAAAAACCGTTCGTTTGTTTTATTGGTTTTTTTCAAGAGTCATTACGCACCATGCAGACCGCAAACGATATTCGCACCGCCTTTCTCGACTACTTTGCCGGTAAAGGCCATGAGAAGGTCCAGTCAAGTTCGCTGGTTCCGTCCAACGATCCGACCCTCATGTTCACCAATGCGGGCATGGTCCAGTTTAAGAACGTTTTCACCGGCGCCGAAACCCGCGATTATTCGCGAGCCGCTTCGTCGCAGAAATGCGTTCGGGCTGGCGGTAAGCATAACGACCTTGAAAACGTCGGCTATACGGCCCGTCACCATACCTTCTTTGAAATGCTCGGCAATTTTTCGTTCGGTGATTATTTCAAGGAAGACGCTATCGCTTTTGCCTGGGAGTTGGTCACCAAGATCTACGGTTTGCCGGAAGAAAAGCTCCTTGTCACCGTCTACTCGGAGGATGATGACGCTTTCAATCTTTGGAAAAAGGTTGCCGGTCTGCCGGAAAGCAAGATCATCCGCATTTCGACCTCCGATAACTTCTGGTCTATGGGTGATACCGGCCCCTGCGGCCCTTGCTCTGAAATTTTCTACGATCATGGCGACCATATTCCCGGCGGCCCTCCGGGCAGTCCCGATGAGGATGGAGACCGCTTTATTGAGATTTGGAACTTGGTCTTCATGCAATATGAACAGATGGCCGACGGGCAGCGGATCGACCTGCCGAAGCCTTCCATCGATACAGGCATGGGCTTGGAGCGTATCTCGGCGGTCATGCAGGGCACTCACGATAACTATGCCGTCGATCTGTTGCGCAATCTGATTGAGGCTTCGGCCGATTTCTCGCGCACCGACCCTGATGGTGAGAGCTCGGTTTCCCATCGGGTCATTGCCGATCATTTGCGCGCCAGTTCTTTCCTGATCGCCGATGGGGTGTTGCCGTCCAACGAAGGCCGCGGCTATGTGTTGCGCCGGATTATGCGCCGCGGTATGCGCCATGCGCACCTGATCGGGTGCCAGGACCCGCTGATGTATAAGCTGGTGCCCACTCTGGTCAACAACATGGGGCAAGCGTTCCCTGAGTTGAACCGGGCGCAGGCGTTGATCGAGGAAACCCTTAAACTTGAAGAGACGCGCTTCAAGAAGACCCTTGATCGGGGGCTGAAGTTGCTTGACGAGGAATCGGGAAGTGTCGGCGAGGGAGGAACGCTATCCGGGGATGTCGCCTTCAAACTTTACGACACCTACGGTTTTCCGGTCGATCTGACGCAGGATGCACTGAAGGCCAAAAATATTTCCGTCGATATGGATGCTTATGAAGCAGCCATGGAGAAGCAGCGGGCCGATGCGCGGGCCGCCTGGGCCGGGTCGGGGGACGCCGCCACCGAACAGGTTTGGTTCGATATCCGCGAGAAAGTCGGCGCCACCGAGTTCTTAGGTTATGAGAACGACGAAGCGGAAGGGCAAGTTACGGCCCTGGTCGTCAATGGCGAACCGGTTGATGTGGCGAATGAAGGCGATGAGGTTCTCCTGGTTGCCAACCAGACTCCTTTTTACGGCGAATCCGGCGGCCAGACCGGTGATGCGGGCGTCATTACCTTTGAAAACGCGCGGATTGCTGTCAGCGATACACTGAAGAAACTGGGCGATATGCATGTCCATCTCGGCAAGGTTGAGGCGGGGACGGTGTCTATCGGCGATGATGGGCATTTTGCCGTTGATGCGAACAGCCGCGATGCGACGCGGGCCAACCACTCGGCCACGCATTTGTTGCACGCAGCGCTCCGTCGCCGTCTCGGCGATCATGTCACCCAAAAAGGTTCTTTGGTGACGCCCGGACGTCTGCGGTTTGACATCAGCCACCCTAAAGCCGTGGATGATGCGGAAATGGGCGATGTGGAGACCGAGGTCAATCGATTGATCCGTCAGAATTCCGAAGTGACCACTCGTCTGATGACACAGGACGAAGCCATTGAAGCAGGGGCCATGGCGCTATTTGGCGAGAAGTATGGCGACGAAGTTCGCGTGGTCTCCATGGGTGAGATGGACGAAACCAATTATTCCACCGAACTCTGCGGTGGCACGCATGTCCGTCGGACGGGCGATATCGGTTTGTTCAAGGTGGTTTCCGAAGGGGCCGTTGCGGCGGGCGTCCGTCGAATTGAGGCGCTGACCGGCGCGGGTGCGTTGGCCTATCTTGAAGATCAGGACAAGGCGGTGCAGCAACTGGCGGCTATCTTGAAAGTTGCTCCCACCGATGTGGAAGCACGGGTTTCCGCTCTTCTTGATGAGCGTAAGAAGCTTGAGCGGGAGCTGATGGATGCCCGTAAGGCTGCCGCTTCCGGGGGCGGTGCTGCTTCGGCGGACGATTCGGCCAAGGATGTGGGGGGGGTCGCCTTCATCGGCAAAACCATTGAAAATATTCCGGCCAAAGAACTCAAAGGCATGGTCGATGAGATGAAGAAGAAGATGGGCTCGGGCGTGGCCGCTCTTGTTGCGGTCAACGATGGCAAGGCTTCTCTGGTTGTCGGCGTGACTGAAGACCTGATTGGCAAGGTTAGTGCGGTTGATCTGGTTCGCGCCGGATCGGCGGCTGTTGGCGGTAAAGGGGGCGGCGGTCGACCCGACATGGCCCAGGCTGGCGGTCCCGACGGTTCTAAAGCGGCTGACGCCGTTTCCGCCATCGAAGGTGCTCTTGCCGGATAAAAGTATACGTTTGGTCCGTTTAAATTTGGATCAGTCTTTACTATGTTTGGTTGACTATTAGAGCGGCTATTTAAAGCCGACGGAGTCAAACGCCGAGAGATATATGACACCTCCGGCCTAAAAACGGTGGGTAGAGACACATGCACGGCTGGCCGAAAAACGCCAACGGCACGACGAACTGGGATGTCGTTTTCGACGATCCGAACAATGGGCTGATCCCGCTCATTAAACAAGCAAGCACAGCTGAAACATTGCGAGCCGTTGCCGGTCTGGTGATTGAACAGTTGTTTACCCGTCGCCAGGATGATGCTTATCGAACGGCTTATGGCGGAGTGCTGGATACGCTTATTCCCTTTGACGGCCTGGAGGAAGGGAAGAGCTTCCAGGGCGTCAAAGCCGAGGTTGCTGCATTGATGGCGACCATTCGTGATGAGCGGAAACGTAAGGCTGCGGAATATATCGCCAGGAAGCAGGCTGAGGAGGCTGCTGAGGCACCCGAACAAGAGCAACAGAATACGCCTGAGACGCAGCCTGAAATGGAGACGGACCTCGACCGGCGTGATGAGCCCAGTGATTCTTTGGAACTTCCTGAAGACTTGGATGACGAAGAGTTGGAGCCGATTAACGAAACGGATGCCGCTGTTGTAGCGCGCCTGTTTAGCGAGGCATTTCTCCGCTACTATCAGGATCGGTTTGAAGCCTTTCGAACCGGATTTACCGATGAAGTTTTTAAGGGGGCGAAAGCGCCTTATATTCTTTCAACCGGTTTTGAAGCGCACTTTTTGCGACTTCTCAATCTCTATTTTCTGCCCGAATTGATCAACCGATGCCATGGCTTGATGCATCGGGCGACGGAAACCGCTCCGAATAAACGTGAAGCTTTTTTTGTCGACACCTTCACCAATAAAAGGTCGAGGCAGGAGCTGTGGTCGCGCTGGCAACTTCTGTGGGATGACGTCTTGGAGACTCAGGACATTCCGCCCCGCCCTGAAGATGAAGGCAATAAAAACGGTTTGTTAGGCTCATTGAGTAAGCTAACCCAGAAAAACCAAAAGAAATCTCCCGGGTGGCGGAAAGAGGAGTTGACGTTGGCGGAATGGAAAGAGAAAGCCAAGGAAATTAAGGAAAACAACCGCAAGGCTAAAGTGGTCCGTGCGGCGCTTTTAGAAGAGGGGGAAGACTACGATTCTCCCGAAGAAACAGACCTGCAATTGTTGAAAGAGCTATTTGGTCGGAGCCCCGAGGCGATTATCAAGCAGAAACGGGCCATTCGGCAAATTTTCGAACAAGGCGGCAACTATGCGCAGGGATTTGATAGTTATATGCGTAAAACGCGCAGCATCGATCCCTCTCTCCTGTCTGTTTGTTACGAACGCCCGGATATATTCTTTGGCCCGAAAGCCCAGCTTTACAACGCTATGTCGGGCTACGATGAGTCGGCTAAGAGCAGTCTGTTCCGACTGACTTGGCGATATCATGGTGCGCGTGCCGAAACCGAACGGAAAAAGGTCGTTTAGACCCTATATTCCGTTAGCATGTTCAATGATCTGGCGGATGGGATAGAAAAGTCCTATTTATTTCTCCATGATGAAATGGATTGGACATTGGCGGGGGCCGACGGCTCTTTTGGTGGTGATGGCGGCCGCGATGCCCCTGTCGCTCGGCACCTGGATGGCGCTGATCAATAACTTCTCAATCGAACGCGCGGCCTTTACCGGCGCGGATATCGGTCTGCTCCAGTCGATTCGTGAAATTCCCGGCTTTCTATCGTTTACCGTGGTGTTTTTGCTGGTTTTGATGCGAGAGCAGAGATTGGCCCTTATTTCTCTGTTGCTGCTTGGCGCGGGAACTATGGCGACCAGCCAATTTCCCACTTTTTGGGGGCTGATGTTCACCACCTTTTTCATGTCGGTGGGCTTTCACTACTACGAAGCGCTCAATCAGTCGCTTCAGCTTCAATGGCTGAAGAAAGGCGAGGCCGCGGCCACCATGGGAAAGTTGGTGGCTGTCGGGTCCTTTGCCTCCCTCCTGTCTTATGGCGTTATTTACTTGCTGCTTGACTGGGCCAATCTGAGCATGGAATGGGCCTATTTGTTTGGCGGTGGTATGACGGTGATTCTGGCGACAGTGGCTTGGGCGGTGTTTCCTAAATTTCCGGAAGAAGTCGAGCAACACAAAACGCTGATCTTACGTAAGCGCTATTGGCTCTATTACGCCCTGACATTTATGGGGGGCGCCCGGCGGCAGATATTTACCGTTTTTGCGGGTTTTCTGATGGTTGAGAAGTTCGGCTTCGATGCAGCCGCCATCAGCCTGATGTTTCTTGCCAATATGGCGCTCAATATCTTTGCAGCGCCTTTAATCGGCCGCTGGATTGTTCGATGGGGCGAGCGGCGGACCCTGACAGTCGAATATATTGGGCTGATTGTCGTCTTCGCAGCCTATGCCGTAGTTGAGAATCCCTGGATTGCCGTGGGACTCTATATTGTCGATCATCTGTTCTTCGCTATGGCCATCGCCATGAAGACCTATTTCCAGAAAATTGGCGATCCGGCGGACATGGCCCCTACGGCGGGCGTGGCTTTTTCCATCAACCATATTGCCGCGGTGGTGATCCCCGTAGTTTTTGGAATGATGTGGCTGGTTTCCCCGGCAGCCGTTTTCCTGGCTGGCGCCGGTATGGCCGGGCTGTCGCTGATTTTGGCGCGCTTTGTCCCCAAAGATCCGGGTGAGGGCAATGAGACGACGATTTCAGTCCCATGGCATCGCCCGGCATCTCTGTCTGCAGCGGAATAGACTTTCGTCAGGAAAAAACGCCGATATTCTTCCGGTAAAATGAAGCGCCACGATGGCAGGGGTGTTTTGCTGTGTGAAACTGGTATTTCTCACATCATATAAGTTCCCTTGATCCTCGGCCTCCCCAGTCTTAGTTTGTTGGTAATCAAACCAATTTCAAAAGGGAAGCGTACCCCCCATGAAGTTCTCTGGAACAAAAGACTATGTGGCCACGGAAGACCTGATGGTCGCCGTCAACGCGGCCATCACCCTGGAACGACCTCTTCTGGTCAAAGGCGAGCCTGGCACGGGCAAAACCGTGTTGGCGATCGAGGTCGCCAAGGCGCTGGATGCGCCGCTTTTGGCATGGCATGTGAAATCGACTACCAAGGCCCAGCAGGGGCTCTATGAGTACGATGCGGTTTCTCGGCTGCGCGATTCTCAGTTGGGTGATGAAAAAGTTCATGATATTTCCAACTACATTAACAAGGGCAAGCTTTGGGAAGCCTTTGAGGCTGAACAGCGCCCGGTTCTTTTGATTGATGAAATCGATAAGGCCGATATCGAGTTTCCCAACGACCTGTTGCTTGAGTTGGATCGTATGGAGTTTCACGTTTACGAAACCCAGGAAACCATTAAAGCCGCTCAGCGGCCTATCGTAATCATCACGTCCAACAACGAAAAAGAATTGCCGGATGCTTTCCTGCGCCGTTGCTTCTTCCACTACATCAGTTTTCCTGATGAAGAAACCATGGCCGACATTGTTGAAGTTCACTTCCCCGGTCTGAAGAAAAACCTGCTGCGCGAAGCGCTGACCGCTTTTTACGAAGTGCGCGATGTGCCGGGCCTGAAGAAGAAGCCCTCGACTTCGGAACTGCTCGACTGGATTAAGTTGCTGCTGGCCGAGGATATCCCGCCGGAAGCCTTGAAGTCGGACGATAAGAAAGACCTGATTCCGCCGCTCTATGGGGCCTTGCTGAAGAACGAACAAGATGTTCATCTGTTTGAGCGTCTGGCGTTTCTCAACCGGCGCCAAGGCAACTAAACGGGGGCGACGGCCGTGGAGGGTATGGAGCAAATTCCTTATTGGGCGGAGATGCAGCAGACGGGGGTAACGGTCTGGGAATGGCTGTTGACCAACGTCTTTGTGTTGGGCAACGCCGTCCAATTGGGGCTTGTTCTGGTTGTCCTTATTACCGGGCGGCTGGTGCGGGAACGGTTCAGCCGATGGGTTCGCCAAGCCGCCAATTCGCGGGTGTTTGAAAAAACTTTAAGCGATTATGGCTGGGCGAAGGCGCTGATCGACGGCTTGGAAACCATTGCGGTGCCCGCATTCTGGTTCCTCTCTCTCTGGATCATGACGCTTGTCGCCTCCTCGCTGCAGTTGCGCCACCATCTGATGCAGAGCGTGGTCGGCCTGATCACCGCCTGGATCGTTATTCGGTTGGCTGCGACGGTCATCCGCAACCCGGCCTGGGCGAGGGCTTTAGCGCTGATTGCCTGGACGATAGCCGCGTTGAATCTTGTTGGGTTGCTGGGGCCTCTTTCCCTGTTTCTTGATGGTTTGGCGCTTGAACTCGGCGAAACGCGCATTTCTGTGTTGGGGCTGCTCAAAGGGGCTGCCGCTCTGGCCTTTCTGCTCTGGGCCGCCGGGTTTATTTCTCAGCTCATCGAGGGCCGCCTGAAAGATGTTGAGGCGCTAACGCCGTCGGTTCAGGTTCTGTTTGGCAAGCTCACGCGAATCATCCTCTTTACCTTGGCGCTGTTGATGGCGCTCAACTCGGTGGGCATTGATCTGACCGCGCTGGCCGTCTTTTCAGGCGCGGTTGGTTTAGGGGTTGGTTTCGGCCTGCAAAAGGTGGTTTCCAACCTGATCAGTGGCGTCATTCTGCTGCTTGATAAATCGGTGAAGCCGGGCGACGTCATTGCGCTTGGAGAATCTTTCGGTTGGATTAACAAACTCTCGGCCCGCTATGTCTCCGTGATTACTCGGGATGGCACCGAACACCTCATTCCCAATGAGGAGTTGATCAGCCAGCGGGTGGAGAACTGGTCTTTCACCGATAGCAAGATCAGGCTCCCCATGATGATCGGTGTGGCCTATGAAACCGATGTCCCAAAGGCCATGGAACTTTGCGTTGAAGCGGCAAAGGTCGAGGATCGGGTATTGAAAATGCCCGAGCCCGTTTGCCGTCTGGTCGGATTTGGTGATAGCGCCATTAACCTGGAACTCCGTATCTGGATTGAAGATCCGCAAAACGGTATGGCGAACGTGCGGAGCAATATCTATCTCCGTATCTGGGAATTGTTTAAAGAGCACGATGTGAAATTTCCCTTCCCGCAGCAGGACGTCCACATCAAGGAAATCGTGCCGGTCCGTATGGAAGTGGCCAAAGAAGGCAAGGAGACGTAATCCGTGTTCGTCAATTTCTTTATGGAGCTCCGTGAGGCTCGTGTTCCCGTGTCTTTGCGCGAGTACCTGACACTCTTGGAAGCCGTCGAAAAGGATCTTGCCGGGTATTCGATTGAGGACTTTTATTACCTCTCGCGCTCCTGCATGGTCAAAGACGAGCGCAACCTCGACAAGTTCGACCGGGTGTTCGGCCATGTATTCAAGGGTGTGGAGAAGCTGACAGAGGTTTTCGGCGAGGAAATCCCGGAAGAGTGGCTGCGCAAGCTGGCCGAAAAACACTTAAGCCCGGAAGAGATGGAGAAAATCAAATCCCTGGGCGGTTTTGAAGAGTTGATGAAAACCCTGGCCGAGCGGTTGGCGGAGCAGGAAAAACGCCATCAGGGGGGCAGCAAGTGGATCGGCACGGCCGGAACGTCGCCCTTTGGCGCCTATGGCTATAACCCTGAAGGCATTCGTATCGGGCAAAAGGAATCGCGCCATCGTCGGGCGGTTAAGGTCTGGGACAAGCGGGAGTTCAAGAATCTGGACGACTCGGTGGAGCTGGGCACCCGGAATATTAAGGTTGCGCTTCGCCGCTTGCGTAAGTTCGCTCGTGAAGGGGCCGCCACCGAGTTGGATATGGACGATACGATTAAATCGACGGCCAAGCAGGGCTGGCTCGACGTCAAGATGGTGCCGGAGCGCCATAACACGGTTAAGGTGCTGATATTCTTTGATATCGGCGGCTCCATGGACGATCACGTCAAGGCCTGCGAAGAACTGTTCTCGGCGGTCAAGAGCGAGTTCAAACACCTGGAGTTCTACTATTTCCACAATTGCCTCTACGAAGGGGTCTGGACGGATAACAAGCGCCGTTGGGACGAAGGTGTGCCGACTTACGAGGTCATCCGCACCTATCCTAAAGACTACAAGCTGATCTTCGTTGGCGACGCCTCCATGAGCCCTTATGAAATCACCTATCCGGGCGGCTCGGTGGAGCACTGGAACGATGAGCCGGGAATCGCCTGGATGCAACGTATGCTCGACCAGTACGAACATGCCGTCTGGATCAACCCGGTGCCCCAGCGCTGGTGGGCTCATACTCCATCAATCAACATGATTAGCCAGATTATGTCGGGCCGCATGTACGGTCTCACCCTGGACGGTCTCGATGAGGCCATGCGTGAGCTCAATAAGTAATGACGACTTAAAAGGTACTAGGGAATGGCCAATATCCTAATCGTCTGCGGGGCGCAGAAAACCTATATTTCGGAAGGCCGGTTCAACCGTTCGCTCACTCAGACGGCGGAGGCCGTGCTAAGCGAAAAGCATCAGGTCAAAATCACCGATGTTGAGGAGGGGTTTGACCCTGAAGAAGAGCGCGACAAGTGGCTTTGGGCCGATAGTGTGATTCTTCAATTTCCGGTCTTTTGGTTTGCTTGCCCGTCAATTCTCAAGGCCTATATGGATGCTGTCTATGTGCGTAAGGTCTTCTACGACCGGGCCTCGCCCTACGGCTCCGGCGGTTTACTCAAAGGCAAAACCTATATGCTTTCAACCACCTGGAATGCGCCGGAGAAGGTTTTCAACGACCCTGAAACCTTCTATGAAGGCCTCGATGTAGATGAGGCGCTGATCGCCATGCATAAGGCCCACCAGTATATCGGCATGGAGCCCTTACCGTCCTTCTCGGCCCACAACATCATCGCAGAGCCTAATTTTGAGGCTCACCGGGTTCGTTTCCGAGACCACCTGCGCGACGTTTACGGTTAATCGAGCGTCACCAGTCCCGTCGGTGTCTTGATCTGAGCACTTAGGTGCGGATTGTCGTCGGTCGGGATGATTTGAACCAAACGGTCGGCCCCAATGGATTGCAGGTGAGTACGCGTCTCATTGGGAGTCGGCGTATGGACTCTTAAGCGCTTAAGGCTGCAACCCAAATCTTTCATGTCGCTGGAGGGGTGCGTTCCTTCCGGCCACTCGATGAGGGTCGGAAATAGTCCCTTCTGCGGCATGCTGCCGTCATCTCGAATAGCGATTTCCCATTCGAGATCGCCGCGGGTCATGGATGTGATCGATCCCAGTTGCACCGTGCTATCGGTTGCCAGGGCATAGATATCGTCTGTCCGGGCGACCCAGGTTAAGAGCCTCGGCGAGGCTGGTGGGTTGTCGAGGTTGAACCAGCGGGGTCGGTCGGGTGTTTCCAGGTGTGGTGCGACGGCAATGATCTCAAGATAGCTGTCGCCACCCAAAGACATGACCCGGTTGTGAGTCCCCATGGCTGTATGTTCGCCTCCCGGCGGAACGTCAACGCCGAGTTTGTCCTGCACATAAGCGGCTCCTTCGTCGAGAGTCGCGGCGGCGATGACGATATGATCCAATGCAAGCATCAGGTTTTTAAATACTCCTCGATTTCCAGGGTGTCGATCTGCTCAGGCCTCATATGCTCTTCGGCATATTGTTTATAAACGCCCGAACGGAGGAAAAGGTCGAACAGTTCCGCATCGATATGCTGGTCGTTGCGCATAAAGGACATGATTCTGATGGCTTCGGATAGTGTCTTCCCCTTCTTGTCGGGGCGGTCCACAGCGATCAATGCCTCAAAGATATCGGCGATGGCAATCATTCGGGCAACCGGGGACATCTGCTCCTTCATGAGCTGCTTAGGGTAGCCCGTACCATCCATTTTTTCATGGTGACCACCCGCAATTTCCGGGACGTTCCGGAGATGTTTGGGGAAAGGTAATTGAGACAGCATGACGATGGTCTGAATGATGTGCTCGTTGATTTTAAACCGTTCTTCCTCGGACAGCGTACCCCGTCCAACGAGAAGATTGTAGAGTTCTCCGCGGTTATAGAGCAAGTCCGGAACGCGGACTTTAAAGTCCCAGGGGTTTTTAGCCTCAATCCGATCCCGCTCCTGGCGTTCGATTCGATGTTCGGCCCTGTCCTCATCGAGAAACTCTCCGCCTTCATTGCACGAGGCGACAAAGGCGAAATCGTCTTCCATTTTTTGTTGTTTTTCATGGAGCTTGGTTGCTTTGTTGACGACATATTCCGACGTGGTCATCTTGCCGCAATCGTGCAGCCAGGATGCGATATGGACGGCTTCCCAGTCTTCATCCGATAGTGTGAAGTCCCGGTAGGGGCCGTCTTTCGACTGGACTGCGGCCTCAGCCAGCATTGGTCAGCTTTTTGATGACGGTTTTGGACTGAACAAAGGTGATCCCTGCTACCAAAGTCCCGACCAAAACAACCATCAGCACAAATGCCGTGCTGAGGTGTACATGAAGGGGGTAACGGAAAGCCCGTAATAAGTCTGTCATCTTCGTTGTGCAGAAAGGAGGTTGTGTTCGCCATGGTAGTGGATATTGAAGCCAGGCTCAAATCATCCTGGAAAATTCGTTGGTTCAATTGTTTTGTCCTATTCGGGGCAGCGGATTAAGCTATTGTCTGGCAAGGTTTTTGTAACGTCGGCCATTCATACAGAAAGACGGAATGGTCCCGCTTTCAGGTCATTTGGCCTAGGGAATATCTATGAAGGAAAAAGAACTTCGCTTGGCTCTTGTCTGTTATGGCGGCGCGTCGCTCGCCGTCTATATGCACGGAATCACCAAGGAAGTCCTCAAGCTGGTGCGCGCCTCGACAGCTCTTCATGATATCCCCACGCTTTCCGAGCGACGCAGTAAATCTTATGCCGATCAGCGCCTTAGGCGAGGAGATACCATCGATAGCGAGTTGGTTTATTTCGATCTGCTGAAACTGATTGGTGAGCAATTGGATTTACGGGTTGTCGTCGATATCGTCTCTGGGGCCTCGGCAGGTGGGGTCAATGGCATCACGCTCGCCAGGGCTTTGGCCCACGATTTAGACCTTTGGCCGGTTACCCAATCCTGGCTTGACGAAGGTGATGTTGAAGCCCTGATGACCGAAGAGGTGCGGGCCAAGACCTGGTCGAAAGCCTACCTCTCTCCCTTCATTCATTTCTTCTCGAAATATAAATTGGAAGACTTGGCTCCCGATCAGGAAATGCGGGACAAGCTGTCGATGTTTCTCAGGTCGCGATGGTTCGAGCCGCCGTTCGACGGTCCAATTCTGTCCGATATGTATTTCCGCTCCATCGATAAAATGGAAGAGGATTGCGATGAGAGAAAAAGCCTCGTTCCCCTGGGGCAGCGCTTACACCTCTTTGTCACGGTAACCGACTTTTTCGGCCATGAGCAGCATCTGCGTATTCACGATCCGAAACTGGTCTGCGAGAAAGAGCACCGCCATATCCTGGAGTTTATGTACCGCCGCTCATTGGGTGGGGTGGAGACCGACTTCGACCGCGATCATTTGTTGGGGCTGATCTTCGCCGCTCGGGCGACTTCGTCCTATCCGGGGGCTTTCCCGCCAGCTCAGATCGCCGAGGTCGAGGCGCTTTTCGCCAAATATGAAAGAGGATGGCCGGGCAAAGAGCGTTTCCTTAGCCATAATTTTAGCGCCTATCGGCGACAGGGGCTGGAGATCGAAACGGCGAGTTTTATCGATGGTGGCGTGCTCAACAATAAGCCTTTCGCCTCTGCCGTGTCTGCTATCAAGGCCCAGCCCGCTTATCGTGAGGTAGATCGTCGCCTGGTCTATATCGACCCGGACCCGGAAGAGGGAGTTGCTCCTGACGAGCGCAAACCGCCAGGGTTCTTCTCCACATTACTCGGCTCTCTATCCGCCTTGCCGCGTAGTGAGCCGATCCGCGACGATCTGGCTTTTGTCGGTGGTTATAACGACCGTATCCGGCGTGTGAAATCCATGATGGAGGCGGCCCGGCCGCGTATCGAAAGTGCGGTCTCGGCTTTGGCCGAAGAGGCCGTCGACTATGGGATTGAAGCCGCCCGCCGGGCTCGCCATCAGGCGCACCGCTCGGTGATGTCAGAAGTCGGGCTGTTTTATGAGGGATACCTGGAGCTCAAGATCGATGCGACGCTCGACTACGTGACCGACTTGCTGGCCGATTTCGCCAGCCTCCAGCAGGAATCCGTCGAGCGACACGGTTTGGCCGATGTCGTTCGCGCCTGGGCGGAGGCCAATGATATTGCGCCGCGTTCGGACCGCGGTCCCGCCGAAGAAGGTAAAAATCCGGCTTGGCTGAAGTTTCTCGATCGCTTCGATATCGGTTTTCGTGACCGGCGCATTCGTTTTGTCATCCGGGCGCTCAATCAGCTTTACCCTCGTTTGAATGAGCCGGAGTTTAGCCAGATTACGGCAAACGATCTGGATGCCTTGAAGCAGGAACTTTATGAAGTTCTCGACGTTATTCGGCCGTTTAGAAGCGGAAGTTTTATCGACTCTTCCATGAAAACGGAAATCGAAGTGCTGCTTGCCCGTGTCGGTACCAATGCGCCGGAAGACTGTGTTGAAGCCATGGTGAGAATTCTTGATCGGTTACACGGCCAGATGAGTTTGGGCGATACCTGTTCGGCGGTTGAGCTGGCGCTGACCCGCAGAGTCGGGGCTGGAGTTTGCCGGGACGTACGGCGAGAGCTTCTCTATAGCTATATCGGCTATGCCTACTGGGATGTTTTGACCTTTTCCACCACCAACTGGCGGAGCATCGGGGAATTCGATGAAATCAGGGTTGATCGTATCAGCCCGTTGGACGCCGATGGTATTCGCGGCGGAGGGACGCGGGCTTGTTTGAAAAGTGTCGATTTTGAAGGGTTCGCCGGATTTTTTAGCCGTCGGGCACGGGAAAACGACTACCTCTGGGGGCGGCTCCATGGCGCTGAGCGGCTCATCGATATTGTTTGTTCATCGGTCCCTGGCCTGACCGAACAAAAAGGCGAGGTCGTTATGGCCCTGAAACGTCAAGCTTTCCGGGCTATTTTGGACAGTGAAAAGAAAAAGCTTGAGCAAATACCCGACGAGTTTGCGCGCATCGAGAGAGAGTTGGAACACCTGGAAGGCTAGGCCGACCAGGCGACAACGTCTTGATTCTGCTCGCCTAAGCCTTCGACACCGAGGCGCATCTTATCACCGGGCTTGAGAAACTTTTGCGGTTTGAAACCCATGCCGACGCCTTGGGGGGTGCCGGTGGCGATCAGATCGCCGGGAAGCAGGGTGAGGAAGCGACTGATATGGCTGATAATCTCGGCAACGCCAAAAATCATATCGCCGGTGCTGCTGTTTTGTAGTTTTTCGCCGTTCAGCTCGAGCCAAAGATTGAGTTTTTGCGGGTTGGGCACCTCGTCGGCCGTGACCAACCAGGGGCCGACAGGGCAAAAGCTCGGTGCGCTCTTACCCTTGATCCACTGTCCGCCGCGTTCGATCTGAAATTCCCGCTCCGAGACGTCGTTGACCACCACATAGCCCGCCACATGAGAAAGGGCGTCTTCTTGGCTGACGTGGGAGGTTTCCTGCCCAATGATCACGCCCAACTCTACTTCCCAGTCGGTCTTTTGCGAATCTTTCGGGATGATCACCTGATCCGACGGGCCGGTCAGCGCCGAGGTCGCCTTGGAAAATAAGATCGGCTCGTTGGGTGGCTCCATCCCCGCCTCTTCGGCATGGGCCCGGTAGTTGAGGCCGATGCAGAAAATATTGCGGATTCCGGCAACCGGGCAGCCCAAGCGGTGGGTGCGGTCCACTTTGGGTAGGTTCTCAAGGTTGAGCTGCTTGAGGCGTTTGAGACGTTCGGGCGTTAAGGCCGCCGGGTCGATATCCGCCTGATGGTCCGAGAGATCCCGGATAATCCCCATCTCATCCATGATGCCGGGTTTTTCTTCACCGGGCTTTCCCCATCGTAAAAGCTTCATTGATTTATTCCGCTCTAGTCTGTTTGCCTCGGCAAAAAAATAGCTCAGCCTTGTAGTCATGGAAAGACGCGAAACCATGCTGTAGTGTTTTTCTTCTCTGGTTGGGCGGTCCGGCAGAACAGGAAAAGGCGATATGAATATTCTGAATGGCTGGCGCATATGGAGACAGCTTTTTGTCTTGTCGGTCCTTTTGGCTCCGAGTTGGGCTGAGGCTGCTGAAATTCTGGAAGCCCGCGCCGGTCTACATGCCGATAAAACCCGCTTCGTCTTGGACTTGAGCGAAAAGCCGGACTACGGGTTCGACCGGAATGCCGACGAAGGGCAGGTGGTGATTGAGTTGAAAAACGTCGGTGTGCCCAAAGGACGGGTCGTGCCTAGTTCGGTTATCGGTTTGGTTAAACACACGATGTTTATTTCAAAAGGCGGCCAGAGTTCTCGTGTGGTCTTGTTTCTTTCCAAGCCCGCCAAAGTTAAAAGCTCTTTCGTCATTCCGCCTAAGGATGGCAAATCGCACCGCCTTGTCGTCGATCTTGTGACTTCAGAGTAAGCACCTTCCAAGCCCCTGGTTCTATTGCCATTCCTGTGACCTCAATCACAGGAATACTGGGCGTTCGGCGGTATTCTAGAAAAGATGAAACGTAACCCTTAGAGAAGCCGCCATGCTGTTAAGGATTAACAAAGCGCTTAGGCAAATGAAGCGAAATTCGGATGGCTCAGTCGCCGTCGAGTTCGCCCTGGGTGTGGGCATTTTGCTTATGATGATGATGGGCATTATCGAGGTCGGCATGATGCTGCTGGTCAATGCCTTGGTTGACGGCGGCTTGCGGCAGGCGTCGCGTTACGGCATCACCGGCTATGAAGAAATGGGCACCAACCGTATGGAAGAGATTATCAGCATCGTATCCGAGCATACGCTTGGTTTTGTCGATCTCTCTTCAGCCGATCTTGAAATTCTCGTCTATCCCAGTTTTTCCGATGTGGGTAACGGCGAAGCCTTTGTCGATGGCAACGGTAACGGCAACTTTGATGATGGCGAAACCTTCACCGATTCCAATGGCAACGGTGCGCGCGATTCGGATGTCGGTGTTGCCGGTGCGGGCGGTGCGGGCGACGTGGTCGTTTACCGCCTGACGTACGATTGGAATTTCTTTACTCCTATGGTTTCCTATTTTCTGCCTGAGGGCATGGATAAGGTGACCTTCGAGTCCAGTGTCGCCGTTCGCAACGAGCCTTGGGAAAGGGTTTCCTGATGCGTGTTCGCAGATTGATTTCCCGGTTTATCGGTGCGAAACGCTTTCGTGAAAACGACGATGGCGCCGTCTTGATTGAGTTGGCCTTTATTCTGCCGATCCTGGTGCTATTGGTGCTGGGCGCTTTCGATGGGGCGCGGCTCGTTCTGCTCAACCAGAAAATTCAACGCACATCCATGGCGATGGCCGATTTGGTCGGCCAGTCCCAGGGCCTGACCGAGGCCGAAATAACCAGTCTTTTTGACGCCATTTCCCATGCCATGTCGCCCTTCGATTTTAACAGCGGTGGCACCGTAATCGTCTCTTCCATGAGCAGTAATGACGGTGGAACGACGATCAACTGGGTGCGCAATTTCGGCGATGGGGAAGACGGCAGTACATTCGGATCGGTTGGCGATACCCCAACCTTGCCGGACGGCTTCACCATCCGCGATGGCGATAGCATCATTGCCGCCGAGGTTTTCTACCCCTTTGAGCCGATCTTTTTAGACGGCATCTTCACCGCCCAAACCTTCTCGTCCTATTCGATCATTCGCCCCCGATTCGCTCGTTTGACCAGCATCGAGTAGTTATTCCAAACCCTGATCGTTACTTCAGCCCCATCATTTTTGTCTTGGGTAAGGGAAGGCGTCTTGCCTCATCAAAACAGGTTGTGGTCACTCGCCAGCCGCGCTTACCAGTAGGTCACGATAACATATATACTTTATCATGAGTAAGTCATGGAGAAGCCTGTTATGCCCAAGCAAGCCATGTTCAGCATGAAACTGGAGGCAAGCCTTAATATGAAGATTACCTGCCCCAAAAGGTCGCGGCGGCGCGAAAGTCTGTTAACGCCGGTGTTGGACGATCCCATGGCGGCTCTGCGTATGGACGAGTTGTTTGGCGTAGCGGCGGGAGACTTGGCCGAATTCCCGGAAAGAGGGCGTGAAGGTATCGTTCTCGGCACCCGTGAGTTGATTCCCCGCAACTCTTACCGCACGGTCTATCAAATCATCGAAGATACGGTCTGGGTCTTGGCAATCGTCCACACATCACGCCTTTGGCCGTAGAGCCACCAATAGCAACGGCTTCTCGTTGGGCTTTCTTGTGGGACTATCGCTCTACCGGGACAGCCTCAATTCGGAGAGGTGGTTGGCGATTTCGCGGAACACCTGTTTGAGGGCCGTTTGGTCCGGTGCGTAGTGATAGAAGGGCGTGTCCGGTCCGCTGGCGACGGTCTTAAGCAGAGTTTGCAGGGCCGTTCCCGAATTGGCGAACTGGATCACGTATAGCACCACGCCATCGGCCTTGATATTGGCGGCGATTTTAAGCAACCGCTCGTTCATTCCGGCCTGTCCACTGGCCCCCGAGCCGAAAACCGTTTTATAGCCGTCGCCATCGCCACCGAAGTTTTCCCCGTCGGTCAGCAGCACGATGGCTTGCTGGCGCTGGTAGTCGGGGTCTGCAACGGCCTGGGTGAAGGGGGCTGTGGGTTTAAGAACGCGCCAGGCCCAGCCGACTCCTTGTGTGATGTTGGTGGTGCCTTGCGGGCCGGTCAGTGCGTTGATCGCATCTTTAATTGCAGCCTTCGAGTTTTGGAGAGTCGTAATCCCATGGCTGAGGCAGGGTGTGCATTCGCTGCCGGTGACGGTTCCGGTGCAGCGACTGGCCGGCCGGAGGGCGACCATGCCGCCCCAGCGTTCTTCGCCGGTGCCGGAGGCTGCGCTAAAGGTTGTCGAGTAGCTTCCGTCGTTGGAAATAATACGGGCCGCTACGCTATGGGTTAGATCCTCGCCCGTGCCGCCGATTTGTTCGACGTTGGCAATCTGGTTGAACGAATTGCTCCAGCTGAAATTGCTGAGGTCGTCGTCTCTGAAGGCGGCTCCGGCGATCAGCAATGCGCCGTCCCGGTTGACGTAGACCGAATCGAGCGAGATGGACTGACCGTTCGATGTGGTGTGATCGCTGCCGTCCGTGTCGAGTTCCAGGTTGTCCCAGCTCAGCCCTTCAACTTCGATAAGGGTCATAGCCTGCTGGCGCGAATCGTTGGCGGTGAAACTATAACTGGCGTCTTCACCCGCGCCGACCAGATGGGCCATGAAACGAATTCGCTGGCCGTCGCCGTTGTTGTCGGCCGTATAATTCATCAGGCTGTTCCACCCGCCAGGGCGATTGAACGATTCCCAGCTGCGCCGGGTGCCCACGGCAATGAGAATGTTGCCGGGCTTGGGGGCATTGGAAAGCGTCACCGTGATCCCGTTGTCATAGTTGGACGCGCTTTGCGACTGGACAATAGCGATTTCGGACCCGTCGCCTGCAAGGGGTTCGCCTTCTTTGCCGATGGGCTGCCAGCCGAGCCAGTCCGCTGAACCGGCATCGGTGGGGGGGAGGAGCGTATCGGCGTTGGTGTCTTCGAAGCCGTCATCGATATAACGGGAATAGACGCAGCCTTTCCAGGCGCTGTCCGGTTCAAACAATAAGGGAACCGGTGAGTTGTTGGCCGTATAGAGAGTTGACTGGGTTACGCCGGACACCGGGTTGGTGAAGCTGCCGACGTTGTCGGTGGTTAGCGCATCCGGGTCGTAGGTTGTGCCGTCGAGGGTTATGTTGACCTTGCCGTTCCAGGGAACCAGGCCAATATTGAGCAGCTCTTTCGCCGCATCGCCACCGAATAATATATCGACCAAATCGTTGGCCGCCTGGCGCGCCGCCCCGATACGGGTGCCGCCGTCGAGTGAGCTGCCCATGGAGCCCGACATGTCGATGGCCAGGACGACATCGAGTGCTTGCATTTCACGGGTGATTTCGGCGAAGGCATCGACCGTTACATGGGTCTGCCCGAAGATTTGCATGAAGACCATGGGCACTTTGGCGCTGGCCGTCAGGGTCAGCGTTTCGTTATCTTCATTGGCGACGATATCCGGGCCGGTGACCGTGGTCCCCATATAGTTGGCCGGGTAATTGACGTCGAAGAACATCTTAATATCGGCATCCCGCGTTGGCTCGTAGAAGTTTTGCCCCCCGGCCAGACCTGCTGCATCAATCGCTGACGAAAGGCGGGATTTAACCATGTAAGCCCGCGTCGCATCGGTCGCCACGCCAACAAAGCCGACAAGTGGAATAATGGCGAAACCAATGAGGATAGCGACGCCTCCGCCCTGCGCTTTTGCAAAGCGGTGAATTCTTTCCTTGATGCTCGTCATTATGTTGGAAATAAAAGCGTGACAATACATGGTTTATACTTTCCTGGCGGGATGCCAAACGTTTCTCATGCCATTAAGCCATTATAAGTACAAAAATGTCTGTGATACTTATCACAAAATAGAAAGTCGCTATAGAATGGTTATATATAATAAAATATATGTGAAAAATTATTTATTATCAATTTTAGTAAATAAAAAAATTTGATCTATGTGATGATAATCACAGCCCCAATCGGACGGGGCGGGTAATCTCCAACTTATCGGATGACAACAAGCCGATTTCCCGGTAAACCGTCATTCGGAACATTTAAAACTTAGGAGGTTGACATGATTGCTATTCGTAAATTTTTCACCAATGAATCTGGCGCCACTGCTATCGAATATGGCCTGATCGCCGCTCTCGTTTCTGTTATAGGCGTTACCGCCTTGGGTAATATGGGCGATGGTCTGATCGGCCTTTGGGAAAATGTGACCACCAATCTGAACTAGTTTTTGTGAATTTAAAAGGGGCCAACCTCCGAAGGGGGGCTTTAGTCAGAATGGCTTAGCCCCCCTGACCGGAGAAGGCAGAAAAGCGCTCGCTGAGCGCTTTTTTGTCGTTTGTGACGCGAGTCACTTCCTTAAGCCGAGGCTTGTGTCATTCTCTAGCTCAGGAGGCAATGCCGTGGGTGGGTTATCTGAGGTGATAGGTTTTCTGTATATAAATAAGAAATACATATATTAGCGTTTATAATTCCAATGAATATTTATAGCAGCATGATTGCTGCTTTTTTTTATTTCATTTTTCAAGTGCTGATTATTGATAGCCCATGCGTAGAAAATTAAGTAAAATTTTATATAAAATTATTATTGAAAATAAAAAACAAAAAAATATTAAGTAGTGATTGTCGTCACATCTTTATTGTTTTCTCTGATCAATAATAGGTGCAGTTAAACAAAACATTCGTGGTTCAGCTGAGGAGAAACATTATGACTGCTATCCGCAAATTCTTTCAAAACGAATCTGGCGCTACCGCTATCGAATATGGCCTGATCGCCGCTCTTGTTTCCGTTGTTGGCGTTACCGCCTTGGGTAATATGGGTGATGGTCTGATCGGTCTCTGGGAGAATGTGACCACTAACCTGCAGTAGTCGTAAAATACAAGATAGGTCCCTTCAGCCGGACCGAGCCTGAAGAAAAGTGCGGCCTCTTCCCAAGCAGGGGAGGGGCCGTTTCCATGTGAATTACCTAAAAAGCGCTTAAAAACAAAAGCTTGTGACTACCGTCACAGCCCGATGAGGCTTGTTGGCATAGGTTGATTGTGAGATTGAAGTTTTCCGTTTGTGTGCTTGTGAGGAATTGGCAATGAACGCCATCGTGACCCCGGAAATTGTGCTTACACTGCTCGCCGCCCTGGCGTTTTGGGCCGCGCTCAACGATGTTCGGGAATATCGGATTCCAAATCGTATCGTCTTGACCGTTGCGGCCCTCTATCCGGTTTATGTCATGGTCAGTTCCGAGCCTGTTGCCTGGGGCGGCGCGATGATTGTCGCATTTGTCGTTCTTCTGGCCGGAATGGCCCTGTTCTTCACCGGTATTCTCGGGGGCGGCGACGCCAAGTTGTTGGCGGCGGTCGCACTGTGGGCCGGTCCTGCCTATATCTTCGAGTTTCTGATTTTTACGGTTTTGGCGGGCGGCGTGATGGCGGTTGTGATGAGCGGCCCCTGGCGTCTCGGTTTCGCTATGAGCCTGGAGGCCGTCGGCCAGACTGGATTGCGGAATGTTTTAGTCACCAATTTCATGCCCTATGGCGTTGCGATCGCCGTAGGAGTCTTTTTCCTCATCGGCCGTTTGGCGGCTGTTTAGGGCGAGACGGTTTTAGGAGGTTTTGGTTATGAGTATCCGGACGATCTTACTTGTAGCGGGCGCCCTGGCGACAGCGGGAGGAACCGCATTTTACGCAAAAACCTGGCTGACGAGCGAGCGGGCCCAGATGGCGGCGAGCGCTCCGGCCAAGGTTGAAGTTAAGGCCGAAACCAAGGTGCTTGTCCTGAAAGACAATCTGCCGGTAGGTCATTTCCTCAAAGAAGGCGATTTCAAGTGGCAGACTTGGCCAGAGGATGCCCTGGCCGAAGGGTATGTGGTCAAAGGCGACGGCGGTAAGAAAGAGGATTTCGTCGGTACCGTGGTTCGGGCGTCTGTTGCCGCCGGACAGCCGGTGACCAATAAAGTCGTGGTTCATCCCGGCGACCGGGGATATCTGGCAGCCGTGTTGCAGCCCGGCATGCGGGCGGTGTCGGTGCCGCTCAACGAAACAACCGGAATTGCCGGGTTCGTCTTTCCCGGCGATATGGTCGACCTGGTGTTGACGGTTCGCATGCGTCCTTCTGCCAACGATGGGGGGGCTCGTCCCATCCAGATGAGCCAAACTTTCTTAAATGAGATTAGAGTCCTGGCGATTGATCAGCGGACAAACAATGAAGAAGGAAAAGCCAAGATCGCAAAAACGGCGACGCTTGAGGTCAGTCAGAAACAAGCGGAAAAGATCGCTTTGGGGCTTCAGTTAGGTTCACTTTCCTTGAGTCTCAGGAGCCTCCCGCGTACAGTAGACCGTTACACGGAGTTGGCGGAAACGGTTGGGGCGCTGTCACAACCTCCTGAAGAGTATCAGCGGAGCTACACCATGGAGGAGGATATCCTCTTCATGGCGCCGCAGCAGGCTCCCGAGGAGGAACCGGAAGTCCAGCAAGCCCACTTTGTCGAAGTGGTGCGGGGACCTTCTTTGGATCAGCCGGGGGCGCCGACTCATTGAGGCTCGCGGTTCATAAAGAACTAAGAGTTTCCGGGCAATAAATAGGCTATTGCCTGGGATGGGTTGAAGAGAAGGTATCGGGAAATGTTCGTGAACGTCAGAAAGACGATCAGCCGAATCTGTGCTCGGGCGGTTATCGCCCTGGCTGCCGGAGGGGTTTTCGGGGGGCTTCCGACCGATATGGTTTCCGCCGCCGAAGTGATTAGCGCTTCGGAAAAGCAGGTGGGAATTTCTGTCGGCGAGGGGCAGCTGATCCGCCTGCCGCGCGCCGCCTCAACAGTCTTTATCGCCAATCCCGGCGTCGCTGATGTTCAGGTTAAATCGCCAACGCTGGTCTATCTGGTCGGCGCCGCATCGGGTCAGACTACGCTATTCGCCGTCGACGCCCGTGAACGTATCCTGGCCAACATGGATGTTCATGTGTCCCACAATATCGAAGCTCTGCGCAGGGATGTGAGCAATCTGATACCGGATAATAACATCAGGTTCTCCAGTATAAGCGATGCTCTGGTCATTGATGGCGATGTAGATTCGCCGCTCGATTCCCAAGAAATCAACCGCTTGGCGCTTCGCTACGGGAATGTAGCCAACCGGTTGAAAATTACCCAGCCGACCCAGGTTAACCTGCGAGTCCGAGTCGCCGAGGTGACTCGCGATATCGACAAGCAACTGGGTTTCCGTTGGAACTTGGTTGATAAAATCAGTATTTTCCCGCTGACCCTGGTGACGAACAATCCATTCAACGCAAGCGTCACGCAACACACCTTAACGTTTTCTGGTAGTCGAGGATCGACCGATATCAATACGGTGATCGATGCCATGGAGCAGGAAGGGCTGGTGTCGATTTTGGCTGAGCCGAACCTAACGGCGTTAAGTGGCGAAACGGCAAGTTTCCTGGCGGGCGGTGAGTTTCCTATCCTCGTTCCGGAAGGAGACAACAGGGTAGTGATTGAGTTTAAGGAATACGGTGTCTCCCTTGCCTTCACCCCGACTATTTTGAACGGCGGACGCATTAATATGCATGTGCGCCCCGAGGTCAGTCAGCTTTCATCGACCAACTCGGTTACCCTCAATGATTTTGACATTCCCTCACTAACCACGCGACGGGCCGAAACCACGGTTGAACTGGCAAGTGGTCAAAGCTTCGCCATTGCGGGGCTTTTGCAGAACAATATCACCCAGGATCTCTCCAAGTTTCCCGGTTTGGGAGACGTGCCGGTGCTCGGCTCCCTGTTCCGCTCTGATCGTTTCCAGCGGGATGAAACTGAGCTTGTGATTATCGTGACGCCATATCTGGTTAAGCCTGTAAGTAATCGCAAGCTTGCTTCGCCTACCGATGGATTTATGCCGCCGCATGACGTGGAGAGATTCTTCGGCAAGGGAATGTTCCGCCGCAAATCCGAAAAAGGCGAGCCGGTAACCATTGGCCGCAACGGTAAAGGGCTGATTGGCCCTGCCGGTTTTGAGCTGAACTAACGGAGGATCAAGTCGTGAGCGCTTACATAAAGCCCAGAATCCGTAAGTTTGGTTTTGCCCTGGGGCTCGGTTTCGCCATTGCCTTAAGTGGTTGTGCTGATAATTTCGAGCGTTGGCATGATAACCAACCGCCTAAACAGCTCAAGGTCGAACAGGTTCACTACAGCCATGATGTCAATTTTCCCGTCGGGGATGATCGTTTGGCCGTGAGCGAGCGGGAGAGACTGGATTCCTTCCTCGCCCATGCTCAAGTCGGCAGTACCGATAAGGTTTATGTCAACCTGGAGCCCGATGGCGAAAGGGTGACGGAGCGTCGTGTCTCGACCGTTGCGGCTTTTTTGAAATTACGTGGATTGAAGCCCGCTTCGCCGATCACCGGTTTTACCGAGGGGAAAGCAAAAAACGATACCATCCAAGTCGTTGTTCGGCGCTATCTGGTCACGTTGCCAGGGTGCCCCGACTGGACTAGCGATACTTCCGATACCTTCAACAACGACGTACACAGCAATTATGGCTGCGCAACGGTGAGCAATTTAGGCATGATGGTTGCCGATCCCGAAGACTTGGTCAGAGGGCGTACGCTTGGCCCCGCCGATGGTGATTATCTAAGAACGTCAATCGTTAATTATCGGACCGGAAAAACCAAGCCATTGCTCGATCCAAAATCGAGTTCCGGGTCGGGCGAACCGACGACCGAATCGAGCGACGGAGGGGGCGATGGCGGGTAATACTCAAAACCGGCGTGAGCCGTTTGTCGCTTTCGTTTCTGATCGGGAGACACGCGATTCCATGCTTGGCGCGGTGCGCCGTAAGGGTTGGGCCGAAAATCGGGTGGTTCTCGGGTCCGTTGAAGAGGCGTCCCAGGCGCTGGCCAAGGTGGTGACGCCTAGCCTGATTATTCTCGATATCTCGACCTCTGGCGATCCCATGGAGGATCTAAACAGGCTGGCGGAGTCCTGCGACCCTGGGACGCGAGTTGTAACCATTGGTGCCGTTAACGACGTTGCGCTGTTTCGCCGACTTATGGCGGCCGGTGTAGAGGACTATTTGGTTAAGCCGCTGGATGAGGAGGCGCTGTTTGAAGCGCTAGATCGCGATCCGGTGGCTGCCGCTCCTGCCGCTGCCCCAGACGTCGTCGCCGAAGAAGATAAGAAGCGACTTTTTGTGGTCGGTGTGCGTGGGGGCGTGGGGGCAAGCACCGTTGCGCTCAACCTGGCCTGGATGGCGGCGCATGAGGAAGACCGCAAGGTAGTTTTGGTCGATACGGACGTCTATTTCGGCACGGCGGCTTTAAGTTTTGATATGGAGCCCGGTGCGGGAATGCGCGAAGCGCTCAATAATCCAAACCGCATTGATAGTCTGTTTATCGAGCGGGTGATGGTCAAAGAAAGCGATAATCTGGCGGTTTTGTCCTCTGAAGAAGGGCTGGGAAAAACCTGTCAGATGACGCCCGAGGCCATGGACACCCTGTTGGCTGAGGTTGGCCAAACCTATTCGACGGTTATCCTGGATGTTCCCCGGTTTCTCGTTCCCAACATTATTCCTTTAATGGATAACGGTGGCACCGTGCTGTTAATCAGCGACTTTTCGCTTCCCGGGATGCGGGATTCTATGCGGTTGATCCGGGCGATTAAAGAATTTGCTCCCAAAGCCAAGGTTAAGTTGGTGGTCAATAAGGCGGGCATGGTCAAGCAAGGCGAAATGGCGGCGAAGGATTTTGAGCGTGGTGTCGAGGCGGCGGTTGATTTCACCATTCCTTTCGATGTGAAGCCTGCCGCCGAAGCCGATGCAGCGGGTAAGGCGATGGCCGAAATCGCCAAGAAAGGTAAGGCGGTGGGCGTCATTCGTGATATTCTTGCTGCTGAATTTCATGCTGGCGAAGCGCAGGAACAAAAAGGGCTTTTGGGACGGCTCTTCGGTAAGGGGTAAGGATGGCGACTTTCGGTCGGAGGCAAGGTGGTAAAGCGGCGAAGAAACCCCCTGCGCCGCCAGATAATGCGGCTCAACCTGTCGCTGCGCCTAAGGCTGCACCCAAGCCGCCCCCCGCTACTCAACTGACGCCACAGACCGTTCAGGAGCAGCCTGCCCAATCGGTCGATCCAGAGCCTCGTAAAGAGGAAGTCTTCAGCCCTGTTCAGGATGCCGAAAAAGCGGCCGGGTCTTCCAGTCATGCAACGGTGACGGAGGCGAAGAACAAGGTTCAGCCGTTGCTCATGCAGCGTATCGATGTCGGTAAGGCGGCTGAAATGCCGCGCGATGTTTTATTCCAGCAGCTGGGTGAGGTGATTGGTGAGATCCTCGCCGAAGAACGCATCCACCTGAACCGCTCCGAGCAGCGCGAATTGGTCGACATGATGCTCAACGATATGTTGGGCTTGGGGCCGCTTGAGCCCCTGCTGGCCGATGACGCGGTTACGGATATCATGGTCAACGGCCCCAAGCAGGTCTATGTGGAGCGGGGCGGAAAACTGCAACTGACCGACATAACTTTTCGCGACAATGCCCACGTACTGAATATTTGCCAGCGCATCGTTTCTAGAATTGGCCGTCGGGTCGATGAATCGACGCCTTTGGTCGATGCACGCCTTCAGGACGGTTCGCGCGTCAATATCATCATTCCTCCGCTTGCCATTGATGGCCCCTCCATCTCAATCCGTAAATTCGCCAAGATGAAGATCACCTTGGATAAGATGGTCACGACGAACAACCTTTCCGACGCCATGTGCAAGGTGCTCAAAATCGCCTCGCGGTGCCGGCTGAATATCCTCATTTCCGGCGGAACGGGCTCAGGGAAAACCACCTTGCTCAACGCACTTTCGCAAATGATCGATATGGGCGAGCGGGTAGTGACCATCGAGGATGCGGCGGAACTGCAACTGCAACAACCCCATGTGGTGCGCCTGGAAACTCGCCCGCCGAACCTTGAAGGGGAGGGAACGATCACCCAGACCGAACTGGTCAAAAACGCCCTCCGTATGCGTCCCGACCGGATTATCCTCGGCGAGATTCGTGCCGGTGAGGCGCTCGATATGCTTCAGGCGATGAATACCGGCCATGACGGTTCGCTTGGCACCATTCACGCCAACCGCCCTCGTGAGGCTCTGACGCGGCTTGAAAACATGGTCGCCATGTCGGGTGTCAAACTGCCCAATGAAGCCGTGCGTTCCCAGATTGCGGGGGCGCTCGATATGATCGTTCAGATCGCCCGGATGCGTGATGGTGTGAGGCGAGTGACCGCCATCACTGAAGTTATTGGCATGGAGGGCGATATTATTACTACGCAGGACTTGTTCAGTTTCGAATACACCGGCGAGGATTCAGAAGGAAAGCTAACCGGTAATTTCAATTCGACGGGCCTGCGGCCCAAGTTGATCGAGAAAGCCGAATATTTCGGTCTCGACCGGGCTTTGATGGAGGCGATGGGCAGTTAGCTCCAAAATACCTCCAGAATGCCCAAAGGGTTATCGGAGGTGGTGTTTTGGATATTCAACTGATCATTATGATCGCCGGAATTGCGGGGGCCGTATTGATGGCGGCGTTGGCGTTGGTTTCTCTTTCGGGAGGACATGAACGTCAAATGAAACGCCGGATCAAGACCTTAAAAGTGCGTCTGGGAAGCGATATTTCCATTGAAGAGAAAGCGCTCAATGTGCGTCGCAATGATGGATCCCGCACACCAGGGCTCGACAAGGTGGTTTTGAAGTTCCTGCCACGTCCTTCCATTCTTACTCAGCGTTTAAGTCAAGCCGGTTTAACCATTGGTCTGGGCGTCTATGTGGCGGTCTCCCTTGCTGTGGCTTTTGTCGTCACTTTGGGTCTGGGCCTTGGCCTCACATTGCCGTTTGCCGTCGCTTTGCTGTTTGGCCTCGCTCTGGGGATCGGCGCACCCCATATGGTTGTCTCGTTGATGATTTCACGCCGCAACCGGCAGTTTGTCGCCATTTTCCCCGATGCCATTGACCTGATCGTCCGTGGGGTTAAGTCCGGTCTGCCAATTAGTGAAGGAATCGCAGCCTGCTCGCGTGAAATGCCCAGCCCGGTAGGTGGCGTGTTCAAGCAAATCACCGATAATATGAAAGTGGGTCAAACCATGGAGGAAGCTCTGTGGGAGGCCGCCGAAAAACTCTCAGTTCCCGAGTTCAAATTCTTTGTCATTAGTTTAGTTGTACAGGCCGAGACCGGCGGTAATTTGGCCGAAACCCTGGGTAATTTGTCTGATATCCTGCGCCAACGCCAGCAGATGAAGCTGAAAATCCGCGCCATGGCTTCCGAGGCTCGGGCCAGTGCCGCTATTCTTGGCAGCCTCCCCTTTGCCATGACCGTGATTCTTTATATCGCGAGCCCTGATTACATGTCGGTTCTATTCACTGACACACGAGGACAAATGGTTGGGGTGCTGGGTATCAGCTCTGTTCTAGTTGGTTGTTTCACCATGTTTAAAATGGCGAGTTTTAAGATATGACCTGGACCGATCTTCTCCCTCAGGGCGTCAATCCCATCGACGCCATTGCATTCTTCGCCGGGTTGGCGGCCTTCACCACGGTCCTGGCCGTCTGGAACGGTCTGGTTGTTCGGGACCCCATGGCCGGTCGGGCTCGCGCCATTATCATGCGGCAAAAAGCCTTGCGAGCCGGTTTGATTGCCCCTAACCAGCGCAGTGAGCGCAAAAGGTCGGTCGAAGCCATGAGCCTCATGCAGCGGTTGGTTGAGAAGCTTAACCTGCTGCGGTCTCAACAGGCTGAACAGATTAAGGATCGTTTGGCGCAAGCCGGATGGCGCTCCAAAGATGGGATTGTCCTGTTCCTGTTTTTCAAAATCTGCATGCCCTTTGTTGCCGGTGGTGTGTCGATTCTTGTCCTGACCACGCTTTACGCAAGCCAAGTTCAGCCGATGATGCAGGTGCTGATTGCCATGCTTGCCGTGGTTGCCGGCGCCTATGCGCCTGAAACCTTTGTGAAAAATGCTATTCAGAAGCGCCAGCAGTTGCTCCAGGAAGGTCTTCCCGATGCGCTCGATCTATTGGTGATCTGCGCCGAAGCGGGACTTAGCCTGGATGCGGCCTTAAAACGTGTCGCCAAAGAGACGGCTCATGCCTGCCCCGCCATTGCCGATGAGTTCAGCCTGACTTCAGTCGAACTGGGGTTCCTGCCCGACCGCAAGACGGCCCTCGACAACCTCAATAAGCGGACTCAGTTGCCTTCTATCCGCGGTGTTGTCAATACGCTGGCGCAGACCGAAAAATACGGCACGCCCTTGGCCCATAGCCTTAGAGTTCTGTCGGCTGAGTTCCGTAAGGAGCGGATGATGAAGGCTGAAGAGAAAGCCGCCAAACTTCCCGCGACCCTGACCGTTCCGATGATTTTGTTCATTTTGCCGCCACTGTTTATCGTCCTCTTAGGCCCGGCGATCATCAAGTCACTGGACAACATTTCTCTGATGTAAACAGGCAGAGTGCGCCGATTGGAAAAGAAGTGCTGAAAGCCGCCTCTTCTGTTTGGAACACTTCAATGCATTTAATTGAACGATCAGGATGGGTCATTTTACGTAGCCGTAAACAGCCTCTACCATGAACCCGCTGTTAACTCAAAACTCATGGCCTTAAAAAAATGAGGGAGGGCAATATGGTGGGACAGACAAACCTGGATGCGCGAAGGAAGCGGCAGATGGTTGATGGGCTGTTGATGGAGATCAGGCGCATCTGTACCGAATGCTGCGACCCTGATAAGCACAATACGAATCTATCCTTGAAAGACCCTAGAAACTGTCAGTGTAACTGCGCAAGGATTGCTGGATACCGGCGGAATGCCGAGCAGCTTCAGCTTGGCAAAGACGGTCTCATCGACGAAGTT
>CBDUMN010000009.1:0-55532 GCA_965368335.1 uncultured Rhodospirillales bacterium
CGAAGATGTTTTCCTTGTCGTAGGCCATAGCCCTTACCTCCTTAACTCTAGGGTCAGGACCCTAGTCTTTTTTGCGGCTCGCTTTTTCTTCGATCCCCGAAACACCCTCGCGCCGTGCGAGCTCGTTCCATACCTCTGCGGGCTCGATGCCCATATCGGCCCAGAGCACCATCAGGTGATACATCACGTCGGCACTTTCGGCGACCACGTCCTTCTTTTCCTGACCGAGCGCGGCGACAACCGTTTCCACAGCCTCTTCGCCCAGCTTCTTGGCGATCTGGTTACGGCCCTTGCCAAACAGCTTGGCCGTATAGGATTTTCCCGCATCGCCGCCCTTACGGCTGGCGATCACGTCGTAAAGCTTATCGAGCGTGTGCTGCCCGTCGTTCTTTTTCCCCATGGGGCGTTCCCCCTTCCCTAACCGTGCTCTTCGGCGGGACGCATGGGAATGCCCGCCTTGCGCATATAATCCTTGGCTTCGGCGATGGTGTATTCGCCGAAATGAAAAATCGAAGCGGCGAGAACCGCCGTGGCGTGGCCATCACGCACCCCTTCCACCAGATGCTCCAGATTACCGACACCGCCCGAAGCGATGACCGGCACCGGCACGGCATCCGCGATGGTCCGGGTCAGCGGCAAATTAAAGCCCTGCTTGGTTCCGTCCCGGTCCATGGAAGTCAGCAAAATTTCGCCCGCGCCGTACTCGACCATGCGCTCGGCCCACTTGACCGCATCGATCCCCGTCGGTTTGCGGCCGCCATGGGTGAAAATCTCGAAGCTTTCCGGGCCGGTCGATTTGGCGTCGATGGAAACGACGATGCACTGACTGCCGAATTTTTCAGCCGCCTCACGAACGAACTCAGGGCGCTTGACCGCCGCCGAATTGATCGAAACCTTATCGGCTCCGGCCAGCAGCAGCTTGCGGATATCATCCAGGGTACGCACACCGCCACCGACGGTCACCGGCATGAAGCAGACTTCGGCGGTCTTGTTGACCACATCGAAAATACTGTCACGGGCCTCGTGGGTCGCGGTGATATCGAGAAAGCAAAGCTCGTCGGCGCCCTGCTGATCGTAGAGACGGGCCTGCTCGACCGGGTCGCCCGCATCGACCAGATCGACGAAGTTGACCCCTTTGACCACCCGGCCCTTGTCCACATCCAGGCAAGGGATGATGCGCATCTTCATCATGACTGCAAGACCTCAATCGCTTCTGCGACGTTGATCCGCCCGTCGTAGAGCGCGCGGCCCGAGATTACGCCTTCAATGCCGCTGCCTTCGGCTTTCTTCACCTCCTTCAGGTCGTCGAGCGACGAAACGCCGCCCGATAGGATCACCGGCGTGGACAGCGCCTCGGCCAAGCTGGCCGTCGCTTCGATATTGGGGCCCTGCATCGCGCCGTCGCGGGCAATATCGGTGTAGATAATCACTGAAACCCCGGCGTCTTCGAACTTGAGTCCCAGATCGTGGGCGGTGATTTCGGATACCTCGGCCCAGCCCTCCACGGCGACGAAACCGTCCTTGGCGTCGATCCCCACGGCGATCTGGCCGGGGAACTCTTTGCAGGCCTGCTTGACCAGATCGGGGTCACGCAGGGCCACCGTGCCGAGAATGACCCGGGAGAGGCCTTTTTCCAGCCAGAAGGCCACGTTTTCCAGCGTCCGGATGCCGCCGCCCATCTGTACCTTGGCTTCGACCGAGCCGAGGATCGAGGAAACCGCATCGGCGTTAACCGCTTTACCTGCGAAAGCGCCATTGAGGTCGACCACATGAATCCATTCCGTGCCTGCGTCTTCGAAGGCCTTCGCCTGAGCACCGGGGTCGTCGTTGAAAACGGTGGCCTTGTCCATTTCGCCGCGCAGCAGCCGCACACATTGGCCGTCTTTCAAATCGATGGCGGGATAAAGCTTCATGTTATGGGTTCCATTTGAGGAAGTTGGAAATAATTTTTAAGCCCACCAACTGGCTTTTTTCCGGGTGGAACTGACTGCCGATCAAATTGTCGCGGCCGATCATCGCCGTCACCGGCCCGCCGTAGTCGACGGTCGCCAGCAGATGATCGGCGTTTTCGACGGTAAAAGCGTAGCTGTGGACGAAATAGGCATGGGCATCCTGGGGCAACCCATCAAGCACCGGGTGGGGTTTCGCCACGTCCAACGCATTCCAGCCCATGTGAGGGATTTTTAAGGATGGATCGTTGGGCTGCAGCGCTTCCACCTTGCCTGGAATCCAGCCCAGTCCCTCGTAGGTTCCATGCTCCAGACCTTGCTCGGCCAAAAGCTGCATGCCGACACAAATGCCGAAAAACGGCTTAGCGTCCTTTAAAGCCGCTTCGCTCAAGGCCTCGGCCAGTCCCGGCACAGCCCTAAGCCCGGCCTGACAATCGCCAAAGGCTCCGACGCCCGGCAAAACCACCCGGTCCGCCGACTTCAAGGCCGCCGGATCGGCGGTGACCAGAACCTCTGCCGAAAGCCCGGCTTCGCTGGCGGCCCGCTCGAAAGCCTTAGCCGCCGAGCGCAGATTGCCCGATCCATAATCGATAATGACGACTTTCATGGTCTTGGTCTTCCCATCCTTCAAACAAACTCGATCCGCAGGTCCGGTCTTTGAGCCAACAAACGACTTTCGGCTTCCTGCAACCGGCTCCCGGCAACCACGCCTTCCTGATCGTAGCCACTGAAAACGGACAACGACCAGCGTTTTAAGTCTCCCGCAATCAATCCAACGAGCAAAGCCAGCCCGATGGAAGCCACCGCCTGAATTTCCGACCCCATTCCGAGAGCCGCCAGAACCAGGCCCAGCCCGATCTCAACGGCGATGAGTCCGGCGGCGACGATCCATAACCGGTTCCATAGGGCCCAGAGCGCGCCAAAGATAAAGGCGGCCCAGCTAAAGCCTTCCTTGACCAGAACCAGATCCGGCTGGCCGGTGCGGTTTCGGTAATGGGCCGTATAGAAGCTCATGGAAACGCCGCGCCCGAGAAAACCCTAGAGCGCCCCCTTGGTCGAGGGCACCGCATCGGCCTTGCGCGGGTCGATTTCCAACGCCTGGCGCAAGGCGCGCGCCAGGGCCTTGAAGCAACTCTCGACGATGTGGTGATTGTTCTCGCCGTAAAGCGTTTCCACATGCAAGGTCAGCCCGGCGTTCTGGGCGAAGGCGGCGAACCATTCCTTGAACAGCTCGGTATCCATATCGCCCACCTTGTCACGGGCGAAGTCGACCTTCCAGACCAGATGCGGCCGGTTCGAGGCGTCGAGCGAGACGCGGGTCAGGGTTTCGTCCATCGGGGCGTATGCCGTGCCGTAGCGGGTGATGCCGCGCCGTTCGCCCATGGCCTGGGTGAAGGCTTGGCCGAGCGCGATGCCCGTATCTTCCGTCGTGTGGTGAAAATCGATGTGCAGGTCGCCATCGGCCTTAACCTCGATGTCGAACAGCCCGTGCCGCGAGAGCTGTTCCAGCATGTGATCGAGAAAGCCGATCCCCGTTTTGACGTCATACTCGCCGGTTCCGTCCAGATCGACGAAAACCTTGATCTTGGTTTCGGAGGTGTTGCGTTCCACGCTGGCCTTGCGCATCTTTCGATTTTCCCTTGATTCCATAGGGGTTAAACCAGTGTTGACCTTGTAGCAGGAAGCGCCCAATGAAGCCAACCTTTTGGTAGCCCCTTCTTGACCCGGGGGCCGCTTCGGACTAAGTGCTGGGGACGCAATTCTTTCCCAGGCGGAGGCCCCATGAGCGAGCAGCACTCTCAGCGCGACACCACAGGCTGGCGCGGCACCACTATCGTCACCGTACGCAAAGGCGGCCAGGTGGTCGTGGCGGGCGACGGACAGGTCAGCCTCGGCCCGACGGTGATCAAGGGCAACGCCCAGAAAGTCCGGCGTCTTGCGGAAGGTTCGGTGGTTGTCGGGTTCGCCGGGGCGACGGCGGACGCCTTTACCTTGATGGAGCGGCTGGAAGGCAAGCTTGAGCAATATCCAAAGCAGCTAACGCGGGCCTGTGTCGAAATGGCGAAGGACTGGCGGACGGATCGCTACCTGCGGCGCTTGGAAGCGATGATGATCGTCGCCGACAAAGACGTTTCTTTGGTGCTGACCGGCACCGGCGACGTGTTGGAGCCGGAAGACGGCATTACCGCCATCGGATCGGGTGGCAACTACGCCCTGGCTGCGGCCCGCGCCTTGAAAGACACCGACATGAGCGCCGAAGAGATTGCCCGCAAAGCGATGGAAATCGCCGCCGGCATCTGCGTCTACACCAACGACGCCGTCGTCCTTGAATCCCTTGATGAAAAATAAAATCTAAAGAGAACCATGACCAATTTCAGCCCCCGGGAAATCGTTTCCGAACTCGATCGCTTCATCGTCGGCCAGGACGACGCCAAACGCGCTGTCGCCATTGCGCTGCGCAACCGCTGGCGGCGTCAGCAACTGCCCGACGACCTCAAGGAAGAGGTTCTGCCGAAAAATATCCTGATGATCGGCCCGACCGGCGTCGGCAAAACCGAAATCGCCCGGCGGCTGGCTCGGCTGGCCCAGGCTCCCTTCATCAAGATCGAGGCGACCAAGTTCACCGAAGTGGGCTACGTAGGACGTGACGTGGAGAGCATCGTCCGCGATCTAGTGGAAATCGCCATCCACGAAACTCGCGAGCGGATGCGCCGTCAGGTCAAGGCCAAGGCGGAAGTCCATGCCGAAGAACGGGTGATCGACGCCCTGGTCGGCGACAACGCCAGCCAGGAAACCCGGCAGAAGTTCCGCAAGATGCTGCGTGAAGGCCAGCTCGATGAAAAAGAAATCGAGCTCAACGTCGCCGATACCGGCTCATCCAATATGCCAACCTTCGATATTCCCGGCATGCCCGGCGCACAGATGGGCATGCTGAATTTGGGCGATATGTTCGGCGGCGCTTTCGGCCAGCGGACAAAGTCGAAAAAGATGAGCGTCTCGGAATCTTACGAGGTTTTGATCGCCGAAGAGTCCGACAAACTGCTCGATCAGGAAGACGTGACCCGCGAAGCCATCGATTCAGTCGAGAACAACGGCATCGTCTTCCTCGATGAAATCGACAAAATCACCGTGCGTTCCGAACGTTCGGGCGGCGACGTATCCCGTGAAGGGGTGCAGCGCGACCTGTTGCCGTTGATCGAAGGGACCACGGTGGCGACCAAACACGGCACGGTCAAGACCGACCATATCCTGTTCATCGCCTCGGGCGCGTTCCACATCGCCAAACCCGCCGATCTGCTGCCTGAACTACAAGGCCGTCTGCCGATCCGGGTTGAGCTAAAAGCCCTGTCGCGCGACGACTTCGTCCGCATCCTCACCGAGCCGGAAGCCAATCTGGTCCGTCAATCCATCGCTCTGATGGCGACCGAAGAACTGGAGCTGGTGATCACCGAAGACGCCATCGAGGCGCTCGCCGATCTGGCCGAAGAGATCAACCAGGGCGTTGAAAACATCGGCGCGCGCCGTCTGCATACGGTGATGGAAAAACTGCTGGAAGACATCAGTTTCACCGCCGCCGACAAATCGGGCCAGTCGTTCACCATCGATAAGGCTTATGTAAAAGAAACGGTGAGCGAACTGGCGAAAAACGCCGATCTCTCGAAGTTTATTTTGTAGGCAACTAACTTCATTGCCTATTCATTCAACGCTTTTGATACTAGGATTGCCATTCCACCTTTAAGGGTACTTGTACAAAGGTAAAGCTGGATTGGATGACGTTGAACTTGCAAATATTGAAGCTGATGCAAGCGATGGGCCTGTAAATTTCGGTTTGCTAGACAAACAACTAGCCGATGCAATAAGCGCTGGAACCAATCGCTATGTCTGGCTTTCAAAATACACTCACGACAAAGAACGCTTTAAACACAGGGAAATAAATTTCAGTGACTACCCCGTGGTTTCAGAGGCCATGAGAAATGGTTACGCAGTTATGAACCCAAATCGCCCACGTCATTTGGTCTTGGGGGTTAAAGCCACCTCAAAAAACAACAAAACCTACAAAATCGTCCTAAAATCAACCACAGACAATTCTGGAATCCATATAGAGTCTTTTCTTCGTATTGATCAGTCAGAGTTTGGCAGGCTGCTTCGACAGGCCGCTAAACGCGGAGCAATTATTAGAAACCCTTATCCAGAACTAGAAAAGCGACCTATCAAAAATTGATAGGCCGCTTTCTTTAGAGTACATGCAGGGGGTGCTCCCTGGCTCCCCCATAGCGCCCCTAGAGGCTTCGGCTGGGAGTCTCACCGTCGTCATGCATGCGTTCTAACCACCATATTTTGTGTCATTTTTGGTTTATTTGTCAATAGATACTTATCTCCTTTTTTATGGATAAGTATCTTCTTTTTATTGCTATAATCTAGCGTTATGCCACGCAAAAAGTCTTCAAATTCTAATGATAAACTTTGGTTCACGCTGCCTTTCGGGGCGCGGGAACTCTTGGATCAGCTTGTTGATTTACAGGAGGTTGGGGGGAGTCACTCAGAGGTCGTTAGGTATCTTGTCCAACAGCAATTACAAGAATTTTTGGACAAAGGCAGACTGCAAAGAATACCACCTAAGAAAAACACCTAGATACGCCTGCTCATTCCCTTTCATTTATGAGCAATCGATAGACAAGCCCTCTAACTATTTGACAATATTTCTTATCGGTTCCATTCGTTTGGTAGAATGATTTGAGCCTTACCTCAACGTTTCTTCCACCCCCTCAATCAGCTCAAGCAGCCGGTCGAGGGTTTTTTCGTCTAGGTCTTTGATTTTGGCCGCCAGCAGGTTGGCGGTCAGGGTCGCCTTGACCGGCAGGCCGGCGGTTTCGACGGGGACGCGGGGGTGGGAGAGGTCGGCGAGGCGCTTGAGTTCTTCCACATCATCCCAAATCAGATCAAAATAGCCAGCAATCTGCATGACCAGACCGGGCCCGGGGCGACCCCGGTGACCGTGTTCGAGGGCCGAGAGGTAGGCCGAGGAAACGTGCAGGTCCGCCGCCATTTTTTTGAGCGTGATCTTATGCTTCTCCCGCAAACGGCGGACTTTCTGGCCGAAGGGTGTCATCGCTTCCTCTTTAAAAGAACGTAGAGCGCCCCATCGCCGCCATCGGTTGGCGAAGCATAGGAAAAAGACAGGATGCGCGAACGGTTGGGCGGGGCGTTGAGCCATTCGGGTACGGCCTGGCGCAACACGCCCTCGCCACGAAACCCCCGGCCGGTGACGACCAGCACCAGACGCCGCCCTTTTTCCTGAGAAAACGCCAGGAATCGCTCCAGCGCGCCGCGCGCGTCGGTCTGGGTCATGCCGTGGAGATCAAGTTTGCCCTCCACCGGCACGTTGCCGCGTTTGACCTTTTTGAGCGTCGCCCGGTCGACACCCGGCGAAAAGTCGTGCCGCAGGGTCGGCATATGCTGGGAGGAGGGGGAGAGGCTCGCATCGAAACCACGGGGAATGCGGTTGATCGCGCCCGCCTCGCTATGTCGCGCCTTGGCTTTTTCCTGATGGACCGGCTTACGCTTGCCGAGAGGGTCCACATTGGAAGTCACCGCATCCCAAAGGGCGGCGTCTTCGGCGCTCAAGAACGGCGGCGTCTTATTCTTTTTCTCGCTCATTCTTCCACCAACAGAATATGGACCCGGCGAGGACCGTGAACGCCCAACTGCAGGGTCAGCTCAATATCGGCCGAGCGCGACGGGCCGGTGATCCAGTTGACCGTGCGCGGCATGAAGATGCCGCTTTGCTTACGGCCGCGTAGCTTTTTCCAGCCTTCTTCGTAAGTGCCGAGAAGATCTTTGGTCTCCAGAACCGCGATGAAGGTATCGGGCAGAAAGTTGAGCGTGGTCGGGCCTTCGGGGCCTGAAAGCGCCATCAGGGTGCCGGACTCGGCAAACCCCGCCCAGGCCTTAATCAGACCGACGGGATGCTCGTTGCCCGCCGGGCCGAAGCTGGCGCCGTCCCGCCAGTCGAGGTTCTCCAAATCCTTTTGGGGCGCGATGCGGATATCGGCGGGCAGGTTATTGGCCCGCAAAAACTCCGCTGCCGCCTTGGGGATCTCGGCCAGAGTGGCAACCTCGGAGACCGTGCAGTCGTAGGCCTCGGCCATTTGCTTAAATAGCGCAACCCGCTGCTTGCCCTTAACCTGACCGCGGGCCGGGACCAATCGGTTTTTCGGTCTTTTGAGGTTTTTCTCAAGCGTCTTAGCCGTCTCGTCGTCCAGCGAACCTCGGCCGAGGGAGCATCGGATGGTTGAAAGAATTTTTTCGCGCGACCCGCTCATCGCCGTCCTCCCCGTTCCGACCAGAGCTGCTGGAAGGTTTTGCCTTGAGGGGAGGGAAGGTCGCGGTGCTTGGTCCAGCCCGAGGTGAAGGGGGCCGATTTAAAGCGCCCTTTCTTTCGCCCGATCATGCCGAGCACCGAATATTTCAGATTGGCCAGGGTGTGATAGAGCGCCGGACGCTTGGCGAAGAAGGCCCAGCCCGCCAGAGCGGCCCTTGAAATCTGTGAGGTGCGCCCTTGCTCCACTTCGCGTTCACGCCAGTGGCGGAGCATCTTGGGAATGGGAATACGCACCGGACAGACATCTTCGCAACGCCCGCAGAAGGTTGAGGCGTTGGGCAGATGGGATGCTTGTTCATGCCCCAGAATGGCCGGGGTAAGCACCGCCCCCATGGGGCCCGAATAGACCCAGCCGTAAGCATGGCCGCCGATGGCGGTATAAACCGGGCAGTAGCAGAGGCAAGCGCCGCAGCGGATACAGCGCAGCATATCCTTGAATTCACTACCGAGCATTTCAGAGCGCCCGGCATCGAGCAGCACCACATGAAATTCATCGGGACCGTCGAGATCGTCAGGGCGCTTGGGGCCGGTGGAGAAGGTGGTATAGACCGAGAGGTCCTGGCCGGTGATCGAGCGGGCCAAGACCCGCAAAACCGTATCGGCGTCTTCCGGCGTCGGCACCACTTTTTCGATGCTCGAAATGGCGATATGAACCCGCGGCAAAATCTGCGTCAGGTCGCCGTTGCCTTCGTTGGTGACGATGGCCGTCGAGCCGGTTTCGGCAATCAGAAAATTGGCCCCGGTAATCCCTACATCGGCTTTTAAAAATTTTTCCCGCAGCAGGGTCCGAGCCTCTTTCAGCATATCCGCCGGATCGTCGAGCGGTCGGTCGGGGGGCAGGTCCTTATGGGTTTCGCGGAAGCTTTCGGCCACCTGTTCTTTGTTCAAATGGATAGCCGGGCCGACGATATGGCTGGGCGGCTCTTTCCTGATCTGGATGATATATTCGCCGAGGTCCGTTTCAATGGGCTCGATCCCGTGGGTTTCCAGATAATCGTTGATGGCGATCTCCTCGCCGATCATCGATTTCCCCTTGGTCACGGTCTTGGCGTCTGCATCCCGGCAAATCTTTAAAATGATCTCGCGGGCTTCCTGGTGAGTGGCGCACCAATGAACATGGCCGCCTTGCTCGATGACCTTTTTCTCAAACCGCTCGAGGTAAAAATCCAAATGGTCGAGCACATGCTGCTTTAAGGCCACCGCATCGTCGCGCAGCGCCTCAAACTCAGGCAGCTTGGCGACGGCGCGTTCGCGGGCCGCAGGCAAACCGATAGCCGTTCGGGCCAGGGCTTTCTGCAATTGATCGTCGGCCAGGGCCTCGGCAACATTGGTTTCGAACCGGTTGCTGGTGGGATGCATTAGCCCTCTCCCTCGCCGATGGCCGGTTTGTCGGTCATTCCGGCCAGCACCTCGGCTACATGGCGAACCTGAAGCGGTGAATTCTGGCGCTTGAGCTTGCCCGCGATATTCATCAGACAGCCCAGGTCGCCGCCCAGCACAATATCCGCCTTGGTGTTTTCCAGGTCATCGGTCTTAGTGGTGACGATGCTATTGGAAATATCGGGATACTTGACCGAAAAAAGACCGCCGAACCCACAACAGGCCTCCGGTTGGCTGGCCTCTTGAAGCCTTAAGCCCTTTACCGATTTCAAAAGTTTTCGGGGTTGGTTTTTGATTCCCAACTCACGTAGGCCGGAACAGGAATCGTGATAGGTGGCTGTCGCCTCAAGTTGCGCCTCGACTTTCTCGACCTTCAAAACATCGGTCAAAAACGAGGTCAATTCATGGGTCTTAGCCGCCAGGGCTTCGGCACGCTGTCGCCAGGGGTCGGTTTCGGCAAACAGGGTCGGATAGTGCTTTTTGATCATTCCGGCGCAGGAACCGGATGGGGCGACGACGTGATCGAAGCCTTCAAGGGCGGCAATGGTCTGACGGGCCAGATCGGCGGTGTTTTTTTTGTCGCCCGCATTATGGGCCGGTTGGCCGCAACAGGTTTGGGCGCGGGGCACGGAAACCTGGCAGCCGTTATCTTCGAGCAATTTGACGGCGGCGAACCCGATGCTCGGCCGAAACAGATCGACAAGACAGGTGACGAAGAGTCCGACGTTATATTTTTTCTGATTCTGCGACATGGCCCACAGAATGGAGCGTTCCCCCCTTCAAGGCAAGCGGGGAAATTGCCTAAAATCGGGTTAACGCGCCGCCGTCGTCAACAGGGTGGGCGGCGGCACGACGGTCTTGGGCAGAAGCAGGGTATAACGCCCCGTTTGCTTCATATGCCCGGCCCGCTGTTCGGCCAGGGGGCCCGCCCCGAAAAACACATCGCCGCGCACCGGCCCCTTGATCGCCCCACCCGTATCCTGGGCGACCATCAGGCGGCGCAGAGGTCGTTCGGGGTCGAGCGGGTCGGTGGTTTCAAGCCAGACCGGAACCCCCATGGGAACGAACCGACGATCCACCGCCAAGGAACGGCCGGGCACCAAGGGAACCCCTTGCGAACCGACCGGGCCATCGCCTTTGAGGGACCTGAAGAAAATAAACGACCGATTGAGATCGAGAATGGGGTCAACCTGATTGGGATGAGCGGCGAGCCAGCCGCGGATGGATTGAAGGGAAACTTTTTCCCGCTCCAGATGACCCTGCTCGATCATTTTTTTACCGATGGAGGTATAGCGATGGCCGTTGTGACCGTCATAGCCGACACGCAACACGCCGCCCTCGGCCAGAACGACACGGCCCGAGCCTTGCACCTGAAGGAAAAAAGCATCGACCGGATCGTCAACCCAGACGAGTTCCAACCCTTTCCCCAAAAGGGCGCCTTTGCGAATGGCCTCACGGTCGGAAAAAGGTTTTAAGCGGCCGTTGACGACCGTTCCGGCCGTGCGCTTGCCTTTCCAATCGGGATCGAACTTGCCGAGATCGACCATCACCAGATCGTCGGGTCGCTTGTAAAGCGGTGTGCGGTAGGGGCCGCCGGGACGCAAAGCGCCGCGCAGGCTGGCCTCATAGTATCCGGTAAACAGTCCTTCGCCCTCGACCTGATAGGCGTTGAATCTTTTCTCGAAGAACTGTCGGGCCGTTTCATCATTGTCGCCGGGCAAGGCCTCGGCCGCCGTGCAGACCTGCCGCCAATCGGCCATGGTTCCGGCAATGCCGTTCGCCCCCAAAGATCGGCTGGCCGGTTGCCGGGCCAGTCGTTCGCAGCTTCTGACAAGCGCGGTCAAAACCTCCGCCTGCCGACCCGTCCGCCAGCCCTTTAACCCGGCAAAGGAAACCGGTGAAACCGTTAGCTTCTCCGGCGCTTCTTCTTGCGGGGCGGGCAGGGGAAACTGTGCGCAGCCCGATAGGGCCGCCATCACAGTGAGGGCGGCGGCGGTCGCAATCGGTTTTTTCATAGGCTGGACTCTGATTTTTTAAGCGGGCACTTGGGTGGCGACCAACATCCAGTTGGGGTCGCGTGAAAGGGTGTCGCGGCGGAAGGTCCAGAGATCGGTGACCTTGATCACATGGTTGGGGTCGCCATCGACCACCTCGCCATCCCGATCAAGCACCACGTTGATCTGCTCGGTAACGAACTTCACGGTCACCACCGCTTCGTTATCTTCCATATCCGCTTCGATGATTTCTACATCCTTGAACCCGATCAAGGTATCGCGCACAGTTTCGCCGGCCTCTTCCCGATCATCGATGGCGTCGGTGAAATTGGCGAAAACTTCGGGACTTAAAAGGTTTTTCAAGGTTTTTACATCGCCGGTGGTAAAGGCCCCGAGGATCATTTCAAAAGCACCGGTCGCGCCTTGCAGGAAGCCTTTCGGGTCGAACGTCGGGTCGGCAAGCTTGATCTGGGTAAGGCCCGCATCGAGCGGTGTTTGCGGTTCGTGGGGAAGCGGCTCACCCTCAAGGGATTGCTGCGGCTCATCGCCCCCATCGCGTCCGGGAAGGTGAACCACATTGTTCTCATCGTCCCGCGAACGGTCCGTCGAACCGTGCTGTTCCCGCTGGGAGAACGGGTCCACATGGTTGCCGTCCGTTCCGTCCCGACGGCCAAGAGTGTTACGCAACCGCAGGATAAGAAAGATCGCAATCATCGCGAAAAGGATGATGTCGACAAACTGGAAACCGCCGTCCATTGTATTGATGCGCCTTTTTACGTATTGCCAATTGCCCCTTTGCAGGGCCCGTCTACTAGGTTAGATAAGCCGTTAGTGGAAAAAGAGCAAGCCCGCGCGGCTTTATTAGGATTATTTAGAGACTATGGGTTTTTTCATTATCCTGCTTTTGTTTATCGGCGTCCCCATTGCCGAAATCGCCGTTTTCATTCAGGTCGGCGATATCATCGGGCTTTGGCCGACCATCGGCACGGTTATTCTGACGGCGGTTTTAGGCACGGCGCTGCTGCGCGCCCAGGGCCTTGCGACGATCTTTAAGGCTCAGGAAAACATGCAACGCGGGGTCTTTCCGGTTCAAGAAGCCTTCGATGGCATTTGTCTGGTCGCTGCGGGAGCCCTGCTCCTGACCCCCGGCTTCATCACCGACAGTATTGGATTTTTGCTCTTCGTCCCCCCCTTACGCCAGGGCCTGCGCGCCTATCTTTCCCGGCACGTCACCATGACCACCCAAATGCATGGTGGGTTCGGTCCCGGACCGGGACAACGGCCGGGGCAGGGTTCGGGGCCGGGCCCGACCGACCAGGATGGGGTCATCGATGGGGAATATGAAGACATCACCGACGAACCCGATGAAAAGATGAAAGACGCCAAAGCCATCGAACCCGATGAAAACCAGCGCCGCAATCCGCATTCTCCCTGGTCGGGAGGAGAGCATTAGGTTGTTCGACAATCACTTTCATGGTAGCCAGGGCTACCTGATTTTCTACGGTATCCAAGGAGACCTTTTTCTATGAGTGACGAAACTCAAGCCCAGGCCAATATGCCGCCCATCGCCGTCACCGCACAGTACGTCAAAGACCTTTCTTTCGAGTCTCCCAACGTGCCGGGCATTTTCACCTCGATGGCGACCGAACAGCCTTCGATCACGGTGAATGTGGACACCAACGCGACGCCATTGGATGGCGGACTTTTTGAAGTCGTCCTCCATGTTCAGGTGGAAGCCAAGGTCAAAGACTCCACGGCTTTTTTGCTTGAAGTGGAATATGCCGGTCAGTTTGCGATCAATATTCCGGACGAGCATCGTAGCCCGGCCCTTTTGATCGAATGTCCGCGGCTGCTTTTCCCGTTCGTTCGCAACATCATCTGCGATATGACCCGTGACGGCGGTTTCGCGCCTTTAATGCTTCAGCCGATCGATTTTGTTGCGCTTTATCAGCAACGAGTCGCCCAGCTGCAAGCCGCTCAGGCCGAAGCGGGTGAAGAAGCCGAGAAATCGGAAGCTGGCGAATAATAGAGTATATCCCGTCCGGTAAGAGCCGGACCAATTGATTGTTTAAGACCCGGTCATGCTTGCCAGACCGGGTCTTTGAGTCTTTTGACGAATTCCTCATGGATCGCCAGCTCTTCCGGGCTGGCGGCATGGGGGCGGGGCTCACGGAAAACCCGCTCCCCCTTCTGCCCATCGCCGGAACCGCCATCCGCCTCATCTCCCGCCAGCTCAAGGCCGGGCTGCCGCCCACCGATCAGCTCGAGATAAACATTGGCCAGCAGATCGGCATCGAGCAACGCACCGTGAAAAACCCGGTTGCTGTTATCAATCCCGAAACGGCGGCAAAGCGCATCCAGGTTGGCCTGTGCGCCGGGAAACTTTCTCCGTGCAATTTTGACCGTGTCGATGGTGCGGGTCATCGGCAGAGCGGCAACGCCAAGGCGATCCAGCTCGGCGTTGATGAAGCCCATGTCGAATTCGGCGTTATGGATCACCAGAGTCGCATCGCCGAGGAAATCGAGGAAAGCCTCGGAAATCTGTGAGAATACCGGCTCGTCCTTGACCCGCTCGTTATCGATGCCATGGACCTTCACCACCTCTTCGGGAATATCGCGCTCAGGGTTGATGTACTGATGATAGGTCTCGCCGGTCGGCATGTGATTGATCAATTCGACACAGCCGATTTCGACAATCCGGTGACCGCCTTTCGGGTTGAGGCCCGTGGTTTCCGTATCCAGTACAATCTCTCTCAACGGATTTTTCTCCTTATTCTGCGCGCGTGATGTTTTGGTCTTTCCATATCTTTGGCAATTGTGGCGATTTGTCTGACTCGTTTCAAACTGAAAGCCCGGCCCAAGCCAGTTGGCACAACAAAATCGGCAAGACGGCGCTTCAACCGATCCGGCATCTGATTGGCGCGGATCGCCGCCAATTTTTCCGATGTCATACCCGGCCTTCCGATGACCCGTGCCGTCTGGAGAAACTCCGGCGCTGAGGCGACAACAACGAGATCGCAGGATTTTTGCCCGCCTGTTTCAAATAACAAAGGGATATCGAGCACCACTACTTTGCGGCGCGTCAGCGCCGCGCGAATGAGAAATTTGGTTTTTTCTCGCCCGACCAGAGGATGAACGATGGCTTCCAAGCGCCTTAAGGCCGCATCGTCGCCAAGAACCTTCTGGCTGAGCCGGGCGCGATCCACCGCACCATCGGCCACCACGCCGGGAAAGGCTTCTTCGATAGGCTGAACGGCGGCGCCACCCCTGGCGAAAAGCTTGTGGACGGCTGCATCCGCATCATGTACGGGAATGCCTAAACGCTTGAACGCCGCCGCGGTGGTGGTTTTGCCCATGCCGATGGAACCGGTCAGGCCGATAATGACAAGCGGCGGCCTCACAGATCCTCCAGCACGAAGTTGCGCAGGTCTTCGCTGACTTCGGGCTCACGACCAAACCAGGCGGCAAAGCCGGGCCGCGCCTGATGAAGCAGCATTCCGAGACCATCGACGGCCGGATTGCCCCGATTTTCCGCTGCTTCGAGTAGTGCCGTTTTTAGAGGGCTATAGACGATATCGGTCACCACCGCCGTTTTATTGAGGCCATGAAGTGAAATATCCAAGGGAGCCTGGCCGGTCATGCCGAGTGACGTGGTGTTGACCAGCAGGCCTATATCCTCCAGGCATTCGCCGCGCCGATCCCAATCGATGACCGTTATCGCACCAAGCTCTCCGGCCAAAGCCTCGGCCCGCTCAACGGTTCGGTTGGTCAGTCTGATTTCCTTCACGCCCGCTTCTTGCAAGGCGACAAGAATTCCTCGCGCTGCACCGCCCGCGCCCAATACGACGACAGGACGGTCAGGCGACCAGTCGGGCGCACCGGCTTTCAGGTTTTCGATAAATCCATATCCGTCGGTATTGTCGCCGCGCAGCGTGCCGTCTTTCAAAACAATCACGGTATTGACCGCACCGATTTTCTTGGCTTGCTCGGTTAAATGATCAACTTCAACAAAGGCGGCTTCTTTGTGAGGAATGGTCACATTGCAGCCCTGAAAACCTAAAGAAGGCAAGGCGCGAAGCGCCGCTCGAATTTTTTCCGGAGGTACGGCTAAGGGAACGTAAGCACCATCGATGGCGTAGCGTTCGAGCCAAAATCCATGCAGCCGCGGCGACCGGGAATGTTCCACCGGCCATCCCATAACGCCCGCCAATTTCGCTTTGCCCGATAAGATCATTCTTTAACCACGCCCTGGGTTCTTAAAAATTCCAACAACGGCAGAAGGGGAAGCCCTAAAATTGTAAAATAATCTCCTTCGATTTTTTCAAACAGCTGAATCCCCAAACCTTCAAAATGATAAGCTCCAACCGCACCTTTGACCAAACGCCCGACCTTATCGATATAGTCGTCGAGGAAAGCGTCGCTAAAATCGCGCATGGTCAGTTGAGTGACGTCAACCGTCTTCCATAGTTCTTCGCCGTTTTTAACCACGCTGACCGCACTGATCAGGCGATGGGTCTTGCCGCGCAGGGATTTCAGCTGTTCGGCAACCACCGCATCGGTTGCCGGTTTATCATACCAAGTCCCTTCACAGTCGAGCATCTGATCGCAACCAATGACCAAAGCCTCTTTATGCCGGTCCGAAATGAACCGGGCCTTGGAAAGCGCCAATACCTGAGCCACTGTTTCAGCGCTGGAGCCTTTGTCGGCTTCACTTTTCTTCACCGGATTTTCATCGATATCGGCGGGCTCGACGGCGAATGACAAGCCGGCGGAGAGAAGAATGCGCGACCGGGCCTTGCTGGTCGAGGCGAGAATCAGTTCTGGGCGTTTTTCAGTCATTGGGCTGATTCTCTATGAGTTTTATAAAGCTGGACGATGGCTGCGGTGGTTTCTTCGATGGATTTCCGCGACACATCGATGATCGGCCAGCCGCGGCGGGTATAGAGCCGTCGGGCTTCTTTCACTTCTTCGATCACCGTCTCCAAATCCACATAGTCGGTGTCTTCCATCTGGTTGAGCATACGAAGACGGTTTTTGCGGATTTGCACCAGTCGCTGGGGATCTGTGGTCAGGCCGACGATCAGCGGCCCTTTTGAATATTCGAGCTCCGGCGGTAGTGGACACCCCGGAACAATCGGCACATTGGCGGCTTTCAAACCCCGGTTGGCGAGGTAAACACAGGTCGGCGTCTTGGAGGTGCGCGAAACGCCTAGAATGATGATATCGGCTTCACGCAGGGTTTCCGCCGATTGTCCGTCATCATGTGACATGACGAAATGCATGGCGTCGATGCGTTTAAAGTATTCATCGTCCATGGCGTGTTGGCGACCGGGCAGATTTCCGGCTTCCGATCCCCAGACCTTGGTAAGCGTAGCCAAAACCGGATCGAGAACCGGGACAAACGGCACATCGAGTTTTTTGCAGCCTTCCTGGAGCTGCTTGCGCAGTTCATCGTTGACCAACGTGCCGAGCACGATGCCGGGGCGCGCCTTGATGCCTTCCAATACCCGTTCCATCTGAACATCCGAACGGATCAACGGCCAGGCGTGTTCAATAATGTTGAGATCGTCGAACTGGACCAGACAGGCCTTGGCGACCGAATTGACCGTTTCGCCGGTGGCATCGGAAACCAGATGAATGTGTTTGTCTTCCATAGTCTTGGCCCGCTTCCCCGAATTTTTTTTAACTTACCCCAAGGTTTTCCCAAAAGGGCCTAAAAAATGTGGATAACGGAAGCTCCTGGGATTTTTCCCTTAAACCATCCGCCTTTTCATCTTCTTATTCCCGCCCCAATCCCTACTGGCATAAAACATTCCCGAGGCCGGTAAAAGAAGGAAACAGGACTTTGATTTTCCGGTTATCCTCATTTTCCCCATTTTCCTAACAAGGGATTTCCCCTTTTCGATTGCCTAGAAGCAATCCATTTGACCAAAAACATCCAAAGGAAATTCACAGAAGTCTAAAAAGGCTTCCGGTATGAATTTCAAAATCTGGAAAAAATGTGGACAAACGATAATCCCCGGCATCCACAGGCCCAACAACAACAGCTACCTTTTCTTTTTTTAAAAAGGGTTTATGAAGGGGGGCATGGGATAACTTTAAGAGGTCTTTAAAACCGACCTTTTAGAGCATTCCACGAACCCTTTGGCGGACCGGCAGATAAAGGACACACTTCAGGCATGACTATCGACAGCCGAGACAAACTCTTCCTTCGGGCCTTTCGCAACGAAGCGACCGAACGGCCTCCTTTTTGGTTGATGCGTCAAGCCGGGCGATACCTGCCGGAGTATCTTGAAGTTCGTGCAACGACGAGCTCTTTTCTCGAATTCTGCTACACGCCGGAAAAAGCCACCGAAGTAACCCTTCAACCGTTGCGGCGCTATAACTTCGACGCGGCCATCCTGTTTTGCGACATCCTGGTGATTCCAGACGCCCTGGGGCAGAAGGTCCAGTTCGTTAAGGGGGAGGGGCCGCAACTGGAGCCGATCCGCACTGTCGAGGAACTGAGCGCTCTCAGCGTTGAAAATCTGCATGACCATATGGCGCCGGTCTATGAGACGGTTTCGCGGCTTTCAAAGGAAATCCCGGAAACCACGGCGCTGATCGGATTTGCCGGAGCGCCCTGGACGGTAGCGACCTATATGGTCGAAGGCCGTGGCGGCACCGATTATTCCAATATTAAAAGCTGGGCCGCGGACCGACCGGAAGAGTTTTCCAAACTGATGGATTTGTTGGTCGAGGCGACCAGCGCCTATTTGATCGAGCAGGTCAGGCATGGGGCCGAAGTGATTCAGGTGTTCGATACCTGGGCCGGCGTTCTTAAAGGCGACCAATACGATAAATGGGTCATTGAACCGACGCGACGGATTGTTGACGCAGTTAAGGCTGAGTTCGGTGAAGTGCCGGTCATCGGTTTTCCGAAAGGCTCGGGCCCGCTCTATGAAACCTATGTGGAAAAAACCGGGGTCGATGGCGTGGGCCTCGATGCCGATGTGGATCTCGATTGGGCGGCGGAAAAGCTGCAGCCCAAATGTCTGGTCCAGGGCAATCTGGATAATCAGCTGTTGGTTAAAGGCGGGCCGGAGATGGAAGAGCGGGTTAAGACCATTCTGATCAAGCTCGGCAAGGGTCCGTTTATTTTCAATCTCGGTCACGGTATCGTGCCGGAAACGCCGCCCGAAAATGTGGCGCGGTTGGCCGAGATCATCCATAACTGGAAAAAATAACGGTTCTTCGATAGGGCATGGCGACCAGAGAAAAAATAGCCATCGTACTTTTCAATCTGGGCGGGCCCGACCGGCCGGAAGCCATTAAGCCGTTTTTGTTCAATCTGTTTAACGATAAGGCGATTATCGGCGCACCGCAGCCGATCCGTTGGCTGCTGGCGAAATCTATTTCGGGAAAGCGCGCCCCGGTGGCGGCCGAAATCTATCAGCATCTGGGCGGCAAGTCGCCGCTGTTGGAACAAACCGAAAGCCAGGCAAGAGCGCTTGAGCAAGCTCTCAGCGATACGGCCGAGGCGAAGGCTTTCATTTGCATGCGCTACTGGCATCCGATGAGCCGGGAAGTCGCTGCGGCGGTCAAAGCCTATAATCCCGACCGGGTGGTTTTATTACCGCTTTATCCGCAATTTTCGACCACGACGACCGGTTCGTCGCTGACCGATTGGAAAAAGGCGGCGAAAAAAGCCGGTCTCGATGAGCCGACCCGTACGGTTTGCTGCTATCCGACCAATGAGGGTTTTATTAGGGCCATTGCCGAAGAGGTCGCCCAGTCTCTCAAACAACTGGATGGAAAAGCACGGGTGCTTTTCACTGCCCATGGTCTGCCGAAAAAAGTAATTGAAGGCGGCGATCCCTATCAAAACCATGTGGAAAAAACGGTGGAGGCCATCGTTGCAGAGCTCAACCAAGACGATCTCGATTACGTCATTTGCTATCAAAGTCGGGTCGGGCCGCTCGAATGGATTGGCCCGGCGACCGAGGATGAAATTGTACGGGCCGGAAAAGACGGCAAGTCGATCATCATGACCCCGGTTGCTTTCGTCTCCGAACATTCGGAAACCCTGGTCGAGTTGGATATCGAATATGCCGAGGAAGCAAAAACCGCTGGCGTTCCCAGATATCTTCGCGTGCCGACGGTGACCGATAATTCGGCCTTTATCGATGGTCTTGCCGGGCTGGTGAAAGATGCGCTGAAAAAAGGCGAGGGGCTTGATTGCGGCCTTGGTGAAACCGAATGCGACGAGCGGCATACGGCTTGCGCAAAACGAAATGGTTGATCGATGATCGATTTAGGCGAAGCATATCTCTGGATTAAGGCGCTGCATATTATTGCGGTGATCGCCTGGATGGCGGGCCTGCTCTATTTCCCCAGGCTCTGCGTTTACCACACTGAAGTCCAACCCGGTTCGGAAGCCTCGGAAAAATTCAAGATCATGGAACGCCGTTTGATGAAGGCGATCATGACGCCCGCCGGGATCGTGGCGACGGTTCTTGGGCTTCTCCTGTTGTTAAATCTGGGCGACTATTCGGATGTTTGGATTCACGTAAAACTCACCTCTGTGGCGCTGCTTTGGGTTTGCCATTTGATGATGATCGGATGGTTGAAAGCCTTTGCCGAGGACCGGAATGAAAAATCTCAGAAGTATTTTCGTATGATGAATGAAGCGCCGACGGTTCTGATGATTGTTATCGTTCTTGCCGCCGTGGTTAAATTTTAAACGTAACTGAGTTGTAAATTCCATTTGACTTGACATTTGGAAGTCTATAGGCAACCTAAAAGAAACTAATCGGATAAAGCGTCCGAAGCCGTTTTCCGGCATTCATCCCAAAACGAATCCGAAATTCTCTCGCCTTTCAAACCATTAACGGTTCGTTCAATTCCGGCCTTCGGCATCACCGTCTAACTTTCAAAGAACACTTCCACAAACGGTCTAAACGACCATCCCCCCATTTTTTTATCAAACGACGTAAAGCCATGAACCTCAAGGAACTCAAACTCAAAACACCCCAGGACCTGATGGCCCAAGCCGAGGAACTGGAAATCGAAAACGCCAGCACCATGCGCAAACAGGATCTGATGTTTGCCATTTTGAAGCAGGCGGCGGAAAACGATGTGGCCATTTTCGGCGACGGCGTTTTGGAAGTTCTTCAGGATGGCTTCGGCTTCCTGCGCTCACCCGAAGCAAACTATCTTCCGGGCCCCGACGACATTTATGTCAGCCCGAGCCAGGTCCGTCGTTTCGGCCTGCGCACCGGCGATACGGTGGAAGGGGAGATCAGAGCGCCTAAGGACGGCGAACGGTATTTCGCCCTTTTGAAGGTCAATCAGATCAACTTTGAAGACCCCGAACAGGTCCGTCATCGCATCAACTTCGACAACCTGACCCCGCTCTATCCCGATGAGCGTTTGGTCATGGAAATGGACGATCCGAAGCGCGAAGACAAAACCCATCGGATCATGGATCTGGTCGCGCCGATCGGTAAAGGTCAGCGCGCGCTGATCGTTGCGCCGCCGCGGACCGGTAAGACGGTAATGCTGCAAAATATCGCCCAGTCCATCGCCGCCAACCACTCGGAAGCTTATCTGATCGTTCTGTTGATCGATGAACGTCCTGAAGAAGTGACCGACATGTCGCGCTCGGTCAACGGCGAAGTGATTAGCTCAACCTTCGACGAACCGGCCTCGCGTCACGTTCAGGTCGCCGAGATGGTGATCGAAAAGGCTAAGCGCCTGGTCGAACACAAACGCGATGTGGTTATCCTACTCGACTCCATCACCCGTTTGGCCCGTGCCTACAACACCGTTGTGCCGAGCTCGGGTAAAGTGCTGACCGGCGGTGTGGACGCCAACGCATTGCAGCGGCCCAAGCGGTTTTTCGGCGCCGCTCGGAATATCGAAGAAGGCGGTTCTTTGACCATCATCGGCACCGCCCTGATCGATACCGGCTCGCGGATGGACGAGGTGATTTTCGAAGAGTTCAAGGGCACCGGCAACTCGGAACTGATCCTCGACCGCAAGCTGTCCGACAAACGTCTCTTCCCGACCATCGACATCACCAAGTCGGGCACCCGGAAAGAAGAATTGCTGGTCGACAAAGGCACGCTTTCCAAGATGTGGGTCCTGCGCCGTATCCTCAACCCGATGGGTGTCATCGACGGTATGGAGTTCCTGCTGGCCAAGATGAAGGAAAGCAAGAACAACGACGACTTCTTCGACGCGATGAACAGCTAGTAAAGCCCGAGCAGGTGAAGCCTGCGACAACGGTTTTCAGAAAAAATAAAAGGCCCCGTTCAAGCAGCGGGGCCTTTTTGTTTCACGTGAATCATCGCCTGTTATGGCAGCAGGATCGTCGATCCCGTCGTCTTACGGGCTTCCAGATCGATATGGGCCTGGGCGGCTTCGCTTAACGGATAGCGTTGGTTGATCGATATGGTGACGTCGCCCGAGGTCACCACGTCGAACAGGTCTTGGGCATGAGCCAGCAGGTCTTCGCGTTTGGCGGTATAGGTCATCAGCGTTGGGCGGGTGACGAAGAGCGAACCCTTTTGAGCCAGGATACCGAGATTGAAATTGTCCACCGGACCCGAAGCATTGCCGTAGGACACCATGGTGCCCATGGGGCGCAAGCTATCGAGCGATCCCTCGAAGGTATCTTTGCCGATGGAATCATAAACGACAGCCACGCCTTCGCCGCCGGTGATCTCTTTGACCTTTTCGGTGAAGTTTTCCCGGGTATAAACGATGGTATGGTCGCAGCCGTGGGCTTTCGCCAGATCGGCTTTTTCGTCCGATCCCACCGTTCCGATCACCGTCGCACCGAGAGCCTTGGCCCATTGGCAGGCGATCAGACCGACCCCGCCGGCGGCGGCGTGAAACAGGATGGTATCGCCCTCTTTGACGTCGTAGCAGCCGCGCAAGAGATAGCGCACGGTCATACCCTGGAGCATCATGGCGGCTGCGGTTTCCATGGAGATGCTTTCAGGCAGTTTGACTAGACGATGGGCCGGAATGGTCCGCGCCTCGGCGTAGGAGCCCGGCGGCATCCCGGCATAGGCAACCCGGTCGCCGGGTTTGAATTCATCGACCCCTTCGCCGACATCGCTGACCGTTCCGGCCCCTTCCATGCCGAGCACCCAAGGTAGACCGGGAAGGGGGTAGAGGCCGGTGCGATGATAAACATCGATAAAGTTGAGACCGATGGCCGAATGTTCGATCAGGACTTCCCCTTCGCCTGGAAGAGGGACCTTATAATCTTCCCACTTCATCACTTCAGGCCCGCCGTTTTCGCGAATGCGGATTGCTTTAACCATCAGTGTCGTCCTTCCAATTTTAGAAGATAGGTTTTTGTCTCAAGGCCCCCTTGTCCCGTATATCCGCCGAGGCCTGTCGAAGCGACGACCCGGTGACAGGGGATGATAATCGGAATGGGATTGCGTCCGCAGGCCGTCCCGACGGGCCGAGCGCCCGACGAAATATCCTGGGCTAAATCACCGTAGGTTCGGGTTTCGCCATAGGGAATTTTACACATCCCCTGCCAGGCCCGGTTTTGAAAGTCCGTGCCTGGTGGAGCGAGAGGCAAATCGAACTTTGTCAGCTTGCGGTCGAAATAAGCGTCGAGCTGTTTCTTCGCTTCGTTAAGAAGTGGGCTCGACTCATCTTCCGGTCCGCGGCCCCATTCGAGAACGATGATCGCGCCGTCTTCTTCAAAAAGGGTCAAAGGACCCAGGGGAGAGTGAAAAGAAAGAGATGTCATGAAAGGGAGATTACAAGGAAGCGAGTGCTTCGCTCAATCTTTTCCCTTCGGTGATGGGCAATCCACAGGTTCCGTTTCGACAGAGGTAAGCGGTGGGCTTCCCTTCGACGCTTGTTTTTCCATGGGCCGGGTGAATATCGGGAAGATCGATTTTTTTATTACATTGAATGAGGATCAGATGGGGTGGGGCGGCCTTAAGAACGATCTCCGAAAATGCCGGAGTCGCTCCGATCAATACCACCGAGATGGGATCGGTTAAGGTTTGATAACCGTTAATCAGGGAGGCTTGGGAAAATCGGTGTTCGGGCTTGGGCAGAATGAAGGTTTTCAAAATTTCATCGGCCCGGTCTCGATAGCCGTTCTTACCGGTCAGGTGATAAAGGCGCGCGAGAACCTCAATCAGTACGCCGTTGCCGGGAGGGGTTGCGTTATCCGATATGGGTTTGGTGCGGACGACCAAATGGGGCGTATCGTCGGCCGCCAGGAAATAACCGCCATCCTGTTTGTCATGGTAGTGACGGTCGAGCACCGAAATCCATTTTTCGGCGTGAGTGAGATAGCCGGTTTTGCCGCTTAGCTCAAAAAGCACCACGGCCGCTTGCGCCATGTTGGCGTAATCTTCTAGGGTCGCCGGATGACGCGCCGCGCCGTCGCACCAGGAATGGAGCAGGCGGTCATCACCGTCGTTTTTCATATGGCTTGTGACGAAACGAAAGGCCTGTTCGGCATGGGAGAAATAGTCTGTCCAGCCGAAGGTTTTGGCCGCTTCGGCGAGAGCGGTGATGGCAAGCCCGTTCCAGTCGGCGAGTATTTTGTCATCGCGCCCAGGGGGAATTCTTTTCGCCCGATGGGTCAATAATTTGTCACGGGACTTCTTAAGCTTGGCTTCCCAGGCCTCCGATCCCAGCTCATCGGTCAGCGACCGATTGAGGATATTGGCGCCCTCCCAGTTTCCACCCATGGAGACATCGTAGGCGCGCTTGAAGTCGTCGCTGTCGGGTCCTAAAACCTCATCGATTTCCGCTTCGCCCCAGACATAGAACTTTCCTTCCACCCCTTCGCTGTCGGCATCGAACGAACTGACGAAAGCGCCGCTGCCGTCCTGATCGGGGTGTTCCTCGAAGAGATCGCGGATCATCCAATCGGCTGTTTCCTCGGCGCGAACGGCAAACAGAGGGTTGCCCGTATCCCGCCAGACCCAGGTTAAGAGACGCAAGAGCAGGGCGTTGTCGTAGAGCATTTTTTCGAAATGCGGCACCAGCCATTGGTGGTCGGTGGAATAGCGGGCGAAGCCGCCGCCCAGGTGATCGTAAATGCCGCCCTGACACATCTTGGTCAGGCTGTGAACCACGGCCTGTTTTAGATCGCCATCTCCCGATTGACGGTAGCCGCGCCATAGCAATTCGAGAAACGTCGGCTGAGGAAATTTGGGCGCGCCGGTGGCGCCGCCGTAGATGGGGTCGATGTAGGAAAGGGCCGCCCTGGCCGCTGTGGCGACATCGTTGGGGCCGGATAATTCGGCTCCTGGCGATTTCGCCGCAGCCAGCCGAGTCAGAGCGTCACCGAGGATTTTGGTATTTTCGGTTACCGCCTGCGCCTGCTCTTGATAGGCCTTGGAAATGCCCACCAACAGATCGGGAAAACCGGGTCGGCCGTAGCGCGGTTCGGGCGGAAAATAGGTCCCGCCCCAGAAAGGCTTTCCGTCTGGGTTGAGAAACATGGTGAGCGGCCAGCCGCCTTGTTCGCCGGTCGCCGCCAGGGCCGATTGATAGATGGCGTCCACATCGGGGCGTTCTTCCCGATCTACTTTGACGTTGATGAAAAGATTGTTCATCACCTCGGCTACCGCAGCGTTCTCAAAGCTTTCATGGGCCATGACATGGCACCAATGGCAGGCCGCATAACCGACCGAAAGCAGGATCGGTTTTTGCTGATCGCGCGCCGCCTCAAAGGCTTCTTCGCCCCAGGGATACCAGTGGACGGGATTGTCCTTATGCTGAAGAAGATAGGGGCTGGTTTCTTCGGCGAGGCGGTTGCGGCTCATAAAACGGGGGCTCCTTAAATTGTCCGGAGTTCTTACTTTGGGTTGACAGCGGGGCGGAACAACCGGAAACAAGAGAGAGCAAAGGAATTTTTAAGGGAAGGAAGTTCCATGAAGGTGACCATCGATATCGATTGCACGCCGGAAGAAGCCCGGACGTTTCTTGGCCTGCCCGATGTGCAGCCGCTTCAGGAAGCCATGCTCAAGGAGATGGAAGTCAAGATGAAGGCGAGCCTCGAGAAGATGGACCCGGAAACCTTCATGAAATCCTGGTTGCCCATGAGCCTCGATGGGTTCGAGCAAATTCAAAAAGCTTTTTGGGGCCAGTTCACCAATTCCAAGGACTAGCCTCTTGTGAGTGATTTCGAGGAAACCATATTCGCCTTGGCCAGCGGCGGCGGTCCTTCAGGGGTCGCCGTTCTTCGTCTGTCCGGGCCTCAGGCGGGGCAAACCGTCGAAACTCTGATGGGCAAGGGTTTGCCGGAACCCCGCCGCGCCGTTTTTGCCCGGCTTAAGCATCCGACGACCCAAGAGGTTTTAGACGATGGGCTGGTGTTGTGGTTTCCGGCCCCGGCGAGCTTTACCGGTGAAGACGTGGCCGAGTTTCAAATCCATGGCGGTAAGGCGGTGGTGGCGGCTTTTCTTGAGGCCCTGTCTTCCATGGAGGGTTTGCGCCTTGCCGAGCCGGGAGAATTTACGCGCCGGGCATTCGATAACGGCAAGATGGACTTGACCGAAGCCGAGGGCTTGGCCGACCTGATTCATGCGGAAACCGAGGCGCAGAGAAAACAGGCGCTGCGTCAGATGGAAGGGGCGCTCGGTGATCTTTATGAGGGATGGCGTGAAAGGCTGGTTCGCGCCCTGGCCCATCAGGAGGCGGGGATCGATTTTATCGAAGAAGAGGATATCCCGGAAGAAATCACCGCCGCTGTTTCTAAGGCTGTTGAGGCCCTGAAAGCCGATATCGAAAATCACTTAAGGGATGGTCACAAGGGGGAGCGGCTTCGTGACGGCATTCGGATCGCCATCATCGGCCCACCCAATGCTGGGAAGTCGAGCCTGCTCAATCGCCTTGCCCGACGAGAGGCGGCGATCGTTTCCAATATTGCCGGGACGACAAGGGACGTGATTGAGGTACACCTCGATCTCGGCGGCTTTCCGGTCGTGGTTTCCGATACGGCGGGTTTGCGGGAAAGTGGGGACCAGATCGAAGAGGAGGGGGTCCGTCGCGCTCGCCGTGTAGCCGAAGAGGCGGACATTCGGGTGGTGGTTCTGGACGGGGCGTTTTGGCCCCGGATTGATTCGGCTACGCAACAGGCGTTGGTCGAAAACGATGATTCACTGATCGTAATCAATAAATGGGATATAGCTGAAACACATAACACAACATCTAGTGACTTAGCCGTTTCAGGGACTCTTTCCGCGAAAACCGGTGAGGGGCTGGAAGCGTTTCTCGGCCTTTTGTCGAAGATGATTGCGACCCGCTGGGAGCAGGGCTCGACCCCTTGGCTGACTCGGGAGCGCCATCGGGTTGCCCTAGAAGAAGCGCTTGATGCCCTTGGCAGATATCAGACGGAAGGGGATGAGGAGCTGGCGGCGGAAGATTTGCGGCTGGCGGCCCGTGCTTTGGGCAGGATCACCGGTCGTGTCGATGTGGAGGATCTTCTCGATATTATTTTCTCGGAATTCTGTATCGGAAAATGAGAGACCCGCTCAGCAGTGTTTCACGTGAAACAAACAGCCATACCTTTGACAAAGCCCTTTGACAGAAGGGGGGTCCGTCCCTACATTCCCGGCCATGAATGATCAGGCAACATCATACGACGTGATTGTCGTCGGGGCGGGGCATGCGGGATGCGAGGCGGCCGCCGCGTCTGCGCGCGTTGGCGCAAAGACGGCCCTCGTTACTCAGCGCCTGGAGACCATTGGCGAAATGTCCTGCAATCCGGCGATTGGTGGTCTGGCCAAAGGGCATTTGGTTCGTGAGGTCGACGCCTTAGATGGGGTGATGGGTCGGGTCATCGATAAGGCGGGGATTCAGTTCCGTTTACTGAATCGCTCCAAGGGGCCGGCCGTGCGGGGTCCGCGCTCCCAAGCCGACCGAAAGATTTACCGCGAAACCATGCAGGCGGTTCTGGCCGAGCAAGAAAATCTCGAGATCATTGAAGGATCGGTGGAAGATATTGGCCTCGATGGATCGGGATCTGTATCCAGTGTCATTTTGGCCGATGGGCGAACTCTCAACACGGGCGCAGTGGTGGTGACGACCGGGACCTTCTTGCGAGGGTTAATTCATATCGGCGAAGAACAGTATCCGGCGGGACGGGTCGGTGATGAACCTTCAATTGGGCTGGCGAAAACGCTCGAGAAATTCGATCTTCGTTTAGGGCGGCTCAAGACGGGAACGCCGGCACGACTTGATGGCCGGACCATCGATTATTCGGGTCTGGATGAGCAGGGCGCCGACGAGCATCCGGTGCCCTTCTCCTATCTCACCGATAAAATCACTACCCCGCAGATCGTTTGCCATATCACCCATACATCAAATGCCAGTCATGAGCTGATTCGGGAGAACCTGCATCGCGCGCCGATGTATTCGGGGCAGATTGAATCGGCCGGACCCCGGTATTGCCCGTCCATCGAGGATAAGGTCGTGCGGTTTGTCGACCGTGAGCGCCATCAGATTTTTCTTGAGCCTGAGGGTTTGGACGATCCGACTGTCTATCCCAATGGCATTTCCACATCTTTGCCCCGTGACGTTCAGGCGGCTCTTTTGAAAACTATTGTCGGCTTGGAGAAAGCCGAGATTATTCGGCCGGGCTACGCCATTGAATATGATTATGTCGACCCGCGGGAACTGGATGCGACGCTTCAGACCAAGAAAATTCCAGGCCTGTATCATGCTGGGCAGATCAATGGGACGACGGGTTACGAAGAGGCCGCCGCCCAGGGGTTGATGGCCGGAGCGAATGCGGCGCTTAAAGTTTCCGGCTCAGAGCCTTTTACCTTGGATCGTTCCGAGGCCTATATTGGGGTCTTGATCGATGATTTGATCACCAAGGGGACAAAAGAGCCCTACCGGATGTTTACCTCGCGGGCTGAATATCGCCTGGTCCTTCGCGCCGATAATGCGGATCAGCGTTTAACCGGAAGGGGCCTCGAGGTGGGTTTGGTTGGCTCGGAGCGCCGAGAGGTCTTCGCTCGGAAAATGTCAGCCCTGGATCAGGCGCGGGAACAGGCCAAGAGCCTAACCTTTACGCCCAATCAGCTGGCCGGGTATGGGTTCAAGATCAATCAGGATGGGGTGCGGCGATCCATTCTCGATCTGCTAGCCTATCCTGAGGCGACTATGGAGAAGATCGCCGAACTTTGGCCCGAAGTTGAAAGTCTTGAACCGGCCGTTGCCGAGCAGATCGAAATTGACGGGCGTTATGCCGGGTACCTGGATCGGCAGCTGCGGGACATTCGGACCTTCCGTAAGGATGAGGCTTTGGCTATTCCGAAAGATCTGGACTATAGCCAGGTTGGCGGTCTTTCCAATGAGGTCCGGCAAAAATTGGAAGAAGCGCGCCCTATGACCCTTGGGGCGGCATCTCGTATCTCGGGTGTGACACCCGCCGCCTTGACGGCGTTGTTGGGGCATGTAAAGCGGAAAGGCAAGTCGGCGGCTTAAGTCGTTGCTTCTTTATCGGTTCGAAGCCGAATCATCCACACATTTTCTTCAAGCGATACATTATATATGTGGTGTGTTACCTTAAGTGGTGATACAAAATGTATGTAATCCGATGATATCCATGTTTCACGTGAAACACGAAGGAGCGACGATGGATATGGGGAAGGCCCCAAGTGGTGCGATGACGGCGGGTGATTTCCAGGTGAAGGCGGGTGTTTCACGTGAAACACTGGAGCGCCTCCAGGTCTATGCCGATCTTCTGGTCAAGTGGCAGAAGAGCATCAATCTGGTAGGGGCTTCGACCTTAGGTGATCTTTGGCGGCGGCACTTTCTCGACTCGGCCCAGCTTTATCCCCATCTTCCCCGTAATCCACAGCCTCTGTTTGACTTGGGCTCCGGGGCGGGTTTTCCTGGCCTGGTTCTTTCTGTCATGGGGGTGCCCCGGGTCTGTTTGATTGAAAGTGATGGGCGGAAGGGGGCCTTCTTGCGGGAGGTTATCCGGGAGACGGGGGTGGATGCTTCCGTTTATACCGGGCGAATTGAAGAGTTTGAGCCGGGAGAAAAGGCGCGGGTGATTACCTCGCGGGCCTTGGCTTCTCTGGACAAACTTTTGGGTTTTTCCGAGTCTCTTTTGGCTGGCGGCGGGCTTTGTTTGTTTTTAAAGGGCCGAAAAGCGCGAGAAGAATTGACCGAGTCGGAAAAAAAATGGATTATGAGCGCCAAATGGGGCGAGAGTATCACCGACCCTTCGGGGGTTGTTTTGACCATTAGCAGGATTGAGCGAAACCATGGGATCAGCAGTTAAGCCGAATGGCGGGGGTCGGGCTCCTCGCGTGATCGCGATCGCCAACCAAAAGGGCGGGGTCGGTAAAACCACCACGGCCATCAATTTGGGTACCGCGTTGGCTGCGGTCAAAAAACGGGTCATGATCATCGATCTGGACCCGCAGGGCAATGCAAGCACCGGGCTGGGGATTGAGCGTCGTGAGCGGGAACTCAATTCCTATCAGGTTTTGATCGGTGAGGCTCAGGTCTCCGAGGCGATCCTGAAGACCAACGTGCCCAATTTGGATGTGATTCCTTCAGGCGTCGATCTTTCCGGCGCGGAGATTGAGCTGGTCGATCTTGAAGATCGGGAGTTTTGCTTAAAGCAGACCTTGGAAGAGGGTGTTGAGGGCTATGATTACATTTTGATTGATTGTCCTCCGGCCTTGGGGCTTCTGACGATTAACTCACTGGTTGCCGCCGATGCGGTCTTAGTGCCTTTGCAGTGTGAGTTTTTTGCCCTGGAAGGGGTGAGTCACTTGATCAAAACCATCGAGCGGGTACGTCAGGTGTTCAATCCCAAACTGGAGATCCAGGGGATTGTGCTGACCATGTTCGACAAGCGCAATAATCTCTCCGACGCCGTTGCCAGCGATGTTCGTGAATATTTCGGCGAAAAGGTCTATACGACGGTTATTCCGCGCAATGTCCGGGTTTCCGAAGCGCCCTCGCATGGTAAGCCGGTTTTGCTTTACGATCTTAAGTGTCCGGGGTCGCAGGCCTATCTGCATTTGGCCAGCGAGGTTCTGCGTCGTGAGCGGGGGGTTGCAGCCTAATGGCCGAAGCAAAAAAGCGTAAAAACCTGGGGCGGGGGCTTTCTTCGCTGCTGGGAGATGAGCAATCCGATGATTTCAGCCAGCTCGATCAGGTGCGGCAATACAAAACCGTTCCTATCGAGCATCTTTCGCCGGGGCGTTATCAGCCGCGCCAGCATATGGATCAGGAGCTGATCGACGATCTGGCGGCCTCGATCAAGGATAAAGGCGTTCTGCAGCCTATTTTGGTGCGCCGTTTGGCGGAAAATGCCGAAACACCGTTTGAGATCATTGCCGGTGAGCGGCGTTGGCGGGCTTCCCAGTTGGCCCAGCTACATGAAGTTCCTATTATTATCAAGGACTTGGACGATCAGTCTGCCTTTGAGATTGCACTGATTGAAAACCTTCAGCGGGAAGACCTCTCGCCGCTTGAAGAGGCCGAAGCTTACCGGCGTCTGATGGAAGAGTTCGACCACACCCAGGAAGTCCTGGCGAAGTCGGTCGGGAAAAGCCGCAGCCATGTGGCGAATACCATGCGCCTCTTGGGCTTACCAGATCCTGTTAAGTCAATGCTTGAGGATGGGTCTCTAAGTGCCGGTCATGCAAGGGCTTTGCTCAAGGCGACCGATCCGGTGGCTTTGGCGCGCCAGGTGGCGAAAAAGGGCCTCAATGTGCGCCAAACCGAGGCCTTGGTTAATAAGCCGGATACGCCGAAAGCCGCAGTTTCCAGCAGGGTTCCGGCGGAAAAGGATGCTGACACCATTGCCTTGGAGCGGGATTTAACCAATGCCTTAGGCTTAAAAGTTGAGATCAAGGATAAGGGCCGGGGCGGGCAGTTGGTCTTGCATTATGGCACGCTGGAACAGCTCGATGATATTTTGCATCGGCTGAGTCAGGGTGAAGGCGGTGCCGACCAAGACTTGGACGATCTTCCCGAGCCCTTAGAGATTGAGGGTGTTGAGGAAGATTTGGCCGATTTGGAAGCGGGTCTTGAGGGGTTGACCGAAGAAGACCTGGCCGATGCTGGCGGGTTCGAGGAGGGGTCTTCGCTGGAAATTTCAGATGACGATTTAGCCGCCATGGCTTCGGAGAGTGAAAGCGTGGTGGATGAGGACATTCTGGATGATTGCGAAGACGAAATAATCGAGGCAGCGGATACGGAAGAGGTTGCCGAAGCCCTGGAAAAGGTGCTGGAAGAATAGCCGCTTTTGTTTTTTTATAGAAGAGGGGGTGCTATTCAGCGGCCCCTCTTTTTTGTTTAGCGAGCCTTTGCCGCTTGGGCGATACGGATCAATGTTCGGCCGCAAATGGCCTCGGCCGGATTGCCGGTTACTTTACAATCAAGTTCAGCCTCGGTGAGAAAACCCAGGGCCGTTTCAAGTTTGCTGGGCGGCCAGCGATGGACCTGGGCCTTGAAGGCGTCCGCCACTTTAAAGAACAGGGGAGGGCGCAATTTTTTCATGGCCTGCTCTAAACCAACACCCTCGGATACGTAACCAGAGACAAGATGCAACTTCTGAAAGTGTCGAGAGACGGAGCGGAGTACGGTTATCGGTTGATTTCCTTCCTCCAGGGCGCGTGAGAGAGCCTTTTCCAGGCCCTTTTGGTCGCCATTCGCCGCTGTTTGGGCGACTTCATCAAGAGAAAAGCCGCTATTTTCACCGGTACAGGCCTTAGCGTCCTGCAGACTGACGGATCCTTGCCCACCTTTATAAAGGACAATCTTGTCGAGCTCTGATCGGGTTAATCGGCGGTCGGCTCCGAGTTGCTCAATAAGAAAAGAGCGGGCGTCCGGCTCGACCGTCAATCCGGCAGCGCCCAGGGTTTCGGTAATCACTTGCCCAAGGGAGCGACCGTCATCCGCATAGCAGGGGAGAGCCGCCAGATTGTTTTCTTTTTCGAACAGCTTACGAAGGGATGAGCGTGGTCCCAGTTCGCCGCCCTCGACAATGATCAGCGCATCGCCCGCCGGGTGTTCGGCGAATTCGGCGAGAAGCTTGGCCAGGGAGTCTCCTGCATTGCCAATCCGCACCGCGCGACGCCCTCCGACAAAAGAGATGGCGGCGGCTTCATCGGCTAGAAGGGCGGGGTCCTTGCGCAGCGTTTCGCTGGGCAAGTCGACGACATTGAACGGATCGGGAGGGTCCCCAGCGGCAAATTTGGTCAGCGCTTCCATTCTTTCCCGAACAAGCCCGGCGTCGGGCCCATAAACAAGAACCGCCCGGACCTTTGGGTCGGGTGATTTTACAAAACCGTCGGCTTGGCGGGCGTTAATCTTCACTGAGGCCAGTCATATCGCTTTTTAACCGTCGGCTCATGTTTGGGCTTGGACGGGTTGAGCAGGTATGCCGCAATACGTGTTTTGATATCTTCGGCAAGCAGCTTAACGGCTTTCTGGCGGGCATCTCGCTCTGCGGCGAGTTTATAGGGAGCAGAATCGATAACGTCATAGCTTGATGTCGATTTCGACGTTCCCGAAAGCAGGGTTTCACGGCTTTCTAAGTCAAAAAGTTTGAAGCCCGCTGTGAGACGTAAGTCTGCATTGGTGGTGGTTTCGTCTTCCCGCTTCAATCGCTCATTGATCGATTCATTAAGCGTTGTCGTGAGGCGATAGCGTGGAGTTGCCGGTTCGCCTTTCGGATTCATCAGAGTGAGCAGGCGGTTGCGCAGCATCTGGCCCCGGCGGTCCTCTATGGTATCGACCTGCACCGCCGCCAAGGCCTGGAGGGTCGGCGCGGTGCTGTGCTTGCCGTAAAGAGGACGGTAGCCGCACCCGGCTAAAATGCCGATAACCAGAAGGGGGGCAAGAAGCCTAAACCACCACATTGACGATCCTGTTTGGTACGACGATCACCTTGCGAACTTCCTTATCCTCAATTGCAGTTACGACATTAGGCAGGGCCAGGGCCATCTCTTCAAGAGTTTTATTGTCGCAATCGCGGGGCGCTTCGAGGGTTCCCCGTAGCTTGCCTTTGACCTGAACGGCGATGGTGACGGTATCTTCAACCAATAAGCTTTCATCGGCTTGCGGCCAGGAAACCTCGGTTAAGGACCGACCATGTCCCAATTGCCGCCAGAGTTCTTCCGCCAGATGAGGCATCATCGGCTCGATCATCCGAATAACGGCTTCATAGACTTCCCTCAATACCCAGCCGTATCCCTGCTCATCACCCTTTAGATCGGCTGCGGCGTTGGTCAACTCGCGAATGCGGGCGACGGCCTTGTTGAAATGAAAGGTATCGAGATCGGCGGTTACTGCATGGATGGTCTGGTGCAGTTGGCGGTGGACCTTTGCGCAGGCCCGGTCAAGTTTCTCAGGCCTTGGCTCTCCATGATCTGCCAAAGGAGCCTTGGGTTCGGTGATCATCCGCCATAAACGGTTGCTATAACGCCAGGCTCCTTCGACGCCGGAATCGGTCCAGTCTAGGTCCCGTTCGGGCGGGCTGTCGGAAAGCATGAACAGCCGCGCCGTATCGGCCCCGTAGGTGTCGATAATCAGTTCAGGATCGACAACGTTTTTCTTGGACTTGCTCATCTTTTCCGAACGTCCAATGGTCACCGGCCTGCCGCTGTTCTTGTCGACGGGTTCGCCCTTGTCATTGGCAATAACATCGTCAGGAAGCAGCCAGTTCCCGTCAGAGTCCCGATAGGTTTCGTGGCAAATCATCCCCTGGGTCAAAAGACCGGCAAAGGGCTCCTTGACGGAAATTTTTCCGAGCCGCTCCATGGCCCGCATGAAGAAACGGGAGTAGAGCAGATGAAGGACCGCGTGTTCGATACCGCCGATATACTGATCAACCGGCATTAAGCGGTCGGCCAGCTTGCGGTCCCAGGCATCATCGGCGCGGGGTGAACAGAAGCGGGCGAAATACCAGGATGATTCCATAAAGGTATCGAAAGTATCGGTTTCCCGCCGGGCGGCCTTTCCGCATTTCGGACATTTTGCGTCTTTCCATGTCGGGTGCCGATCAAGCGGGTTGCCCGGTTTGTCGAAGTCGACGTCCTCTGGCAGTTCGACAGGGAGCTGATCTTTGGGGACCGGAACGATGCCGCAATCGTCACAATGGATCACCGGGACGGGCGCGCCCCAGTAGCGCTGGCGGGAAACGCCCCAATCCCTAAGCCTGAAATTGATTTCACTATTGCCCGATCCGATTTCCTCCAAACGGTCGATCATCGTCCGCTTGGCTTCAACGACGCCCATCCCATCGAGGAACCGGGAATTGATCATGACGCCATCTTCGACGAAGGCTTCGTTTTCGACCTCAAAGCTTGCCGGGTCGGTGTCTTTGGGCGCAACGACGGGCGTAACCTTCAAATCATACTTGCGAGCGAAGTCCAAGTCGCGCTGATCGTGGGCCGGACAACCGAAAATAGCCCCTGTGCCGTACTCCATCAGGACGAAGTTCGCGACATAGATCGGCACGTCAAAGTCGAGCAGCTTGTGGGAAACGGTCAGGCCCGTATCGAAGCCCATTTTTTCGGCCGTTTCGATTTCCGCTTCGCTGGTGCCCATACGATTGCAGTCTTCGATAAAGGCCTGCAGTTCCGGATTGTCTTCCGCCAGCTCCAAACTCAAGGGATGGTTGGCGGAGATGGCGCAGAATGAGGCGCCGAATAGGGTATCCGGCCGGGTAGTGAAGACTTCCAGGCGCTCGTTGCGTCCATTGATTTCGAAGAACATGCGCGCGCCTTCAGAGCGGCCGATCCAGTTTTCCTGCATCAGGCGCACACGCTCCGGCCAACGGTCCAGTTCTTTGATCCCGTCCAGTAGGTCGTCGGCGAAATCGGTGATTTTGAAAAACCATTGACTCAGCTTGCGTTTCTCGACCGGCGCGCCTGAGCGCCAGCCTTTACCGTCGACCACTTGCTCGTTGGCCAGCACGGTATTTTCGACCGGATCCCAGTTGACCCAGGATTCCTTGCGATAGGCTAACCCCGCTTCCAAGAGATCGAGGAATATGGCCTGTTCGTGCTTATAATATTCAGGATGGCAGGTTGCGATCTCACGGGTCCAGTCGTAGGACAGGCCCATGGATTTCAGCTGGTCGCGCATAGAGGCGATGTTGGCGTAGGTCCATTTGGCCGGATGGGTGTTGTTTTGGATGGCTGCATTTTCGGCGGGCAGCCCAAAAGCATCCCAACCCATGGGGTGTAAGACGTTAAAGCCGCGGGCTTTTTTGTAACGGGCAACAACATCGCCAAGGGTGTAGTTGCGCACATGGCCCATATGAATGCGCCCCGATGGATAAGGGAACATTTCTAAAACGTAGTATTTAGGCTTTTCGCTGCTCTCATCGACGGCGAAGCTGCCCTCGGTTTCCCAAATCCGCTGCCATTTGGCCTCGGTTTCCTTGAAGTTGTACCGCGACATGATTCCTGAATTTCATAAAAGGCGCCCTAGACGCCGCTGTTTAATTTCTTAACCAAAAAGGGGCCCCGGGGCCCCTGGACACTACTGTTCGATGGTTTCGTTACGCAGTTGGCGCGCCCGGGTCAAGATGGCGTTTTCGATATCGGTCGAAATATTTTCAGCCACAGGCGCGTCGCCCCATTGCCCGGAACCGGCTTTACTTTGTTTAAATACGCTAACCCGCACCCCATCGGCGCGTAAGGCCCGGCCAAGAATATAGATATTCATCTTAAAGCGTTCATCGGGCGTTTCGACGGGGCTGTGCCAGTCGGTGATGATGACGCCGCCAAAGGGATCGGCCGAATTGATCGGCATGAAAGAGATGGTGTCGAGTGTCGCCCGCCACAGGAAGCTGTTAACGCCGATACCCCCGGCGCCTGAATCCTCTTTGCGCTTCCGCTCACCGCCGAATGTGAGCCCGCCTTCACCAAAAATACTTTCCCGCTTCTGGTTCTCCGGCGCTTCCGGGTTCGGTGCTACATCCAAGGATTCACAGGCGCTGATCAATACTCCGGCCATCATCACCAGCCCCACACCAACGGCGCCGCGCCAGAGTTTCCACTTCGAAGCCATTGAGCTCCCCCTAAACTGAAATTCCCTTTAAAAACAGGGAACGGCAAAAACAAGTTTTCTCTTTATATAGCCAAGCCATTGGGTTTCAAAGGACTATGAGGCCAGATTTTAATAACAATGCAGCGCCTTTTGTCGAGGTTGGCAAAAGCTCAACCACCAAGGGCCTTTTAGCGTTTGTTGCAAAGATGACACAGTGATGAACTCTTGTCACAAAACAGCTTTTCCTTTTCTTGACCTTATACCTGTCCCATGGCTCTATGCGTTCATTCGCAATTCTAGTTAACCATTTTCGGGAATGGTTCCCGGAAATTTAGGGAAATTCAGAGGGGATACTCATGAAAAAAGTTCTCATCGGCACTTCCGCACTGGTCGCCGCCGGCTTCATCGCCGCCGCTCCGGCCACTGCTGCTGAAAAAATCAAACTGGGTCTCGGCGGCTTCCAGAACACCTGGGTCGGTTTCGCCAGCCAGGACGGCGGTTATGAAGGCACCAACGACTACGGTTCCTTCGACGTCAAATCCAACTCCGAAATTCACTTCAAAGGCTCCAGCAAACTGGACAACGGCCTGACCGTTGGCGCTCATGTCGAACTCGAATCCGACCGTGACTCGGGCGGCGCAATCGACCACAGCTATGCTTACATTTCTTCCGCCGACATGGGTACCTTGTACCTCGGCGGCACCGCCGGCGCTTTCGACCGTCTGTCGGTCAACGCTCCGACCGCTGCTTTCACCGGTGAAACCACCGGTGGCCAGGAAGGTCCGCGTCAGTGGATCGCCTCTCCGTTTGCGGTTGACGGCTCGGGGACCGCAGTTGGTGCTGAAATGATCAACTTTATCCACGCTGATGCTGGCGACACCAACCGTATCACCTACATCTCTCCGTCGTTCAGCGGTTTCCAGGTTGGTGCTTCCTACGTGCCCAGCACCCAGGCCAACCAGAATGCGAACGCCACCAAAGACGGCGCAAACAACGCCACTTCCGATGAGTACCAGTGGCACGCTTCTGCCAAGTACTCCGGCAACTTCGACGGCGTCGGCCTCAACCTGTCGGCTGGTTACCTGCGTCAGGATGACGACGAAACCGCTGCCAACACGGACGGCTACAAGCGCTGGCGCGCCAATGGTACCGTCAGCTACGCCGGCTTCACCTTCGGCGGTGGTTACACCTCCATCGACATTGACAACAGCACCGAATCCGGTCTGGACGGCAACGGCTGGAATGTTGGCCTGATGTACGCCACTGGCCCGTACAAAATCAGCGGTAACTACTTCAAGTCTTCGGTCAAAGGCTCTGCCGATGCGACCGATCCGGATGATGATGTCTACACCTACTACGGTCTGAACGGCTCCTACAACATGGGCCCGGGCGTTGACCTGAAGGCTTCGATCTCGAAAGTTAAGTACGAAGACGAAACCACGGTAGCCACCAACAGCAACGACGGTTGGTTCGCTGCTGCCGGTCTGAACCTGTCCTTCTAATTCTTAGAAGAACAGAGACCAAAGAATTTGGGGAGCGCCTCGGCGCTCCCCTTTTTCTTTGCCTAATTACGACCAGAATACAGCTAAGCCCTGACTATTCGACGTAGGGTATCGCCAAATTTTGCAGCAAAGTCTTTTCCATCACAAAGAGTTGATATCATTAGTCTTTCTGCTCGCTCGCGTCTTTTAACCGTTAGATTTTCATGACTTTGGGCGAGATTGACGGCGAGATCGATATAATCGGCCTCACAGGAAGCAACGAGCGAGGACTCGCCAAGAGCCCGTGCAAGACTGACCCCCACACGACCGGCGTGCCGGGACCCCTCTAGAATGACGACGGGAACGCCCATAGAGAAAGCCTCGCAGGTTGTCGTTGTTCCATTATAAGGGAAGCAATCCAGAGCGATATCGACGCTGTTGTAGGCCTCAAGGTGAGCTGATGTCGTATCTTGGAAGGGAAGAAAGTCAATTTTTTCCGGATTGAGGCCGGATTGTTGGCACAAATTCAGTAAATATTTCAGGCTATCCTCATTTGCCGTCGCGGTATTCTTGAAAAGCAGTCGACTATTTTTTGTGCGTTCGAGGATTTTCGCCCAGACCTTTAATGTTTTAGGTTGGATTTTTCTTATGGCATTGAACGAGCCAAAAGTAATGAAACCATTGTAATCCACCGGAGATTCTTTTATCCGCGGTTTCATATCTGGAGGGGCAAATGCCAAGAAGCATCTGTCTAACCGGACCAATTTTTCCGAATGATACTGATCGGCAGGTCCTGATGGATCGGTAATATTATCGACAATGCGATAGTCGATGCTAGGCAGGCCGGTTGTATTTGGATAGCCAAGCCAGGTAATTTGTATTGGGGCGGGCCTTTTAGCCAGGGCAAGCAGTCTGTTGCCTTTTGTATGCCCCGCCATTTCAATGGCGATATCAATCTTTCTTTCTTTGACCTTTCGGACAAGAGCATCATCGGAGAGCTTATGGGTATCAATCCATTCCTTTGCAAAGGTTTTAAGCTCTTGTGTGTAGCTGTCTGGTCTGTCTGTATTGGAAAAGCAGGCAATTTCAAATTGTGATGGATCCAGATGGATCAGTAGGGGCTTGATAAAATAATAAACAGAATGCCGTCTTAAATCCGGTGAGAAAAATCCTAAGCGGATTGGCTTATCTGCCTGCTGCCTTTTGGTGCTCGTTGTTTCATTTTCAGTCGGGGAAGAGGCATAGCGCTTCGCCCATAAGTGAGCATAAGATGCAACCTCTTCATCCGATATGGAATCCAAAAAATTAACATTAAAGGCAAGGGCTTGCCCGGCAATCGAATTGTTCCCACGGCTTTCTTCGACTGCTTTGTACCATTTGACGGCCTGCTCGGCTGAGCCGAGACACCTCCATGCATTTGCCAGATTGTTTAGGACATCAGCATCTTGCGGCAGCATTTCATAAGAGCGGCGGAGATAGTCAATTGCTTCGTCATATCGGCCTGTTTGGGATAAAGCAATTCCAAGGCCATTGAGAATTTGCGTATCATCTGGCGCTCTCGTGAGAAGTGAGCGAAAAGTTTCGGCTGCTACTTGCGGATTGCCGAGCGCAATCTGATTAAAGGCGGCGTTATATTGGGCGTCGGGAAAGTTGGGCTTCCGGCTGAGGGCTTTTTCAAAGGCCTCTTGGGCCTCTTTGAATTTGCCTTGCTCTTTCAGGGTGTTGCCGAGATTATTCCAGGCTTCTGCATTTTTTCCATCGACTTTCACTGCAACCCTAAAGTGTTGCGTGGCCTTTTTAAAGTTTCCAGCCTGAGCTGCTGCTAAACCGGCAGCCATCAGCAAGTTGGGATTGCGTTTATCTTTTTTCAGAAGTTTTTCAAAAACTCGACTGGCCTCAGTCAGGTTTCCCTGATTTAGGTAGGTTAAACCCTGTTGGAATTCCTGAGTCGCCGAGTTGTTCATAAAATTACGTTTTTATCAGAAGCATTTAAGGTGAAATGACGGGGGAATGACTCACTTAGTCGCCTTCATGTTAAGGCTAACTGGCTCTTTGTCCCAAAATGTTTGGCGGCTACCATCATCAAAATGGACAAACTGCTTTACCCTTTTGGGGTTCCTAAACCCCGCCTCCGACAAAAAGCTTCTTAGAAAATCCTCGTTTAAGCCAACTTTGTGAAAATCAAAAGGGTTTCCTTGGCCCCCAAACATCATCCGCATGATATGAAAACGATCCTTCGCTGATAGGCCGGGGGTTAAATAGTGTTTGCAGAGTGCATCGAGGTCGGGAACGCTGATTAAAACAGCCCCCCCTGGCTTAAGGACCCTATGCCACTCCCTGAGAGCGACTGGCAGTTCGTTCAGATATCCGAGATGTTCAAGTACATGACTGGCATAAATTTCTTTGACAGATTGATCTTCAATCTGTGACAGGTCTTTGCAGTCGCATACAAAATCGACATGTGGGCCAGGCTGAATATTAACGATTGACCAGCCGGTTTTGGTGATTTCGCCACCGATATGAAGCCTCATTAATATGTTTCCTCAGAAATTCCTTTGTCCATAGAGCATGGATAAAAACTACTTACGGTCCTTCGTCAAAAATAAGCCAATTCCCGACAGACCACATATTTTTACGCCCTTGAGGCACCGTACGGATATCGCGTCCACGCCCCCGAGAGGAATAGTACGGCCTTTTGATATCCTTGCAAGTCTCTGGAAGCCCCGTGGCCCCAAAGTTTGCCGATTGGGGTGGCTGAGCGTCGGAAAAACCGGCGATATCAAAACCAAATCTGCGGCAATCGATTGTGCCTTTGCGGCTTCTTTTCGGCTATGAACGGCGGTGCTGACCAGCCAGTTATGACAGGGCCGCCTCGGTGCGCCAGCCAGTTTTTCTGCCGCTCGGCTTGACCAGTGGACTCCGTGGGCGCCGCAGCGGATCGCCAGTTTCAGATCATTGGAGATCAATATCCGGATTTTGTTGCGCCGACCCGCCTTTACCAGTTTTTTGGCAATGGCCTCACGGCTCTTAACCCCATAATGTCGCAGAATGATCGCTGAACCTTTGGGGAGCCGGGGCAGCAGGGATATAGGATCAGGAAGCCGTTTCTCGTCGGACATGACAATAAACCGGGGGAACTTATCGGCTATGGGACTCCGAATTCCCAGTATCCGTTGGAAGACTTGTAAGCGAGGCCCCATGAGTGTATCCGTTAAACTCTTTCAAACTTTATAGCATCAGCATTTCCATGCCGCACCTTATCCCCGTCGCCGAAAATCTAAAAACCGTTTTACAAGAAATATCAAATGCCTGCCGGGATGCGGGACGTGAGTCCGACAGCGCTTCGCTGGTTGCGGTAAGCAAGGTAAAACCGGTCGAGGATATCCGTCCGGCGCTTTTGGCGGGGCAGCGGATTTTTGGAGAAAACCGGGTCCAGGAGGTCTGTGAAAAATGGCCCCGCCTGAAAGAGGAATTCGAAAATGTTGAGTTGCACCTCATCGGCCCTTTACAAACCAATAAGGTGAAAGACGTTTTTCCTTTGCTTGATGTAATTGAAACGGTCGATCGCCCCAAACTGGCCCGTTATCTGGCGCGCGCTATGGAAGAAACCGGGCACCGCCCCGGCTGCTTTATTCAGGTCAACACGGGGGCCGAACCGCAAAAAGCCGGTGTTTTGCCCGAAGAGGCCGATGCCTTTATCGCCTCCTGTCGGGATGAATTTCAATTGCCGGTCAAAGGCTTGATGTGTATTCCCCCTGTTGATGAGGAGCCCGCTTTGCATTTTGCACTGCTGCGTGAGATCGCCAAACGTAATGGCCTGGAAGGGCTGAGCATGGGCATGAGTGGTGATTTTGCGACGGCCATTAAATTTGGCGCGACCCATGTCCGGGTAGGCACGGCGATTTTCGGTAGTCGGCCTAAGCTCTAACCGATAGAAATTGTTCCGTCTGACCCACACTTAGACAGGACTTCCAACAGATCCTCCCGGCTCAGCGCCACGCAGCCTTCGGTCGGCGCATAGTCGGGCTTTGCGATATGGATGAAGATGGCGCTGCCTTTGCCGGGGGTGACCGGGGCGTCGTTGTAGCCGATCACTACGACGAGGTCGTAGAGACCATCATCGCGCCACAGGCTTTCATGGCTGGCGGTGAAAGGTTTTTCGATCAGCTGATTGTAGTTTGGGTGATCGGGAGCGTCGCACCAGCCGTCCTTTTTTTCAATAATTCTTGTCGATAAGCCTGTCTTGGGCTTTTTCAGCCGGTCGGCGCGGTAAAAGACTTGGCGTAAGGGAAAGCGGCCAAGGGGTGTTATGCCGTCGCCTTCTTTTTGCTTATCACCGACACCGCCGCGACCGAGGGCGCAGCGGTAGACCTTGCCGCTGCAAGTCAATGTCCCGGCGGAACGGACGATCAGGTCCACGACTTCCTCCCCCTCGATCCTAAATCTTCAGGTTGGCGGCCGTTTGGCCCTGCATGCGGGCCTTGGCGGCGGCGTGGTAGCTGTCGAGGCCTTGCATCATTTTGCTGGTGAACCATTCGGGACTGGTTTCCGGTGTGCGCTGTTCGTTGCGCGCCGTCTGCTGAACCTGTTTGGCTCTCAGTTGCGCCTCTTCGGCCTGGCTATGACGCAGGGCGGCGAAGGGGTCGGCCTTCCTGGGCATGGAGGCTTCGGCGGCCTCGGCCAGCTGAACCGGGTCCTTGCCGACGTTGAGACTGGGAGACTTAGTCCACCAGGCATCGGCCGTCTGGTGGTCGGATGGCGATCTCAGGCCGGCAAAAGCCGAGCCGTTTCCCTCAGCCGCGGCGATTTGGGGTTCAGAGGGAAGGGGGGCGTAGTCTGGATTGATCCAGCCGCCGATTTCCCGAGGAGCCTGACCCTGCGCGCCAGCCTGCTGAGCGATCATCGGCTCGTTTGAGCCCTGGTCGTCCTGGAAAAGCGCCATCACATGTTCGCCTGCATCTTTACCGGTGGCTTCTTCGACGAAGACATTGGCCATGGCCGCCCCTGCGCCGATGGGGCCGCCCAAAAGGGCCCCGCCGAGAATACGCGGCATGGGCGCGATGGTGTCGCCGGTCACCGCTCTATAGAGGGTGGAGACAACAGGGATATGTTGGAGAGGATTGACGATATCGAGCAGGTCGAAAAGATCGAAGCCGTCGTCGCCGAAGGCCTGGAGGTTGCTCTGCCCGTTTTGCGCCGCATTCGCCCCGTTGGGCGTGGCGATGGCCAACTGGCGTTCCGTTGCTGAAGTTTCCATGGCGTTTGCGCCTTTGGTTGTTCCCGTTCGTCAGGAAGAACTGCAAGGCCGATGCCAAACTTGAAATATGTTCTATTTCAATAAGATATTATGGAACGGTCGCTGCTGAGTCGGCAAAATCCCGCCCCTTAAGGGAAGATGTTGCCGATTAGAAAAGATGTCCGCTGCGGGTTGCTTTGGTTTGCAGGTAAAGCTCGTTGTGCTTGTTGGATGGGAAGGCGTGGGCGACGCGCTCCTTGACCGTAACGCCGAACCTGGAGAGGGCTTCGACTTTCAGCGGGTTGTTGGTTAATAGATTGACTGAGTGGATACCCAAAAGCTTGAGCATTTCGGCGGCCGGAATATAGACTCGTTCGTCGGCGTCGAAACCCAGCTGCTCGTTGGCGTCCAGCGTGTCGAGGCCCTTGTCTTGCAGCTCATAGGCGCGGAGTTTGTTGACCAGTCCGATGCCCCGGCCTTCCTGGGCCAGATAGAGCAAGACACCGCTTCCCTGGCTGGCGATTTCCTGAATCGCGCCACGGAGCTGATCGCCGCAGTCGCAGCGCAGAGAGCCGAGCAAGTCGCCGGTAAAACACTCCGAATGCAGGCGGACCAGCGCCGGTTTGTTTCCATCGGGCTTGCCAATAACGATGGCGAGATGTTCGATGCCGCCGTCCTGGGGCCGAAAAGTAACGATGCGGGTTTCTTCGGAATCGACCAGCGGCACCTTAGCTTCGCTGACCACGGTCAGGGAGCGGGCGATGTTCTGCTCATAAGAGAATATGCTGGCCGCCTCAACCACCAAAAGATCGTTGTTTTCCGCCCAGGCGACGGGATAGGCGGCCGCCTTGGGATCGGTCAGTTCGGCGGCGACCACGGCGGGCAGCATGCGGGCGATTTTGGCAAGGCCGACACCTGCCCCTTCGCAACCGTTGGTGCTCACCGTTTCGGCGCTAAAGCCCTTATCGAGTTCGTTTCCGGCCAGCGGGTCGACCAGATCGCTGGCCATCCAGGCGGTCAGGCCTTCGCCGTGACGAAGGGCGACTGTTTCGCCATCCAGTCCTTCAAGGCCCAGAACCTCGGCGCGTTTTCCGGTAATCACCAGAAAAGGGTCGCTACTGGAGAGTTCGCGCAGTCGATCCATAGCTGCGGGCGTTGCGCCTTCGGCGGCGAGAACCAAAAATGTTGAAGTCGAAGAGCCGCGCACCACGACGATTGCGCCCCGACGCAAGTCGGAAACGGCCCGATCAACGGCGCGGATAGCGGTCGGGTCGGGCGGGTTGTGGTTGGCGGTCAAAGACGAACGGTGCGGCATGCTCTTCTCTTGCGTTGGCGCGGAGATAGGTTGTTAGCGCGAATCAGGTTGCTAATAAAGCACTTCTTGCTGATCGAGCCTTCTCTGAACCTGATATATTCCCGCCAACGGAAATGTGAACCATATGTGATAGGCGTGGGCCTTACTTTCCCGATCTGATATAGTACAACTGGAAGAGAGGGTGGCCGTTCGGCCTTGAAAAGATTTGAGAAATTCCAATTAGGGTCAGGACTCATTAATCTGATGCAATTCTGTTCATTCTATTTAGTCGAGGGCAAGGAGGAAGGGCGCAGAATGGATCAAATTAATGGGTCCTGACCCTAGTGGCTCCTGACCCTAAAGGGTTCACGGTTTATTTTTTTAAAGGACAGGTGAAACCATGACGACGGGCAAGCGTATTCTTCTGGTTGACGACGATGACGACCTGCGGCAGATGCTCGACGAGCAGCTCCAACTGCACGAGGAATTCACCACCGATATGGCCGCGACCGGTGCGGCGGCGTTGGAAACCATCAAGAAAGAATATTACGACGTTATCCTGCTCGATGTGGGCTTGCCCGACATGGATGGGCGAGATGTTTGCCGCCTGATGCGACGCAATGGGGTTAAGTCGCCGATCATTATGCTGACCGGAGCCGACACCGACGCCGATACCATTTTGGGGCTCGACGCCGGGGCCAACGACTACATCACCAAACCGTTTCGTCTGGGCGTTCTGATGGCTCGTTTACGCGCCCATATTCGCCAGCATGAGCAAAGTGAAGATGCGGTTTTCAATATTGGTCCCTACACCTTCCAGCCCGCCGCCAAGTTGCTGCTCGATACGGCGACCAACAAGAAAGTGCGCCTGACCGATAAGGAAACCGCCATTTTGAAGTATCTCTATCGGGCGGGGGATAAGGTGATCAGCCGCGATGTGCTGCTTGACGAGGTTTGGGGATACAATGCAGGCGTGACGACCCATACGCTGGAAACCCATGTTTACCGGCTGCGCCAGAAAATTGAGATCGATCCGTCGAATGCGTCCATTTTGGTAACAGAGACCGGCGGGTACCGCCTCGTGCCATAGGCTCATCACTTCGTGATCCGGCCTGAAGCGTCAATCCGCCGCTAATCCGATCACACTCTAATAAAGCGGGGAAAAATCATGCCACCGCCCTTTCTTCGCCGCCTTATCGGCCATTGTGACGACGCTCCCTCGCAGCGGTTGCTCGAATCCATCCGGCGGGAGCAAGACGATAGCGAAAAACTGGTGGGCTGGATTCAGCTGGGTGTGGTCACCGTTTTCGGCGTCCTTTATTTCATCTCGCCCAAGACCTTTACCCCCGATGCGGCCTTCCGCCCGGTTCCCTGGGTGCTGTCGGCTTATCTGAGTTTTACCTTACTGCGCCTCTGGCTCAGCTACCGCAACCCCTTGCCCGGTTGGTTCGTCACCCTTTCCATTGTCGCCGATATCGCCTTGTTGATGGGGACCATCTGGAGTTTTCATATCCAGTATATGCAGCCCGCCTCTTTCTACCTGAAGGCCCCGACGGTTCTCTATATCTTTATTTTCGTCGCTTTGAGGGCGCTGCGTTTCGAGGCGCGCTACATCTTGATCGCCGGTTCCGTGGCGGCTCTCGGCTGGATTTTGATGGTTCTTTACGTGGTCACGGTGAATGCCGAAGACACCATGATCACCCGGAATTATGTGGAGTACCTAACCTCCAACTCGGTGCTGATCGGAGCCGAGTTCGACAAGGTGGTTTCGATCCTCATGGTCACGGTGATCCTCGCCGTGGCGGTTACGCGGGCGCGGGGGTTGCTGATTTCCTCGGTTCGTGAGACGGCGGCGGCGCGGTCGTTGTCGCGGTTTTTCGCGCCCAAGGTTGCCGAGCGGATCGCCGGGTCGGAAGCGGAGGCCGGGGCAGGCCACGCGACGGCCCGTGAGGCGGCGATCATGATGCTCGATATTCGTGGCTTTACGCCTCTCTCGGCAACCTTGCCGCCCCAAGAGGTTATCGCCCTTTTGACCGACTATCAGGCCCAGGTCGTGCCGCTCATTCGCTCGCATGACGGGGTGGTCGATAAGTTCTTGGGCGATGGCGTTCTCGCCTCGTTCGGGGCGGTAGATGACAGCGAGACCTATGCGGCCAATGCCCTAAAGGCGCTTGACGCCATTTTAGAGAAGGTCGATGCCTGGAATACCGAGCGACGGGTCAATGGGCTTCATTCGGTGGTGATCAATGGGGCGGTGACCAGCGGTTCCATCGTTTTCGGAATTATCGGCGATAGCGAACGGCTCGAATACACGGTGCTCGGCGATCCAGTCAATCTGGCGGCAAAGCTCGAAAAGCAAACCAAGGTGGAAAAAACCCCCGCCCTGGCCTCGGCTGAAATTATGGATTTGGCTGAGGCGCAGGGCTATGAAGGCAAGCGCCGCTGGGAATATCGCAAGGCGCGCAACGTCGCCGGTGTCGAAGGCCCGGTCGATCTCTATGTTAAGCCGAGCACTACCGGGGCGTGATCGGAGGGTTTTTCCCAGAAGCGTACGTCCCGGTGAACTTCCATTGACGCCAGATGGCCTTTAAGCGCCGGAGAGACCCAGATGTGATCGAGCCTACGGCCCTTGTCGTCTTCGGGCCAGTTGCGATTGCGATAGCTCCACCAGGTAAATATCTTTTCTTCCGGCGGTACGAACCGGCGCATGACGTCGACCCAGCCCCCGTCCGCCATCACCCTGTTTAACCTTTCGCGTTCGATGGGCGTATGGGTGATGACCCGGTTGAGTTTTTTGTGGTCCCAGACGTCGGTTTCCAGGGGTGCGACGTTCAGGTCGCCAAGCAATATGCGTTTGCCGCCGTCTTTGGCGACGCTTTTCCCCCAGGCGGCCATTTCGTCGAGAAACTGAAGCTTATGGGCGAACTTGGGGTTCTTCTCCGCATCGGGCAGATCGCCGCCGGCCGGAACGTAAAAGTCGTGTAGCTCGATCCCGCCGGGCAGCAGGACGGACAGGTGGCGACAATCCTCTCGCCCACACCAGGACGCGCTGACTATATTATTGAGCGGCGCCTTCGAAAGCACGGCGACGCCATTATAGCTTTTCATGCCCCGCACGGCCCTGTGCGGATAACCAAGGGCCTCAATCTCAAGGTGGGGAAACAACTCATCGACCACCTTGGTTTCCTGCAGGCAAATGACATCCGGCCCGACGCTTTCGACGAAGCGTTTGAGATGATCCATTCGGGAGCGGATGGACTTGACGTTCCAGGTGGCGATAGTCCGGGTCATGATTCTTGATAGCAGGCGTTTGGCCCCAAACAAAAAGAAAACGCCCGGCTCTCAAGGGGGGAAGAGGGACGCCGGGCGCTTAATAGTGTCGTCTGTCGTCTAGGCGAAAAGCAGGAAAGGGGGGGAGGGGCTGCTTTTCACAAAATCTGCCGCGGCCGGGTAGGGGGGGAAGCGCGCAACAAATCTACGACGCTCCTTAGATGGAACGCCCTGGCCTGGAGACAAGACATGTGCATGCAGGTCTGCCATGCACATGTCGCATGGCAGACGCAGTTTAGGGTTTTTGCTGCTTGATGGTTGCGATGTCGTTCAGAACAAACAGGTCTTTGGCCAGCGGCAGATTGAATTTGGGATTGACCAGCGTTACGTCGGTGACCACCCCTTGCGCATCGGTGACCGACCATTGGTGGAGTTTCAGAGGGTCGGTTTTAAAGCTGATGGTCATTTTGCCTTCTTCGCCCTCACCGGTGGCGATCAGGGTGAGGCTGATGAAGCGCCCCTGGTGGGCAAACCCGGTGATAATGATGTCCTTGTCGAACGAAATTTTTTCATCCACCAGAAAATCGGCGGGGGTTGAGGACAGCAGGGTATGGCTGACCTGCTCCAGTTCCAGATCGTAGTAGCCGAGCCACCAGCCATCGGCGATCATCAGGACGGGGATCGGCGGATCGTATTCGAACCGCATGCGACCGGGTTTTTTAAGGAAGACATTGCCTTCGGCGACGGCCCCGGTTGAAGAGGCTTGGGCAAAACGCGCCTTGACCGATTTAAGGCCGTTGAGATAGGTCTCGATTTTCTTAACCCAGGTCTTTTCTTCCGCAGTCAGGGGGGCGGGCTGAAACTCATCGGCCAAGGTGGGGCCGTTAAGGGCAAGGACCAGGAGGGCGGTCAGAGCGAAAAGGGATTGTCTTAAAATTCCGGGCATGGCTGTCTCTCGTTTGCCGATGGCGCGACCATACCCCATGAGTGTCGGCAAGGCCATCCCGGTTTGGGTGGCTTCCGTCGCTTAGCGGGTTACTTCGGCGGTCGGTTTGGCTTCCGGTGCATTGCTCGCCGTAGCGAGGGCGGCGCCAAACAGGCATAGACTTAAGATAACGACGGCAAAAGTTCTCATCGGGTCCTCAGGGTTTTAATCTTTTGATTTAGCAGACGAAATAACGGTTTCACGGGTATCCTGTCAAAGCATTTTGCTGAAAAAAAGGCGGTTCCAATTATTCCTTAAAAACACTTCCGGGTTTTTCAACCGACAGGGTGCAAAACCGCCGCAAAAAGAACTAGTGACTACCAACCAGCACCTCCCGTTTACCGACCCGGTTGGCTTTGCTGACCACCCCTTCGGCTTCCATGCGCTCAATAATCCGGGCGGCCCGGTTGTAGCCGATTTGCAGGTGCCGCTGGATGAAACTGGTTGAGGCCTTGCCTTCTCGGGCGACCAGGGCGACCGCCTCGTCGTAGAGAGCGTCTTCCTTGCTTGCCTTGTTGCCGCCGGGATCGTCCATACCGAGAATGGGCGGTGCGTCGTCGGCCTCTTCGGTGACGCTTTCAATATAGCTGGGCTGAGCTTTCGCCTTGAGATCGGCGACCACCCGCTCGACCTCATTGTCCGACACGAAAGGACCGTGAACCCGCGAGATGCGCCCGCCGCCGGCCATGTAGAGCATGTCGCCTTGGCCGAGCAGTTGTTCCGCGCCCTGTTCGCCCAAAATGGTGCGGCTGTCGATTTTGGAGGTGACCTGGAAGCTGATGCGGGTTGGGAAGTTGGCCTTGATGGTGCCGGTGATGACGTCCACCGAGGGGCGCTGGGTCGCCATGATCAAATGAATGCCCGCCGCCCGCGCCATCTGAGCCAAGCGCTGGATGGCCGCTTCGATATCCTTGCCTGCGACCAGCATGAGATCGGCCATTTCATCGACCACCACCACAATGAAGGGCAGTGGATCGAGGCACAGCGGCTGGTCTTCGAAAACCGGTTTGCCTTCTTCGTCGAAACCTGTTTGGACGGTGCGTGAAAGGGTTTCACCTTTCTTGCGGGCCTTGGTCAGCCGCTCGTTGTAGCCTTCGATATTGCGTACGCCGAGCTGCGCCATGGCGCGATAGCGGTCTTCCATCTCGCGGACCACCCACTTGAGCGCCACCACGGCCTTGCCGGGGTCGGTCACCACGGGGGCGAGCAGATGGGGAATGCCGTCGTAGACGGACAATTCGAGCATCTTGGGATCGACCATGATGAACTTGCACTGCTCGGGCGTCATTCGGTAGAGCAGGCTGAGGATCATGGTATTGACGGCGACCGACTTGCCCGAACCGGTGGTCCCGGCGATCAGCAGGTGCGGCATGCGGGTCAGGTCGGCCAGCACCGGCGCCCCGCCGATATCCTTGCCGAGGGCCAGATTAAGTTTGCCGCCGGATTTCTCATAGGTTCGGGTTTCCAGCAATTCGCGCAGATGAACCATTTCTCGGGTGCTGTTGGGCAGCTCGATACCGATGACGTTTTGTCCCGGAATGACGGCGACGCGCACCGAGATGGCGCTCATGGAGCGGGCGATATCGTCCGACAGGCTGATGACGCGTGATGTCTTGGTGCCGGGGGCGGGTTCGAATTCGTAAAGGGTGACGACGGGACCGGGGCGGACCTTGATGATCCGGCCCTTAACGCTGAAGTCCTGGAGGACCGATTCCAGCAGCCGGGCGTTTTGTTCCAAAGCGTCGGCGCTCACCTCGTCGCCACGGGCCATGGCGTCGGCAGGGGTCAGTAGATCGAGCGGCGGCAGCTGGAAACCCTCGTCGCTGGCGAAGGAGAAAGTATGTTGCTGTTCGGCCTCGGCCCGTGTGCTGCGTTTGGTTTTGGTCGTGCGTTTCTCGACCAGCCCCGATGAGCCGGACGGTTTCTTGCGCGGCGTTTTGCGGGGGGTATCGGCGCGGCGGGCGGCTAATGCGTCAGTGACGGGGCTGTCATTGTCCATATCGTCGTCGTCATCCCGGCCGAGCGGCGGATTGAAGCGGCCCATTTCCGGAGCGGCGGCGTGGATGGCTTTAAGAGCCGCGCGGGCCCCATGGGCCGTTCCGGCAAGGGCGGCGCCCATGCCGCGCCATTCTCTCAAGGCCAGGCCGCAGGCGAAGAACAGAATGCCAAGGGCGAAAAGGAAACAAAGCGCCGCCACGCCATAGTCCAGACCCTGGCCGAGCGCCGTCGTGGTCTGTTCGGCGAGCAGGCCGGAAAACGAGCCGGTTACCTTGCTAAAAAGCACTGCGCCGGTCACACCGCCCAAGCCGCTATGGAGGGGCCAGGTTTCAGGTGTCGGGATAACGCCGAAGCTCATGGCAAGGAGGAAACAGCCGACGAACAGGGCGAGCGTACGGAGCCAAAGATGGCCGACAGTACGCTTTTCAAACAGCCGCCAACCCCAAACGCCGAGAACGAAAGCCGGTAAAACCCCTGCCAAGCCAAAGGACTGCAACAGAAAATCGGCGGCGTATGCGCCCGGCAGGCCAAGCATGTTGCCGACCGTTTCAGGCAGACTGGCCGTGTTGAGCGAAGGATCGGAGGCGCTGAAAGTCAGCAGTGAAACCAAGAGGGCGACGCTGAGCAGAAACAGGCCGAGCCCGAGAAACTCTTTGGCTCGGCGCGCCAGAAATTCGCTTGCGCCTGCCGGGAGAATGGGATCGCTCCCTGGGTTCTGCGTGGTCCGTGCCATGGTTAACTTCCCCTTGCCCGCAAAAGGCTCCCCGTTTCCGGCGCGCTAAGTCGTACCGCGACCGGAACAAAAAACTATCCAGCATAGATTTTTACCGGGAGAGGGTTACCAACGCCTTAACGCAAGAGTTAAGACAAACGGCTCTAACTGCCTAGAATATTTGCGATTCTTGTCAGCGCTTCACGGGTGGTGTCGATATCGTGGACAAGGGCGACACGGATGAAGGCTTTCCCCGGATTGGTCCCATCGGGCTGGTCGCCCGCCAGATAGCCGCCGGGAATGACCCTTACGGCCCCCTCACGCCAGAGTTTAACGGCCGCCTCTTCGCCGTCGCCCACTTCGAGCCAGAGGAAGAAGCCTCCATCGGGCCGGTAATAGCCGAGTTTTCCGCCAAGCAACCGGTCGGCGATATTGAATTTTTTGCGGTAGAGCGCTCGATTTTCCTCCACATGGGTTTCGTCACGCCAAAGAGCTTCGGAAACCGCCATCAGGGGCATGGGTAGGGTTGCGCCACCATAGCTGCGCAGCTGGGCGAAGGCGGCCACGACTTTGGGGTCTCCGGCGACGAACCCGGAACGCAGGCCGGGCACGTTGGAGCGTTTGGAGAGCGAATGAAAGGCCAGCACATTTTTCAAGCCATCACCCAGGGTCTTGCAGACCTCCAGTGCGCCGACCGGTGGCGTGCGATCATAAATCTCGGCGTAGCATTCATCGGCAATCAGCAGAAAGTCATACTGCCTGGCCAGTCGGATGGCTTTTTCCAGTAGGGCCGCTGAAGCGACCGAGCCCTGCGGGTTGCCCGGTGAGCAGAGATACAGGGCGGCGGTTCGCTTGAGCAGCGCCTCGTCGAGCCCATCGAGATCGGGCTGGAAGCCGGTTTCGCGGGTGGCGGGCAGATAAACCGGATCGGCCCCATGCATCACTGCGCCGCCCGCATAGACCTGATAGAAAGGGTTGGGCATCAGGATGGCGGGGCGCTGGCCGTTCTTTTCGGCTGGGGTGACCAGATTGGCGATCAGGAACAAGGCTTCGCGGGTGCCGACGACGGGCAAAACATTGGCCTCGGCGGTGAGTAGGCTTTCAGGCAATCCATAGCGGCCGCGCAGCCATTGGGCGATAGCCTCATTGAGTGTCGGGGTTCCCGGTACGGGTGGGTACTTGCCCCAGCTTTCGCCCCCTTCGGCCAGCACCTTATCGACCAGGGCGGGCACCGGATGCTGCGGTTCGCCGATGGATAACGCCAGGGGCTCAAGTCCCTTCGGCGGCTCGAACCGGTCGATCAGGTCGCGCAGACGCTGAAAAGGATAGGGCGGTAACTTCTCAAGTGCCGGGTTCAACATGGCGGAGATCCTGATCGAAAAAAGGCGGACCATTATGGCCCGCCTTTTCTAAGCATGTCCCGAGGTTGGGATCAATGGCTTGGATTGTCTTCTTCGGGATATGCGCTGATTTTATGCAGCGAAAGATCGGCTCCGTGGTGCTCGTCTTCTTCGTGGAGCCGAATTCCGACGGTGGCCTTTAACAGGCCATAGACAATGAAACCGGCGACGGTGGCGAACGCGATGCCGCAGAGCGTGCCGACCAATTGAGCCATGAAGGTCACGCCGCCCATGCCGCCCAGCGCCTCAAGACCGAACACACCGGCCAGAATGCCGCCCAGGGCGCCACACATGCCATGCAGCGGCCAGACGCCCAGCACGTCGTCGATTTTCCAATTGTTCTGGCATTTTTCGAAGCCCCAGACGAACAGCGCGCCCGCCGCACCGCCGGTGATCAGCGCACCGACCGGGTGCATGACATCCGAACCCGCGCAGACGGCGACCAGACCGGCCAAGGCCCCGTTGTGGACGAAGCCCGGGTCGTTGCGTCCGACGACGACGGCCGAGAGGATGCCGCCGACCATGGCCATCAGCGAGTTGACTGCAACGAGGCCGGTGGCGCCTTCAAGGCTTTGCGCGCTCATCACGTTGAAGCCGAACCACCCGACGGCGAGAATCCACGAGCCAAGGGCGAGGAAGGGGATATTGGAGGGCAGGATGGCGATGACCGTGCCGTCCTTTTTGTAGCGGCCGCGCCGTGCGCCCAGCATGACCACCGCGCCGAGGGCGATCCAGCCGCCCATGGCGTGGACGACGATGGAGCCGGCGAAATCGTGGAAGCCTGCGCCGAAGTTGGTTTCGATCATCTCCTGAAAACCGAGGCGGCTGCCCCAGACCATGCCTTCAAACAGGGGATAGACGATGCCGACCAGAATGGCGGTGGCGGCGAGCTGCGGCCAGAACTTAGCGCGCTCGGCGATGCCGCCCGAAATAATCGCCGGAATGGCGGCGGCGAAGGTCATCAGGAAGAAGAATTTAACCAGGTCGTAGCCGTTTGAAGCGAATTCATAGCCGGGCGCTTTTTTAACGCCCGAAAGCACCTGCGCGTCGACCAGGAAGTCGATGCCGTAGGCGACGGCGTAACCGATGAAAAAATAGCTGACTGTGGAAACGGCCAAGTCGACGATGATTTTGATCAGTGCGTTGACTTGGTTTTTACGCCGCACGGTGCCCACTTCAAGAAAGGCGAAGCCGCCGTGCATGGCGAGAACCATAATCGCTCCCATGAGGACGAAGAAAACGTCGGAACCCGGTTGCATGTTAATCCCCTTTTTAAATGGCTGCGCTCCCGGGTTTTCTTTCTGCCCTCACCACCGAAGGCGATTCGTCCCGGGAGCGGAACTGAGCGCGGGAGTCTCAAGAACCATGCCAGTTGAGAAGGAGCGGCGAAAAGGCCTGTAAATCTGCGATAAACGGAAAATTTTGAAAGGAACGATTGTGGATTCCGTCGAGACAAAAGCCTAATAAATAGGCATCAAACACCCATGACCCGCCTAATTAATAGGCAGACGATGTTCGGAAAAAGAAGACCGGAAGACACTCTCCGCGAAGATCCGAAGAGGTCTTCCGGTAAGGTTAGCCAAGGGATTGGCGGGTTGAATTCTGGTCTGTCGGCCTCCTTGCCGTTTGTCCGATTTCCCGAATCCGTCAGAGGGTAAGGGGCCTTTGGCGGATCGGGGAAATCGCCCCGGCGCTTAAAAGCCGGGGAGATCTCAGAGGGTTCGGGGGCCGCCTTTGGTTGTGTTAGGCAGGCGGCCCGCCGGTGGGGAAAGCTGCTTAGAGCTTCTGGGAGCCGCGCCCGAATTCGGGGTAGGCTTCCATGCCCAGCTCGGCCATATCGAGGCCCATTTCTTCGTCTTCTTCGCTGACCCGGATGCCAACCGTGGCTTTGAGGATCAACCAGAAGATGGAGCTGGCGACCAGAACGAAGCCGCCGATAGCGACCACGCCGGTGGCCTGGGTGACGAAGCTTGCGTCGCTGTTGGTCAGCGGCACGGCCATGGTGCCCCAGATCCCGGCGACCAGGTGGGCCGAGATGGCGCCGACCACGTCGTCGATCTTGAACCTGTCAAGCAGCGGTACCGCGATAACCACCAGGATACCGCCGATGGCGCCGATCAGGATGGCCATACCGAGGCTCGGGGTATCGGGGCCGGCGGTGATGGAGACCAGACCGGCGATTGCGCCGTTCAAGGCCATGGAAAGGTCGACCTTTTTAAACATCACCTGAGTGGCGACCATGGCGGCGACCACACCGGCGGCGGCGGCGATGTTGGTGTTGATGAAGATCTGCGAGATGGCGATCAGATCACCGGCGGTGCTGCGCGCATCTACGATTTCGTTCTGTCGCGCATTGTGGTGGAAACCAACGGTCGAACGTGCCCGGTCGAGCGTTTGGGCGTGCGCGTTCTCGAGCAGAAGGATCGCTTCGCGG